>CAZYRC010000001.1:0-32449 GCA_964649505.1 uncultured Candidatus Saccharibacteria bacterium
CTCGGCGGGGGAAATCTCTAAAAAATAATGCACAAGGAGGTGGGTTTTTCGGCTAGGCGGGGCGTCGCCCCGCCCGCCTTTCAGACTTTTGCGAGAAAATGGGTTCGAGATCGGTTGTAGAATTGCGGCAGGGAAAATTCCCCGACGGGCTTGTCCGTTGGGAAATTTTCTTTCGATGGAATCGAAAGGGCGAGAGTTATTTAGTAGACCAACTGGGGTCATTCAGGCTTTTGGCCTCGAATGTGTCGTTTGGATGGGCGTCGTTCCATTTCCAGATCTCGTCGTCGCTACAGGGGATGACCGAGCGTTCGTGGCAGAAATTTTGTTTGTCCTCGAGGTATTGTGATTGCACTGAGTAGATCTCATTGGTGCCGAACCTGCCTCTGACTTCGAGCTGGAAAGAGAGAAATTGAACGGTGAAAACGATGATAGCAATGACTACAACCGCCCACAGGAAGCGCAATTGTAATTCTACGTTTGATAATTTGTGTTTTGATGTTGCTTGCTCATACTATTTCCTCCCAAAAATCTCTTTGACACTCAATTTTCGTGAGTATTCGAGGGCGCCAAAGCGGAAAATGCGCACAGCGATCAGCATCGTGATGATGCCAAAAATGATGAGCAGCGCTATCCCCACGGCGTATTCCCACGGTGCGAGGTTGCCCAGGGCATTGCGTAGCATCAGCGGGATTGGCGCGGTGAAGGGAAAGAGCGACAGGCCGCGCACGAGCGGGCTCTCAGGGCTCGAGACGAAGAGGCTTGCTGCGTAGAGTGGTCCAAAAATCAGCATCATGATGAGCCCGATGAAACCACCGGCTTCTTTTGCGGTCGGCACGGCAGCACCGATCGCCACCATGAGACCGGTAAACAGCATGAAGCTCGCAATGAAAATCACCGCACCCATCCCGACGCGGAACGGATCGAACGGAATTGATGACAGATCGAGTGCTGGGAGTTTGAGACTATCGTGGAAGAGAATGTAGCCAATCAGCGCCGGCAAAATCACCAACAACCCCTGGATCATCGAGAGCAGCACCAGCGAGATAATTTTGCCGATGATCAGCGTGCGCGCCTCGATCGTCGTCAGGATCATCTCGATCACGCGATTTTCTTTCTCCTCGGTGGTACTGGTGAGCATCTGGTTGCCAAAAAAGCTGATCAGGAAATAAAACAGGACCAAAAATACCGCCGGAAAAATCATTTGCTTGAACGCATCGTACGGTTTGCCGTCGCGATAAACCGTCGTTTTGACCTCTGTTTTCCCTTGGACAATCGTCTTGATTTCGGGGCTCACCGACGTCTCGACCGACATCGAGAGCAGATTCGTCGCAACGCCCTCGTACCGCCCGTTTTCAAACAAGCTCACGTCGCGGCCATAGACCTCGATCGGCGCCTTGCTCACGTCCGTCGGATAATAGTAATACGCATCGAGCGACCCCTGTTCAACCGCCTTGATTGCCGCCTCTTTCGACGCCGCAGGTGTCGCTTTCATAGCCGCGACGAGCGTCGGATTCAATAGATGAGAATCGTCGGTATACTGGATCGAAAAGTGTTGTTTGCTGAGGTCTTCGGCGGCGTTATTGGTTGTTTTGTTTGAGAGAAAAATAATCCCAAAAATCAGCCCAAACATCAGTGGGAATCCAAATGCCATGATCCAAAACGATTTTTTCTTCAGTGCACGGACAACTTCAAATCGAATCACCGTGCCGAGGTTGTGTGGTCGGCGCATATTAGTTTTCCTCCGTTTCGTTTTCGTCACCATATACTGCTAAGAAAATATCATCGAGCGATTTGCCGCCGAATTTTTTTCTCACCTCGGCGACGGTGCCATAGGCGTACGCTTTGCCGTCGCGCAGTAGCGCCACGCGGTCGCACAGGCGCTCGACCTCCTCCATCTGGTGGGTAATCATCACGACGGTCGCGCCGCGAGCTTGGTGCTCCTCGATAATATCCATGAGCAGGCGTCGGTTGACTGGGTCAAATCCTTTGGTTGGTTCATCGAGAATAAGCAATTCTGGATCATCCATCACCGTGATACCAAGCTGAATTTTTTGTTGCTGACCACCACTCAATTTGTCGATTCGCACGTTTGCTTTGTCCGCCAATTTCACTCGTTGTAAAAATGACAACGATTTCTCTCTGGCGTCAGTTCGCGTCATACCTTTGAGCTGGCCAAAGTACGTCATAACGTCGATCACAGATTCTTTTTTGTACAACCCACGCTCCTCAGGAAGATAGCCGAGTTTGACGCCGCTACTGACAGAGTACGGCTCGCCGTCAATCAGTAATTCGCCGCCAGTTGGCTCATAGATTCCGAGCAGGGCACGGATCGTCGTGGTTTTGCCGCTTCCGTTGCTGCCGAGGAAGCCAAATGTCTCGCCGCGTTTGACGTCGAAGCTGAGATCGTGGATGACTTCTGTGGCGCCAAAGCGCATCGTAAAGTGTTTGATCGAGATAATTGTATCCATCTTTTCAGTATAGCAGAGGTCATCAGCGGGCAAAAACGCGCCATAAAAGGATGAGTAAAAAAGTATTTCGCTGTATGTAGCAAAAAATACTACATCAGGCTAAGGTGTTGGGCGTGGGATTGTAAAAAATACATGGCAAAAAGGCTTGAAAACGGCATATATAGTGGTTATATTTATGTACAGACACTACATGTGTAGTAGTTCAGCAAAATAGACACCACCGCAAGATTATCGTAAAGCTAGTTCACGTTGAGGTGAGCGTGTTCTTGTGGTCGATTTTACAACGCTTTAAGGGAGGTGTTGTGTCGGATGAAGGTGCTACCTAACAGTCAACAAAGAGGGGAATATATGAGTACGATTCATGTCGTGAAGCGCGACGGCACAAAAGAGCCGTTTGACGCGAACAAAATCAATCTCGCACTCGTCAAAGCGAGCGAGGGGCTGCCAGATCAGATTTCAAAAGTCGTGCAGGTCGCGACCGAACTGCAGCTGACGCTTTTTGACGGCATCACGAGTGAACAGCTCGACGAGGCGGTCATTCATACGGCGCTCCAAAACGTCAAAGACGATCCAGATTTTGATACGATCGCGGCGCGTTTGCTCCTCAAAAATATTTACAAAAATATCCTCGGCGACTACACGACTGACGAAGAGCTCAAAAAACTGCATGCAAAGCATTTTCCGGTCTATATCAAAGAAGCGGTGCGTGATGGGCTGCTCGACAAACGTATGGCCGAGACAAAACGATTTGATCTCAAAAAACTCGCCGCTGCACTCGCCCCAGAGCGCGACAACCTCAGCAAATACCTCGGTGTGATCACTAACAAAAACCGCTACGCACTACGCAAACAAAATGGCCAGCCGATCGAGACGCCACAGTACACCCACATGCGTATTGCGATGGGACTGAGTTTCAATGAAAAAGACCCGACGGCGGCAGCACTTGATTTTTATGAGCACATGAGCCGACTCGAATATCTTCCGGGCGGTAGTACCCGTGTGAACGCTGGTGGCTCGTTCCCGCAGCTTAGCAACTGTTTCGTCATCGACGTCGAGGACGACATGGAATCGATCGCAAAATCGGTTCGCGACACAATGTGGATCGCCAAAGGCACTGGGGGTATCGGTATCAGCATGAACAAACTCCGCGCGGCGGGCAGCCCGGTGAAAACGACGAATACAGTTTCGACCGGTCCACTGCCATTTATGAAAATGATTGACACGGCGCTCTTTGCGGTGAGCCGCAAGGGAAAAAAAGCGGGCGCAGCAGCGATTTATATGGAAAACTGGCACCTGAATTTTCCACAGTTCATGGATCTGCGTGAAAACAATGGAGACCCATACTACCGCACGCGTTTTGCAAATATCGCCGTCTACATCTCTGACGAATTCATGAAACGTGTCCTCAAAGAGCAGGACTGGTATATGTTCGATCCAGCTGAGACGCCTGATTTGTCGGAGCTGTACGGTGAGGCGTTTAGCAAGCGCTACGCAGAATACGTCAAACTCGCCGAGGCGGGCAAATTGCGCACATTCGAAAAAACGCCAGCACGTCAGCAGTGGCGCCAGATTCTGATCCGTTTGCAGGCAAGCAGTCACCCGTGGATCACTTGGAAAGATTCGATCAATCTCCGCGCGCTCAACAACAACATGAGCACCATCCACTCATCGAACCTTTGCACCGAAATCACACTGCCAAACGACAGCAAAAACATCTCTGTGTGTAATCTCGTCAGCATCAATCTCAGCGCATTTCTCGATCTCGAGACAAAAACATGGGATTGGGA
This sequence comes from uncultured Candidatus Saccharibacteria bacterium, assembly GCA_964649505.1. Lineage (GTDB taxonomy): Bacteria > Patescibacteriota > Saccharimonadia > Saccharimonadales > Saccharimonadaceae > Saccharimonas. The sequence goes on from CAZYRC010000001.1 coordinate 4,256, forward strand.
TCGCCTCGAAGTCGCGACGCGCAGCGCCATCCGCCAGCTCGACAACCTCTGTGATATCACTGACACGCCGATTCCTGAAGCGCTGCACAGCATCCAGACCACGCGCGCACTCGGCCTCGGCATCATGGGCTTCACCGATATCGTCGAAAAACTCGGTTTTAGCTACGAAAGCGAAGAAGCCTACGACACGATGGACCAACTCGCCGAATACATCAGTTACTACGCCATCGACGAAAGCGCCGAGCTTGCCAAACAAAAAGGCAGCTACCCAGATTTCAAAGGAAGCGGCTGGAGCAAAGGGCTATTGCCAATCGACCTCGTCGACATCCAGGCAAAAGACCGCAAAGTTAAAGTCGATGTCACGCGCAAAAAACGTCTCGACTGGGACGCGCTTCGTAAGAAGACGACCAAAGGCATGCGCAATGCAACCCTGATGGCGGTCGCGCCAACTGCGAACATCGCGCACGTTGCCGGCACGACGCCGGGGATCGATCCGCAATTTAGCCAGATTTTCTCGCGCAGCACGCTGAATGGCAAATTCCTCGAAGTCAACGCCAACCTCGTCCGCGACCTCAAGGCGCTCGACCTCTGGGAAGAAGTCAAAGACCAGCTGCTCGTCGAACAAGGCGACCTGACAAACATCGACGTCGTGCCGCAACACCTCAAAGACGTGTACAAGACTTGTTTCCAACTCTCACCGCTGGCCTTCATCGAAGTCGCGACACGAGCGCAGAAATGGGTCGACCAGGCAATCAGCCGCAACATGTACCTCGAGAGCCGCAGTGTCGACGACATGGAGCACGTCTACATGGAGGCGTGGAAACGCGGTCTCAAAACGACGTACTATCTGCATATGAAACCACGCCACCAGGCCGAACAGAGCACGACGCGCGTGAACAAAACCGAAGATATTGCCAAAAATTCCGGCGCCAAAAAAGTTGGGTTCGGATTTGCGAAAAAACAAAGTGTATAGGAGGGAAATACAATGAACGCATCAACTATTTTAAACGACAACATGACACTCGAAGAAAAACTCAAAGCGATCTCTGACGCAATGGAAGAAGCGCAGACAACTGCAAACGAACAAGCCGCGCAGCGCGGTGAAGTCGCGGCGCCGATCGACCCAGCCGACCTCACGATGTGCGAGGGGTGCCAGTAATGGAATTTATCCACACATATGGTCGCCCGCTCGAGGATCAGGAAATTCTCGCCGCACTATCGGCGCAGCATCCTGAAAAAAAGTTTTCGATTGGACCTGGTGGCACGATCGTTGAATCATACCGCGAGCAACCAGTGTATCCAGAGCGAACATCTATTGTTGTAGATCCTACAACGAAAGTCGAACTCGGAAATCGTGCTGCTGACGCCGTCGCGCTCGAGCGCATGATGTCGTCTGAGCTGTAGAAATTGCGATTTTTTTCACAGCCACAGATGCGCGTGGCTGTGATAATGATAGGTAGATTATGAGACATAAACGAAAGAGGTAAGTATGGCAGGAATTTTAGGTGCAGGTGTCCAGGACGGACTGTTGCTTAAGCCAATCAAGTATCAATGGGCGATGGATCTCTATGATCAGGCGGTCGCAAACACGTGGTTTCCGAACGAAATCCAGCTCGCGCAGGATCTCGCTGACTGGGAAAAAATGAGCGACGAAGAGCGCCACGCCGTGACGTTCCTCATGAGCTATTTCAACCCAAATGAGCTGCTCGTGAACAAAGCGCTGGCGTTTGGCGTCTATCCGTACGTCAACGCAGCCGAGGCGCATCTTTACCTCGCAAAACAGATGTGGGAAGAGGCCAACCACTGTATGGCGTTCGAATACGTCCTCGATACGTTCCCGATCGACCGCGACGCCGCGTACGAAGCACACGTGACGGTGCCGGAAATGGCGCGCAAGGAAGAGTTCGAGACCAAATTTATCAAGCGTATGACTGAGGATACGCTCGACATTACGACGACCGAAGGCAAAAAAGATTTCATCCGCAATATGGTTGCCTATAACATCATTCTCGAGGGAATTTGGTTCTACAGTGGGTTCATGGTTGCGTTGTCGTTCCGACAACGAAATCTCTTGCGTAACTTCGGTAGCCTCATCGACTGGATCGTGCGCGACGAATCACTTCACCTCAAATTTGGCATCAACTTGATTCTCACCACGATGCAAGAAAACGAAGACCTCCAGGACCCTGAATTTGCCGAAGAAATCCGCCAAATGATTCTCGATGGCGTCACGATGGAAGAAGAGTACAACAAGGCGCTCTTGCCAAATGGCATCCTCGGTCTCAACGCCGACTACATCAACCAATATGTCAAATATTTGACTGATCGCCGCCTCGAAGAGCTTGGATTTGAGCCAGAATACAATGTCTCTAACCCTGCGAAATGGATGGCCGCGGCCAATGACACCTACGAGCTGGTGAACTTCTTTGAAAGCACCAACACCAGCTACGAAGTCAACGCTGGCAACGCCGAAGGTACACTCAAAGGCACCGGCCCTGAAGACGGCCAAAGCCCAAGCGCTGACCGCGGCGAAGACGAGCCGAAATAGCACCCTAATCGATACAGGTCCCCGGGGCCGGTGACAATAGTCATGCCCCGGGACTTTCGTGCTATCTATGGCCCTTCAGATTGGGCGCTCACACTAGCAGTAGCGTGTGTGATATTTTACGCGTAGACACCAGCAGGCTATCTCTGTATACTACGGGTGGAAGGAAGTTGTTGTGTCAATTGATTCTGAAAAGCTAAAGCGTAATCGTCTAATTGATGCGCGTCGGGTTTTAGGTGGGATTGGTGCCTGTGCTATATTTTTTATGGCTAGCCCAACATCCCCTGCTAGTGCTGCCCCAGACGGACCTCATCAGTACCCTATTGCATTTACAGGAGAATACGGCGGTGTTTACCCTCGTGAAAATGCCGATCTCACCTCTGAAAAAATAGGTGAAGTTTTGGCTGAGGGAAATATAGTGAGTATTGCCTGTGAGTATGATGGACAAGAAGTCAGTAATAGCCTGGGCACAAGTTCTCAAGTTTGGGAAAAGCTCGATAATGGAACGAGTATCCCAAATGCTTTTGTCAATACGGGGGTTAATGGATATACACCTGGAATAGATAAATGCGGTTCCAGCGACCATGAAACGAATGAGCAGGAATTATTTATTAAATACAGAGTTGGTGAGTTGTATGGCTATGAGCTCCTAAGTCATTACTATGATGCAACTGGGAAGCCGGCACGCATTGATTGGGAATTCTTGAAAAAAAGTGCAGATTTTAGGGCGTTTCTAAACAAAATAGAGAAGGACGGTGTCAATTCGAGGGTATTCGAACCAAATCCGGCCAGTGACCCGGACATACTATTTGCTATGGGTGCGTTTGGGGTTGATCGTATATCTCCAGGCTGCTATAAGATTGTAAATACTTATGATTTCAAACCAGACAAGCTAGTTAACGCGGCTATGTATAAAAAAGAGTATCAAGACGAGCTTGACGGTAAGGCAAAATCCTTTGAAATGAGGGCATCGAATTGTGAATAAGAAGAAACTAGCGGCGATACTAGCAGTATTGATGAGCATCAGCGTGGTGGTTGTATTGGTCGCGACATATGGGCGCTCGAGCGAGGCTACAAAGATCATCCGAGAGGAAACATCGAATTTTCCGCAACAAGCCGCCCGTACCGGAGAGGATAGCGATACGGCTCAGCGCGGTGTAGCAACCTCATTCTCGACGTGGAGTATATCGCGTGAGGAAGCGAGTAGCGTAGTGAAAAATACAACATTTAATAATTGCGGAGAATACACGTGTTCTCAAGGGTTTGTTGACGCGAAATCAATTAATTTTCAGGGGGTATATAGCTCGTCTTCGAATAGTGGCAGGGAAATATCGGCTGCATTAGAACGATCAAAAACCGCGCCATATCGATGCTCGTACCGAATCAAGGGCTCGTTTGGAATTGGGTCGTATAAACACCTCGACATGCTCTGTATCGATACAGAGTCGGGGCAGGCGACCTACCGGCATATTCTTCGGTGACAAAGGCACATTCTAGGTGTGTAAGCCAGGCGTACACACTAGCAGTAGCGTGTGTGATATTTTACAACATGCTACAGCTAGCGTGGGGAGAGCGAGGCGTGCTATAATGGAATCCGAGGGAAGAGGAATCAAACGTGGGCAGACGGACAAAATTTATCTTAGTGACGGGGGGAGTTCTCTCAGGGGTAGGTAAGGGAATTACCGCGGCTAGCATCGGTGCAGTGTTGCAGGCCAAAGGACTCTCTGTTTCGATACAAAAATGTGACCCGTATCTCAATGTAGATGCGGGTCTTTTAAATCCAGCGGAGCACGGTGAGTGTTTTGTGACCAAAGATGGGGCGGAGACGGACCTCGACCTTGGGCACTATGAGCGATTTCTCGATATCGAGCTGACGCAAAAGAACGCGACGCTTTCGGGGCGGCTGCTACGTGATCTGATCGCCGACGAGCGTGCGGGCAAATTTGGCGGCAAAACGATCCAGCTCGTGCCACACCTCACCGGTTCGATCCAGCGTGCGATCAGAGAAGCGAGCATCGGTAGTGATGTACATATCGTCGAAATCGGCGGCACGGTCGGTGACTACGAGGGGCTGAGTTTTGTCGAAGCTATTCGCGAATTTGGCAGCAAAATTGGCCGTGAAAATGCGTTGTATATTCATGTCGTGTATGTGCCGTTCATTGGCACGAGCAAGGAATTCAAGAGTAAACCGGCACAAAATGCGCTCAACGATCTGCGTGGATTTGGTATCGTGCCAGATGCGGTGATCGTGCGTACAGACGACCCAGCGCCATCGGCGATCGCGCGCAAGATCGCGATGTTTGGCGGCGTACCAGAGGAAAATGTCCTGATGATGCCAAATGTTGCGAGCGTATTTATGATCCCAGAAAAGGTCGCGACAAGTTCGCTGATGCCGCTGCTCGAACGATTTACGGACAATCGCGTAGTGCCAGAGCTCGGGCCGTGGCACAATCTCGTCACACGGCAGACAGCGCAACACGCGCAGTCGGTGCGGATCGGGCTGGTCGCGAAATATATGGACAACGAAGATACGTATATCAGTGTGCTCGAGGCGCTCAAGAGCGCCGGATGGGGTGAGGGCGTCGACCTGACGATCACGTGGATCAATGCGGAAACGGCGACAGAAGAGGATTTCGCGGCGGTCGATGGGCTGCTGGTGCCGGGCGGATTTGGTGCGCGTGGTGTCGAGGGCAAAATCGCGGCGGCGCGCTACGCACTCGATCACCAGGTGCCGTACCTCGGGATTTGTCTCGGACTGCAAGTGGCGGTCATCGCGGCGGCGCGCAGAAGCGGGCTTGCGGATGCAAACAGCACAGAATTTGACTCCGCGACCCCTCACGACGTCGTCTACATCATGCCTGGACAAGAGGGCAAAGAGAGCACTGGTGGTACGCTGCGCCTGGGTGATTATCCAGCGCACCTCGCGCCGGAATCTTTGGCGCGTTCGGTCTACGGCGCGGATGATGTCACTGAGCGCCACCGTCACCGCTACGAAGTTAACCAAACGTATCGCGAGGCGATCGAGCGCGGAGGATTGTCAATTAGCGGTACGAGCCCTGATGGCACGCTTGTCGAATACGTCGAGGCGCACGATCACCCGTATTTCATCGCGACCCAGGCGCACCCAGAATTTCGTTCACGTCCGATGCGTGCGCATCCGCTGTTTTTTGGTTTGATCAAGGCAGCACGACCGAAGGATATTTGACATTTCATACCGCATATGCTAATATAGCGATATGGCAGAAGAAAAACAAACACCAGACGACACACTAAACAAAGATGACATGGATGTACTCCGTGCCGTGCTCGAAGACGAGCACAGTCGTGGCATCGTCCCAGTTTCGATCTATCGTCAAGAAGATTTCGTCCCCGAAGAATCGGGCTACGAATTATAATATTTCGCTCCGTTTCTCGCCTCTGATATAATAGAGGTGATATGGAGAAACTTGCACAAAAAATTTCGTCGATTGTCAATGAGAAATTTAGCGAAGATGTGACGGTCGCCCTCGAGCGACCCGATCCGCAGTTTGGTGATTTTGCGACGAATGTTGCGATGCAATTGGCGCGACCACTGCAAAAAAATCCGCGCGAAATCGCCGAAACGCTTGCTACAGCACTCCAAGAGAGTGGCGAATTCGCTGACGTGCAGGTCGCGGGTCCGGGGTTTATCAATCTGACCCTGAGCTCAGAGGCGCTTCTCGAACAGCTTGAGCAGCCTTTCGCACCACACAAGACGGGGCAAGATTTCGTCGTCGAATATAGTTGCCCTAATGCGTTCAAAGAGCTCCACACGGGGCATCTCTACCAGACGATTTATGGCGATATTCTCTGTAAATTGCTCGAAAAAACCGGCGCGAAGGTCTCGCGGACGAGTTTTGGTGGTGATGTCGGGCTGCATGTTGCGAAATGTCTCTGGGGCATGGTTGCGACGCTTGGTGGAGAATCGCCAGAAGCGCTCGATACGGTCGAGGCGACACCGTTTGCGCGGGCTCGCTGGATCAGCGAATGCTATGTCCGCGGAGCTGGTGTGTATGAGGAAGATGAGCAGGCAAAATCCGCCATTGATGAACTCAACAAAACAGTTTACGGATTTCACGAATCAAATGACCACGAGTCGTCGCTTGCCCAGCTTTATTGGACGACGCGCCAATGGAGTTATGATTATTTTAAGGCGTTTTATGAGCTCATCCAGGTCGATTCGATGCGCTACTATCCCGAGAGTAGTACCGCGCCGGTCGGCATGAAGATCGTGCGCGAGCAGCTCGCGAAAGGTAATTTGAAGGAGTCTGAGGGCGCGATTGTATTTGAGGGCGACGAGAAAAAGCACCTTCACACTCGCGTGTTTGTCACGAGTAAGGGCTTGCCGACCTACGAGACCAAAGACATCGGCGTGATTTGGATGGAGCGCGAGGAATATCAGTTTGATCGCCGCGTGCTCATTACCGGGAATGATCAGCGTGAGTACATGCGTGTGGTGTTTGCAGCGGCTGAGACGTTCGATCCGACACTCGCGGGCATGATGACCCATCTCACAAATGGCACCGTGCGCTTTGCTGATGGCAAAAAAATGAGCTCGCGGCTCGGCAATGTCGCGCGCGGCATCGACGTCGTCGACTTGGTGCGCGAAAAAGTACGCACGGTAGTGACGGACGAATCGATTGTCGAAGCAGTGACGCTCGGCGCGATCAAATATGCGTTTGCGAAGTATCGGATCGGTGGCGACATCGCCTTTGACATGGAAGAAACCGTCTCGCTCACGGGCAACAGCGGTCCTTATATCCAGTATGCGTATGCGCGGGCGCGCTCGATTTTGCGCAAGTCTGCGCAGCAGGAATTACCAAAGCTATTTGACTATGAATTAAACGAATCAGAGCGACTGCTCGTGCAAAAAATGACGCAATTTCAAGAAGTCGTCGATCGATCGGCTGATGAATTTGCACCACATCACATCTGTAATTATATGTACGAACTTGCGCAGGAGTTTAATCGTTTTTATGAAAAAAATCGCGTCATAGGTGACCCGCAAGAGATCAGTCGTGTCACGCTTGTGTCGAGATACGCGGCGATTTTGCGCGAGGGTCTCGCGATCCTCGGTATCGTTGCGCCGGAGAAAATGTAGTATACTACCTCTAGAAAAAGGAGAATATATGGCAAAGAAAAAACCAGCAGTATCACCCCAAAAAGAGGCGACAATTCGCGCTGATGAGGATCGCAAACTCGTCGCGGCCGCACGACTCAAATCAGTCGCAAAGGCTGCGAAGGGCCAGAGCTCTGGATTTATGAATTTCATTCGTGAACAAGGTGTGGTCGGGCTCGCCGTCGGTTTGGCGATCGGTACCGCGGCCGGTGCCAGTGTCAAAGTGATTGTCGACCAACTCATCAACCCACTCGTCGCGCTGATGACGCAGGGTGTTGACCTGAGTAAACTCGCGTGGACTGTTAAGGCCGGCGAAAAAGCCGTGACATTTGGCTGGGGCGCTGTCGTCAGCTCACTCATCACCCTGACTGCAACTGCTTTTGTCGTGTACCTGGTGATCCATTTTGCCAAACTCGACCGTTTGGACAAGAAAAAAGACTAATACTGTCGTAAAGAATAGCAAACCATCCTGTACCTGCGTGCAGGATGGTTTGCTTGGTCGGCCCGCGTACAGGGGTGGTATAATAGAGCTATGACAAAACCAGCATTTAAACCAAAACAAATTCTCTGGGTGGATATGGAGATGACGGGGCTTGACCCAGTGAATGATTATCCGCTCGAGATTGCGGCGATCGTGACGGATTGGAATTTCAAAGAAATCGCGACGTATGAGGGCGCGGTGCACTGGGGTAGCAAGCATAGCGAGGAGCGGTTAGACAAAAACAAGAGCTGTTGGAGCGGCGAGGGTGGGGTGTCGCGGGATCAGTGGCGCGCGCAAAACAAAGCGACCAAGAAAACCAAGGCGGCGGTGGAGCGTGAACTCATCGCGTTTCTTGACGAGCATTTCGACGAGGGGCTGGTGCTGCTTGGAGGGAATTCGATCCATCAGGACCGCAAGTTCATCGACCAGTGGTTCCCGAAATTTGCAAAACGTTTGCACTACCGCATGCTCGATGTCAGCGCCTGGAAAGTCGTGATGGAAGGAAAATTTGGCAAAAAATTTGCAAAACCCGAACAACATCGCGCGCTCGATGACATTCGCGGCAGCATCGAGGAGCTGGAATATTACCTGAAAAAGGTGAAGGCATGACGCACAAGGAGCTTGAAACGTATCTGTTGAGCATGCCGGGCGCGTGGCTAGATTATCCATTCGACGAAACAACGGCGGTGTACAAAGTCGGACACAAGGACGCCCCAGGCGAAGAAGAAAAAATGTTCGCTCTGATCGCTGAGGGTAGTCAGCCGGTGCGGGTGAGTTTGAAATGCGATCCGCAACTGTCGTCAAATTTACAACAAAAGTACGAGACGGTTTTGCCAGGATACCATCTGAACAAAAAACATTGGATCACGGTGATTTGTAGTGGGCAATTGAGTGATGACGAAGTCAAAGATTTGGCACGCTTGAGCTACCGTTTGGTCACCGAATAATTACGATTTTGTTGCTTCAAATTTGGCGTAGGTGTCGAGAATTTTGTTGAGGTTGCTGATTGATGTGTCGCAAAAATCAGAGAGCTCTTTGTTTGCAGTCGAGCGATTGAGTTTGGCGATTTGGCTTTTGAGGAGGGTTAATTGGTAGGTCATCTGCGTGGTGTAGGTGCGGTCGAGGGTGCCTTTTTGGTAGGCGTCGTCGAGTGTCTTTTTGAGGGCGGCGAGGTAGGCCTCTTCTTCTTTGGTGGAATTTTTGCTTTGTTTGATTTTTCGAGGTTCCATGGTTTTGGTCAGCTCGGTGTGCATGGTGGTGAGCGTCGAGGTGAGCGCGGCGTTTGCCTCGGAAATTTGCGTCTCAGTGAGGTGCGATTGCTGCTCGCTGGCGACAGTTTTGAGGGTTTCGACGCGTGAGGCGAGCGTTGGGAGTTGATTATTCGTGCTCGGTGCCTGCGTGCTGAAAAAGATCACGACGGCAAAAATAATTGCAGCGACAATGCCGCCGATAAACCCGATGATCGCAACACGGTTGACGGTTTTTTGCTCTTGGGGTGCGATGCGGTTGAGGTAGTCGATCGAATATTCGGCGCGCTGCTCCTGGGAAACGCCACCCTGGTAGTCGACTTGCGGCGTTGCGGGGTTGGCATAGGGCTGTGGCCAGGTTTCTTGCGGTGGGGCAGGATTTGGCCGCTGTTGGTAGCCCTGTGTCTGCGCAGGTTGTTGGGGTGATTGGCGATAGGGGTCCTGAGGATTCATATGCTTCTATTTAACCACAAGCGATAACAGGGGTCAATGATGATATAATAGTTTTATGCAGGACGCAAAAGAGGAGGTACGTTCACGACTCAACATCGAAGATGTGATTGGGGAGTATGTTCACTTGAAGCGTGCGGGGCGGAATTTCAAGGGGTTGAGCCCGTTTACTGGCGAAAAAACACCGAGTTTTTTTGTTAGTCCAGACAAAAATATTTGGCATGATTTCAGCTCAAACAAGGGTGGAGATGTCTTTGCATTTGTGATGGAAGTCGAGGGGCTGGATTTTCGCGGGGCGCTCGAGCATCTCGCGCGAAAAGCAGGTGTCGAGCTGAGTGATTTTGAGTCGGCGCAGGCCAAGCAAATTGCGGCGCGCAAAAAACGACTTCACGAGGCCAATGAACTCGCTGCGCGCTATTACCAGCAGTGTTTGCTACGCAACCGTCATGCGCTCGAATATGTGTTCAAGCACCGGGCGCTGAGCAAGACAGTGGTCGAGGAATTTCGCATCGGCTATGCGCCTGACACGGGGCAGGCGCTGGTCAATACGTTGAAAAAACGTGGGTTTTCGGCGCGCGAATTGAGTGACGCGGGGCTCACCAATCGATACGGTGGCGATATGTTCCGTGGGCGGATGATGGTGCCGTTGATGGACCCAAGTGGGCAGGTGATTGGCTTTACGGGACGGATCATTGGTGAGGTGGAAAACGCGCCAAAATATCTTAATACGCCCCAGACACTGCTCTACGACAAAGGCCGGCATATTTTTGCGCAGAGCCAGGCAAAAGAAGCGATTCGCACACAAGATCGCGTGGTGGTGGTCGAGGGGAACCTCGATGTAGTGAGTTCGCATCAGGTCGGTGTCAAAGAGGTGGTGGCAACCGCTGGGACGGCGATGACGGAGCGACATCTGAGCGCGATCAAACGGCTGACGGGAGATGTGCGACTGGCGTACGACGGTGACAAAGCAGGCGTGGCGGCGAGTGAGCGTGCAATTGCGATTGCGGCGCAAGTGGGTGTCGAGCTAACAATCGTCAGTTTGCCGCGCGAGTACAAAGACCCTGACGAAGCGATTCAGGCTGATCCGAACATCTGGAAACGCGCGATTGACCAAGCCCTTCCAGCGGTGGAATGGGTACTGAAACAGTATCAAGGGCGTGTCGACATGTCGAGCGCGGCAGGGAAGCGGGCGTTTACGACGGCGGGACTGGCTGTCGTAAAAAGTTTGCAGGACCCGGTCGAGCGAGAATATTATGAGCGCATGATCGCAGAAATGGTAGGGACGACGCTCGAGGCGGTGCAGGCGAAACTTGCACAATCGCCACGTGAAACGGTGCCGCTCAAACCAGTCAAAACACAGTCGAGTGAGCGAGACGAGGAGTAGCTTCACGAGGACAATGCACTGGCGATCGCGCGGATCGATGAAGCATGCGCGGAACTTTTGACACATAGCGACCCGGCACTATTTCACGGTGAAGCGCGCCAAGCACTCGCGCGGACGATTCCAAAACTACCAAAACGCCCTATCACCGACACATCAGAGGTGTTGCAAAAATTTGATACCTATGTAAAAATAGTACTATTGAGAGCTGAACAACGCTACGCCGAGTGGGACGGAAATGATCGCTACTATGAAATGGCACGGTTGTTACGGCAAGTAGAACACGAACACAAGAAACAAACCCGAGACGAATTAACGACAAAACTTCGCGTGGCCGAGGAGGCAGGTGATGAGCCCGCCGCCGAAGCATTGCGCGTCGAACTAAATGGATTGATAAAGGAGATCGCACGTGGCAAACGATGATCAATTGCAAAATACAAGCCCAGACCCAGACGAAGAAGTGGTAGTGCCGGATATCGACGAACCAGATATTGATGAACTCGAGGAAGAGGAGGACACCCCTGAGGATATCCTGAATTCGGGGCAGTATTTTGATGATATTTCGGATGACTCTGTACGTTTGCACCTGCGTGAAATTGGAAAGATTCCGCTGCTGACGGCTGACGAAGAATTTGCGCTCGCGCAGCGCGTGGTAAAGGGCGACAAACGCGCAAAAGACAAAATGGCTGAGGCGAATATGCGCCTGGTGGTGTCGATTGCGAAGCGATATTCGGGGCGTGGACTTGATTTTCTCGATTTGATCCAAGAAGGCCACACTGGATTACTGCGCGCAGTGGAAAAATTTGACCCAGACAAAGGGTTCAAATTTAGCACGTACGCAACATGGTGGATTCGCCAGGCGATCACGCGTGCGATCGCTGACCAGGCGCGTACCATCCGTATTCCGGTGCACATGGTCGAGACGATCAACAAATTGCTGCGCACCCAGCGCCGCATGACACAAGAGCTCAACCGCGAGCCGACGAATGAAGAATTGGCCCAGGAACTCTTCGGCGAAGAAAAAAACATGACCAAAGAGCAACGCGTGAACAAAGTCGAATATATCATGAAAATCAAACAAGACATCAGCTCGCTTGACGCTGGTGTGGGCCGAGATGGCGAGGATGAAGATTCGGTGCTCGGTGATTTCATCGAGGACGAAGATAGCGCAACACCAGAGGAATCGGCATCGAGCCAGCTACTGAAAGAGCAGGTGCAGGGCGTGTTGTCGGCACTTTCTGAGCGCGAACAAAAAATCATCAAAATGCGTTTTGGGCTCGAAAATGGCAAAAGCCACACACTCGAGGAAGTTGGTCAGGAATTTGCTGTGACGCGCGAGCGCATTCGCCAGATCGAGGCAAAGGCGCTTGCAAAACTTCGCAAACACAAAGACGCGAAGAAATTGTACGAATATCTACAATAATATCCTAGAAATCAGAGCAGGTACTCGCGCCATCGCCGAGATATGAGGTGGTGGGGCGTTCTGCGAGTAATTTTTTGTAGGAAATGCGCGCGCCAGTGCCTTCGCCACACATAACGTACTGGATTGTCGTTTCGTCGACGGGCGCGTATTCGACGAGAGAGTAGGTGTCATTTTTGACGGAAATTTCCGAGGCGTATGCAGGATAGCTGCCATTGGTTTTGTGGTATTCTTCCGCTTTGTCGCTGATCATTTGGACAAATGCTTGTTGGTCTTTTTCGACGCCATCCATGCCGAAACGAAACAGCGCGGTGCCAAAGATAACGGCCAAAATCATCGCGACGATGGCGAGGGAATTGAAGATAATTCCGAGGATGCCGAGGGTTTTTGAGCTCTGTGATTTGGATGCCTGGACGGTCGAAATGATCGAGAGCACAAGGCCAAACGGCGCGAGTGCGATGAACGCAAAAACTAACCCAATAACACCGGTTACGGTGCCGGTTGAGCGAGCAATTGGTGTTGGGGGAGCGGTCGGTTGTCCGTGCGATGATGTCGCCATAGAGACTCCTTATGAATAAAATTTTGCTTCGTGTGCGAGCGCATCGACGGCTTTGTGGAGCGCGGCAACATCACCATCATTGTGGAGAAAATAATCGGCAATTGCAATAGGCCCGCCTTTTTCGAGGTTTTCGATTTCTGCCCAATCGCGTAGGTTGGCCTCTTCGTTTGTTAGCGGTCGAACAGGGCGAAGTGTCAGGCGGTGATGACGCAGACGTTTCGGCGCAACGACAGCGGCGACGACGAGTTCACCAGGAAATTCCCGTTTGAGCATTTTGTATTCGGTCCAGGTGTAGAGACCGTCGGCGACAATGCGGTGCTGGCCGGCGTCGATGAGGTCATGGAGTTCTTTGATGATGCGTTTGACGACGAAATCTTTGCCTTCGCGCTCTCGGATTTCCTCGCGGTATTGTTTTTCGTTGGCTTCGGTCCATTCGATGCCGGCTTCTTTCATCGCGCTGAGGATGACGCCGCCGAAATATACTTTTGGATAGCCTTTTTCGGTGAGATAGGAGGCGGCTTCGGATTTGCCGCTACCAGAGAGGCCGACAAAAGCGAGAATTTTCGCACCGTCTGTGTGTAATTCTGTCATATATATAGTGTAGCAGACGGTGCGGAGTTTTGGGTTCGTTCGTCAGATACCGTATACTAGTAGTATGACGAAACGACTCGTGATCATTGATGGCAAAAGCGTGTTTTATCGAGGCTATTATGCGATGCCAAATCTTTCGACGGCGGATGGAACGCCGACGGGTGGCGTGTTCGGATTTGCGTCGATGGCGCTCGAGCTACTGCGATCGATCAAACCGGATTATGTCTGTGTCGCGTGGGACAAACCAAAAACGAATATCCGCAAACGGCTCGAAATATATCCGGAGTACAAAGCAGGGCGCAAACCGGCGCCGGCGGATTTTTATGCGCAGATTCCGATACTGCACGAACTGCTCGAGGCGTTTTCGTGGCCGCTGTATGAACTGGACGACTACGAGGCTGACGATATCATGGCGACGCTTGATCGTCAGGCCGAGCAGCACGGCGATATCGAAACTTATCTGATCACGAGCGATCTCGATGCGCTGCAAATTCTCGATAACAATACTTTTTTGTATGCACTCAAAAAAGGCGTTTCAAATATCGAAAAATTCGACATTGCTGCGTTTGAACAAAAATATGGCATCCGGATCGATCAGTTTCTCGACCTCAAATCACTCAAAGGCGATAGTAGCGATAACATCCCTGGCGTCGCGGGTGTTGGCGAAAAAACAGCCGTTTCGCTGCTGCAACAGTTCGAAACGCTCGATGGAATTTATGACAACTTGCCGTCGATCAAAGAAAGTGTCCGCAAAAAATTAGAGGCGGGGCGAGCGTCGGCGTATATGAGCAAAGAAGTTGCGCAGTTGTGGTTTGATGCTCCGGTGGCGCTCGACCTACCAGCGATGGACGTGCGCGATCTCGACACAGAAAAACTCAAAAAACTCCTTATACAGCTCGAATTTCGGTCATTGCTGCGCAAGCTTCCTGAGCACATGCGCGTGACTGATGTCGAAGCCGAGGCACAGCCCGACATGGCTATCGAAGCAGTCACGGAGCTGACGCCGTCGGCTGCGAAGGCGACTCTTTTGATGGCGACGCGACTGCTCGTGTGGGCGGATGGCGATGATTTGTGGCTCAGCCATGAGCGTGGAAAAGCTGCGAAATTGACACTCGAGCAAGCACTCCCGATTCTCGAACAGGCGACTATCGTCGGGCATGATACGAAGGTATTGCTCAAACGATTGCTCGCTGCTGGTGCGACGAAGTTGCCAACGGTCGTGCACGACACAGCACAAGGATCGTTTTTGCTCAATCCACTGCGCAAAAGTCGCGCACTCGCAGATCTTGCGGGCCTTGATTCGACTGACGATCCGCACGTTGCGATGAGCGCGCTGTGGGCGGTTTACGATGAACAAGTCCAGGCGCTCGATGCGCTGCCCGAGCTCAAAAACGTTGCGCAGACGATGGATTTTCCACTCATTTCGGTCCTCGCGCGAATGGAATTTCGCGGTATCAAACTGGACAGTACAAAACTCGCCGATATGGACGCGAAACTAACTGCTGATATCGCCGATATCCAGCAGCAGATGTTTTCGATGGCGGGGTATGAGTTCAATATCGCGAGTCCTGCGCAGCTGGCGGAGGTTTTGTTCACAAAACTGCAGCTTCCGACATTCGGGATCAAAAAAGGCAAAACCGGCTATAGCACCGGCCAAAAAGAGCTTGATAAACTTCGTGGTCAACACCCAATCATCGAACTCATCGAACAATTTAGGGAGCTCACAAAGTTACAAAATACCTACGTCCAGACTCTACCGATGCAGGCGGATGAGCATGGTCGAGTGCACACAACGTTTAACCAAGACGTTGCGGCGACGGGACGTCTGAGTAGTACCGATCCGAATCTCCAAAACATCCCGATCCGTACCGAATTGGGACGCCAAATCCGCGATGCATTTGTGCCCGAAGAGGGGAATGTGTTTGTGAGTGCCGACTATAGTCAGTTTGAGCTTCGTCTTGCGGCCGTGCTGAGTGGTGACGAAAAAATGATCAATGACTTCAATGCTGGTACGGATATCCACGCAAAAACGGCGAGTGAAGTTTACCACGTACCGCTCGATGATGTCACGAAAGAGCAGCGCCGTCGCGCAAAAGTTGTGAATTTTGGTGTGCTGTACGGCATGAGTCAGCACGGGCTGGCGGCAGCGGCAAACATGAGCTTTGCCGAGGCGCAGCATTTCATCGACGAATATTTCAAGGTCCGTCCAAACGTCAAACACTTTATGGAAGAGACAATCAAAAGGGCGCACGACGATGGATTTGTCGAGACGATGTTTGGTCGTCGCCGCTGGACGCCAGATGTAAAATCGAGTAATTTTGTTGTTCGCTCGGCTGCCGAGCGTGCTGCGGCCAACATGCCGATTCAGGGGACGGAAGCCGATCTCATGAAGCTCGCGATGATCAAAGTACAGCAGATAATCGACCATGATTTTCCGGCAGCGATGCAATTGTTGCAGATCCACGACTCGATTTTGATTGAGTGTCCAAAAGGCCAGTCGGAAGCGATCGCGGCAATGCTGAAAGAAACGATGGAACAAATTTGCCCGAAACTCGGCGTGCGTTTGCAGGTCGATGTCGCCAGCGGCGAGAATTGGGGAGAGGTATAGTGAAAGTCTTGTTTGTATGCGAAGGCAACAAAATGCGCAGTCCGATGGCCGAGGCGTTTTATAATCACATGACGAATTCGTCGGACGCCGTGAGCGCAGGTGCCGATCCATACCCACTCGGCGGATCATTTGCGGAAACGCCGCAGGTGCTCAAAGAACGAGGTATCGAATACACTCACGGCAGCCAGCTCGTGACACAGGAAATGGTCGACGCTGCCGATCTCGTGGTGGCGTTTCCGACGCCGATGATGCCGGATTTTGTGATGGACAGCCCGAAGACGGAGCTCTGGGAAATCGATGATCCGTTTTACAAAAAAGGCGATCGTGTGGCACTGCTTCGCCAAGCGCGTGATGAAATCGAAGTTCGCGTGATGGCGCTCGTGCAGCGCTCAGAGGAGTGCGCATGAGCCCGAAGGAATTTTTGTCACAGCTCACGGTCATGACGATTGCCGTCATCGACGAAGAGGGCAAGCCGTGGGCGGTTCCCGTGAAGATTCAGACCTATCAAAACGGCGAAATCACGTGGGTTTCAAAAACAACAACGGTGCATAGTCGTGCAATCGAACGCAGTCCAGAAATCATGATCAATGCGTTTGACGAAGCCGGGATGCGCGCGATCTACGCGCGAGCGATGGCAGAAAAAACACTTCCGACTCCTGGTGTCGGTACGTATCGTGCACGGATTTTCGAGGCATGGTATACGGATGCAACACACAAAAAATCGCCAGTCGACATGGAGGATCTCTGATGCGACACCGTTTTCGAGACCGTTGGAGACATTTTGCGCCGCGTCGCAATCGTCGGCTGCGGCCATATCGTCGTCGCGATGTGTCGCTTGACTACAAACACACGTACGAGCCGCAGCCCGTGCAATTTGTCTGCAATAGCACGGATTTTTTTGACTGTGCCGAAGAAGAAGTTGTCTCGTATTTGCAGCGCCGCCCAGAGATCCACGCGCTCGACGGTCGTATCGATGCGCTCCGTGCGCGATTTGAAAAAACGTGGCTCGCCCACGACGGCATGGTAGCACTGCTCGCGCAGGTGCCGCGCGCGGTCCTCGCACAGATGCAGATGGATCGGTTTGAACACGGCTATCGCAACAAAAAAGAGCGCTTGTATGAGCTGATTGATTTCAACGACACGCTCGTGAGTCTCGTTCTCGTGATGGATGATTCGCTGCGCTGTCAGCTCGATGAGCGCGGCAAACAAGCGGCGGATCGCATCTGTTTGCGCGTTGGTGCGCCGTGTTTTAGCAACGAACAATGGCGCGCGATTATCCGCGGCCTCACGCGTGAAGTTGCAGTATTTTTGGCTGCAAAAGAGCAGGGATTTCGCGTACTGATGACGGACCGTGCACATGATGCGCTCGGCATCGATATGCAGGTGCAAGATCCCGAGGACGGCCGGTATATCAATATCGATGTCAAAACGCCGAGCTCGTTTCGGCATCGCATGGAGGAACTGGTGCGCGAGGGTCGTTTGAGTGAGCGCGAATTGTACGAGGGTGATCAGCAAAGTTATATTATCGAGCACAATGGCCATGGATTGGCGCGCGCCGAGGTGGTGGTGCTGTGTATTTTGCCAGATCTTTTTGGTGACTTGGCAGACTGGCGGTTCGTCGATCCAGATCCGATGCGCCACAAGCTCAACCAACTCATTCGCGATCACGGACAGACCGATGGCAAATTTGGACGGCTTGCGAAGCTAAACTGATTGACAAACAACCCCGAGAGATGACAAAATAACAATATGTATAGAGGATCTCGCCCACGAATTTTGCCGCTCATCATTGTGATTATTGTGGTGGCGCTGGTGATTGCGTCGATTGTGACAATCGGTCGCATGATTTTTGGTGGAAATGCGTCAAAAGATACTCAGAAAACGCCGGAAACCACAGTGGTTGATTCGGTGCTCAACCAAGACGGCGCGCGAAGCGTACGCTGGACGGTCCGCGGGCCGATCGTTGCCGACGAAAAATATCGCTCCTATCAGATCACTGTGAGTCCGACGAAGCGCAGTTTCGTGTCGTATTCGGGATATCTCGAGCAAGTCCTCGACAGCAAAACATATGAAAACAACGCAAAAGCCTACGAAGAATTCACCTATGCGCTGCGCAATGCCGAGGTCGGCAAGGCGAACAAAGCCGATGATGAAGATTTTCGTGGTGTGTGCGCAACAAATGGTATCGCGTACAAATTCGAAACGCTCAATGGGGGTAGCGCTGATCACACGCTCTGGAGTAGCACCTGCGAAGGCTCAAAAGGTACGCTTGCAGCCGATCCACTCAAAATCCAAGCGCTTTTTGTGAATCAAATTCCTGATTTTGAACCAATGTTCAACAAGGTATTTTAGCAGTGGCAGTACGCGCAGTTATTTTTGATTGTTTTGGCGTGTTGTATGGTGGAAGCATCGACGCGCTTCTCGCGATGAGCCCCAAAGATCAGGTTCAAGTGGTCAAGGACCTCAATAAACAATCCGATTACGGATTTATTTCAGGCGACGAATATGTCGCAGGGCTCGCGGCGGCGCTTGGCAAGACACCTGCCGATATCCTCGAAATTTTGCGCCAGCACCATGTGCGCAACGAGCCGCTGGTCGAATACGTTCGCTCTCTCAACGGCTCGCGCCGATTGGGACTGCTGTCAAATGTGTCGAGCGGGACGATGGATCGGCTTTTTTCGCCGGACGAGCGCGCAGAGCTTTTTGATGTCGTTGTACTGTCGTACGAGGAAAGTATTGCGAAACCAAATCCTGAGATTTTCACATTGATTGCAGAGCGGCTTGGCGTCCCGGCAGGGGAGTGTGTGATGGTCGATGATCGTGCTGAAAATTGCGAGGGTGCAGAAATTGCGGGGATGCAGAGCGTCCAGCACAGCTCGAACGAATCGACAATTGCGCACCTGACGCGGCTTTTTAAGGAAGCCTAATATGCCAGAATTACCAGAGGTCGAGACGATCAAAAAAGGCTTGGGGCGGCTCATCGTCGGCAAAACGATCATGCAGGTTGAAGTGCACGATTCGCCAAAAAGCTTCCCGAACGACCCCGTGCTGGTCGAGGAGTTTATGCATGGCGCGCAGATCATTTCGGTGCGTCGCCGCGCAAAAGTTTTGCTCATCGAGCTCTCGACGAACTATTCACTCGTGATTCATTTGCGTATGACGGGACAATTAATTTATGCGGATCAGACGAAGCATTTTGGAGGCGGGCATCCGACAGATAGTTTGGTGGGTGCGCTCCCCGACCGATTTACACGCGTTGTTATTTCGTTTCGTGATGGGGGAAAGCTTTTTTTCAATGATCTGCGTAAATTTGGGTGGATCAAATTATACCCGACGCCCGAGGTCGAGTTGATCGATTTTATGAAACGCGTCGGTCCAGAGCCGCTCGAAGATGCGACGACCGGAGAGGTGCTCTACGAACGCCTTCAGCGGCGCAAAAATACGTTGATCAAAGCCGCGCTGCTTGATCAATCGGTGATCGCTGGGGTGGGAAATATCTACGCCGACGAAGCGCTCTGGGGCGCGCAGATTCACCCGTCGACACGTGTACGCGATGTCACAAAAGCGCAAGTCATACGCCTTATGGACGAGATTAAAGCAATCTTGACGCTTGCTATCGACCAGGGAGGTAGTACCGATCGTAATTATACTGACGCCGAGGGAAATCGGGGGAATTATTTGCAGTTCGCGCGTGTTTTTCGTCGTGAAGGCAAGCCATGCCCGCGCCATCCGGACGTGCTGATTGAGAAAATCCGTGTCGCCGGGCGTGGTACTCATGTTTGCCCCGTCTGCCAGCCTGTGACACAATAACAGAGTGATATATTTTCTCACGGGTACAAATTCGTATCAAATCGAGCAAGAGCTTCGCAGCATCGCGGCAAAAACCGACGCGCCGATCGAGCGTATCGATGTGGCAAATCTTGACGTGTCTGCATTGGCTGACCTCTTGCGGGGTCAATCACTTTTTGCGGCACTGCGGTATATTGTGCTCTCAGGAGCGTCGGGAAATACAGCGGTGTGGAATGAGCTTGCCGACACGATTGAACACGTGAGTGATTCGGTGACTCTCGCAATTGTCGAGCCAAAGCCCGATCGCCGCACGAAAGCCTATAAAACAATCGCCAAATACGCAACCGTGATCGCGTCAGATCGCTGGAAAGAAAAAGACGCAGGGCTCGCTCGCGAGTGGCTTGCAGTGCTCGCGCGCAAAAAAGGCGTGACGCTTTCGCCGGCGCAGATTCGCGACATGGTGGCGCGGTCGGTGGTGGGTGGGGAACAGGATCGGACGCGCGAGGTTGATCAGTGGCTGCTTGTGCGCGCCGTGAATTCTCTCAAACAACTCGAGTCAATCGACGATGCGGCGATTGCGACTGTGCTGCCGCCCGCGACGAGTGAGACGGTTTTTGCGCTGCTTGATTATGCTGCGGCCGGCAAAAAAGATGAGCTACAACTCGCGCTCGATGAGCTACAACTCGCGCACGATCCATATCAGGTATTTGCGACGATTTCGAGCCAGTGGTCGCAGCTCGCGCTATTACAGTACGCTCGTGACCCAAAAACCGCGACGGTGCTGGGCGTTCATCCATTTGTTGCGCAAAAACTTACGGCGCTTTCTCGCGCATTTTCGTCGGCAGATATCGTGAAAATTACAGAGTTTGCAGCAACAATTGATCGCCAATTGAAGCACTCTGATGTTTCGCCGTGGGAGGCAGTCGAACGCCTGCTCGCCGCTATCGTCGCCCACACAAAAACTCCCGCATAGGACGGGAGTTTTTCGTCAGTCGAGTGACTATTTTTTCGCAGCTGGCTTTTTGGCAGCTGTTTTTGCTGGTGTAGCTTTTTTTGCTGCGGGTTTTGCCGTCGATTTTGCAGCTGGTTTCGCAGCGGCTTTTGGTGCAGCTTTTTTCGTCGTTGCGAGTTTCACGCCTGCTTCTTTTGCAACTTTAGAGAGGGAAGCTTTGCGGCGTGCGGCAGTTGCTTTTTTGAGCAGGCCTTTTTTCACTGCGGTGTCGATTTCACTCTGTGCGGAGCTCAGAGCGGCTGCGGTTGGTTTCGCCATAAATGCTTTGACAGCTGATTTGATATCGCGTTTAGTTGCGACATTGCGTTCGCGACGCTTCGCGGTCTGCTTCATGCGTTTGACGGCTGATTTGATGATGGGCATACGGTTCCTTTTCTTCGTTAAAGCCTATATTTCTAATCAATAGTTGATTATAGCCTAGATACCTCTGTTTGTAAAGTGGCAAGGTACGGCGATCGTTTCATCATTGTGGACGAGTTCAATCCGCATATCGTCCAGGACCGATTCGAGCGTGAATTGTGACACGGCCTGCGACCATCCTTTTGCGCCGAGGAGCAAATGTGTACTATGAACGAGATTGTTCAAACCGGGCGCCTCGTCAGGGTGGCTACTATAACTAATGGTAGCAAGATAGCTTCGGAGTCGTTTGAAAGGTTCGTCGTGAAAGATTTGATCACAAGCTGAGGAGATCGTCTCTGAAATCTGGTCGATTTTCTGCGAAGCGAGAGACTCTATAGTGCGAAAAGGCTGGCTATAACGGTTTTGATGACTCGCATCTCGGTCTATATCGCCTGGGTAAAGTCCATGTGCGATGGTGAAGTAATCGCAAAGATTTCGTAGGAGAATCTCACTTATCACGTAGAACAAGGCAGTCTGGTAGGGAGTATCGTTAATCTTTGAATTTCGCGGAGCAAGGTGTAGTGTAACAGAGATTGTCTCTTGTTTCGCCGCTTCGTCAGTAAGATAGATTGGTGACAAGTCGTTGTCTTTAGGTGGTGCGATATAATCGAGATCATCGATTTTTTGCCACTTCGCGTCCGCAAGCTCTGTGAGCTGCGATAAAAGCGCATTTTTGTCCGAAATATATGGATTTGATAGCTCTTCGGCGGCAATACGCATCAATTCTATTCGAATGTCATGGGTAACGATTGGCGTTTTTGACGAAAAGCCCCTTCTCGTGGAGAAGTTGATTCAAGTTGCGCATAACAAGATGCTCATAAAAATGGGCTAATTGGATGTTGCGATGGTGTTTTACAAAGTAATAACTTCTCATAAGCATCATCATAGGAAAAACGAGTCAGTTTTGCGACTTGACTCAGGTCGTGTGGAGGGTTAGCGCCTCGGCTTACCGCCGCCGTTGCCACGGTTGCCCTTGACGCTGTCCGTATGAGGACCCGTCCATTGCTTGGGCCGCGATTGCCACCCTTCTTCGAAGTACCGCCGTTGAGGCAGCGCGGACAGAAGCATAGGAATCCATGAGAAGACATGGTCGTTTCTTCCAGTAGTAGCCAGATAGGCTGCGGACGCTGAACAATTGAACAGCTTGTCTATATGACCACATGCAGCGGATATTATGTCAATACCATCTTTGTTTTTCTGCCAGATATGAAAAATAAAACAATTGACAATGTGCGAGAGTTATAAAAAATGTTGACATCCCCAAACCTCTTATGGTATAGTGGTCGTGAAACTCGATAAAAAGAAAAACAGGAACCACCATGGCAGAAACAAATGCGCTCAACCAAATCGTTGACAAGGTCAAAGATAGCAACAATATCTTGGTGACGGTCAACACAAATCCGTCAGTCGACGAATTGAGTGCTGCGCTCGGGATTACACTTTTGCTGAACAAGCTCGACAAGCACGCGACTGCTGTGTTTAGCGGTGACGTACCTCCTGCAATCGATTTTCTCAAACCCGACAAAACGTTCGAAAACACGGTAGATAGCCTGCGAGATTTCATCATCGCTCTCGACAAAGAGAAGGCCGACCACCTCCGCTACAAAGTGGAAGGTGACATGGTGAAAATTTTTATCACGCCGTATCGTACGACAATCAATGACAAAGATCTTGATTTTAGCCAGGGAGACTACAACGTTGAAACAGTGCTCGCTATCGGTGTCAAAAGCGAAAAAGATCTCGATCACGCGCTCGAAAGTCACGGCAAGATTCTGCATGATGCGACGGTGACATCGATTTCACTGTCGGCGCCGTCAAATCTTGGTGGGATTGAATGGACCGACGCGTCAGCGAGTAGTTACAGCGAGATGCTGTATTCGCTCGCCGAAAAAGTCGTGGCAGGACGTGGTGATATCGACGAACAGATTGCAAATGCATTTTTGACGGGAATTGTCGCAGCGACGGATCGATTTTCAAACTCGAAAACGTCCTCAAATGTCATGACGATTGCCGCGCAGCTCATGGCAGCGGGCGCAAACCAGCAACTGATCGCCACAAAGCTCGAAGAAGAGCACCAAATCACCGAAAAACCACAAAAAATCGAGAAAGCAAAAGAAGTCTCGTCGGAAAAAATCACCAAAAAGGACGCCGACGAGCCGAAAAAAGAAGAAAAATCTGACGATGGCGGCGCCGGTGCACTTGTCATTTCACATGTCCCCGAGGGAGATGTGGATGAGGTTGCCAAACAAGTTGCAACTGACAAATCTGATGACGCGTATGATCACGCTCAGGAGGCCCTCGCAAAGCAATCTTCGACGGACGCCGCCGAGGCGGCAGAGCAAAAACTCGCCGAACAGCTCGCAACATCAACCAAGGCGGCACCTGCAACAAACGGTCTGCCAAGTGTTGCCGACCTCCAAAAAGACATCGCACGCGCCAGCGAAACAGCTCCTGTCGCACCCGCTCCATCGCCAGCTCCAGCACCAATGCATGGTGCGGTGAGCGATGATGCCTGGAAAAAATCTCGCACCGAAGAAGAGGCATCTGCGCCGTCGCTCGGGGGCACGCTGAATGCAACGACCGAGCAGGCCGAAGAGGACAAGCGTCGCCAGATCGAAGAGGACCGCAACCGCACGATTTTGACCCATGGCGGCTCCTACACCGCTGACACTCCAGCATTTCAGGCACCGCTCAATGCGACCGCCGCACTGAGCCAGACTCCTGACGAACCAGATATTCATGATGTTTTCGAGGGTCAATCGACCGTCTCGACAAATAGTCACGCCGCTGCTATCCAGCCGCCAGCGCCAAATGCGCCGACCCCAACGCTCGCCGAAATTGACGCGCAAAATCGCGTTGCGCATACGGATGCTCGTGATGCCGTCAGTGCTGCGCTCGATGGCGCCGCACCACAGCCCGCACCAGAGGCAGCTGCTGCGGATATGCCACCGCTGCCACCGCTTCCTCCGATGCCAGATTTTTCGACGTTGCCGCCGCTTCCAGGTGCTGAGCAGCCTCCACAAGTTTCGATTCCAGACAATCTCGGCGCACAGCTCGCTCCACCAGCAACACCTGTCCAGCCACAACCTGCACAGACCGGGGATCCTGCCCAATTCAAAATTCCTGGCCAGCCATAGCGCCCTCACCGCAATTCCTCTCTGTTTTCGTGTATAATACCACTTATGGATGAGGTGCTTTTGATCGACAAACCCGCCGAGATGACGAGTTTTGGTGTGGTGGCGCGAATTCGCCGCGTGTTGTCGAAGCAGGCCGGCAAAAAGGTCAAAGTCGGACACACCGGTACACTCGACCCCTTTGCGACGGGGCTGATGATTATAGTGACCGGCAAAGAAGGCCGCAATGCGGGGATGTATACTAAACTCGACAAGGTGTATGAGGCGACGTTTGTGCTGGGGCAGACGAGCACGACGGGCGATCCGGAGGGGGAGATAACACCATATTTCCGGCTGGACTCGGCTCCCGCCTCTCAGGAACGGCTTCGCGCGGGAAATGTTTCGAGTACGCATCGTTACATTTCACCGGCTACAGATGTTGCTGAGAAGCAGGAACCGAGCCAGCCTACATTAGCGCAAGTTCAAGAGGTGTTACGCCAATTCACCGGAGAAATCAAGCAGCGCCCGCCGATTTTTAGTGCAATCAAAATCGATGGCCAGCGCGCGTACAAACTCGCCCGTGATGGCAAAGAGGTAGAGATGCCCGAGCGCACTGTCTCGATTTATTCGCTCGAACTCATTGATTACACGTATCCTCAGATCAAAATTCGCACGCACGTCAGTAGCGGCACGTATATCCGGAGTCTCTGTGTCGACATCGGTGAAGCGCTCGGGACGGGTGCGTATTGTAGTGAGTTACGTCGGACGCGAATTGCTGATTTTGATGTGGCGGATGCGCGACAATTGAGTGATTTTGGGATCACAGACTAAGGGGCAGCGATGGATATTGAACTATATACAGGTGCGACAAAAGCAATTATTTCGACCAAAGGTGGCTACGTCACCAATCTTTCGGACGACCGGGGTGATATTTTGTTCCCGAAACGGACGCTTACGACGCCCGATGGCAGTGAAAAAACGCGCGGCGGGTGCCATGTCTGTCTGCCAAATTTTGGACCCGGTGGGGCGAGTGGCCTCGAGCAACATGGCTATGGACGCACGTCAGAATGGCGGGTTGTCGAACAGTCTGAGACGCGTGTAGAGCTCACCTGTGAGGGCATGGATGAGTATATGAGTATGGATTCGTTTTTGACCTACGAAGTGCATGAAACGGGCTTTACGATGCAATTACGGCTAAAAAACAAGGGGGAATCACCCCTAAATGTCGCGCCAGCCTTTCATCCGTACTTTTATCGTAATGACCAGGCACCCGTGATCGACGGTGAGGCAATTCAGGATCTCGTGCCACTCGCTGCGACAGAATTTATCGACGGTCCGACGCATCAGGTTGATTTTGGCCGGGGACTGCGCCTCCACTCTAGCGAATTGACCCATTGGGCGGTCTGGACCGACCAGCTCGGCGCTTATCTCTGTGTCGAGCCGACTCAGAGTGGCAACGCATTCGCAGATGACATCTCGCGCGCTGATACACTGGCGCCAGGCGAGGAAAAAACATACAACTTCACGATCAAATGGTAGTGACTTGAAATTTCAGAGGTAGTCTGGTAAAATAAATCACTATGATATCAAAAGATGACAAAGCGAAAGCTATTGCTTTGACTCAGGTCAGCAAAAACGACGTTGGCAGCCCACAGGCGCAGGTGTCGATTTTGACGGCTCGTATCAAAGAGGTGACTGAACATCTCAAGACCAACAAAGGCGACCACATGGCGCGCCGCGGTCTGATTCAGATGGTAGGGAAGCGCAAAAAGCTCCTGAAATACCTCGAGACGACTGACTTTGAGGCTTACAAAGCCACGCTGGAAAAATTAGGCTTGCGTAAATAGCCGCCAGAATCTCCCCTCCAGTAGGGGAGATTCTGTTATACTATAGATATCTCACCATGCGCACATCCGGACGAGCCGGATCAATGGCAATCTAGCAACAGCAATATGCGAAGGAGAACCATGCCGCACGAGGTTTATTTACTACCCGAAGATAGAGAGTATGCCGAGAAACGAATCCTCGAGCTTGAACAGATGATTCAAGATCTCGGGGTAGACTTTAACGATGCGTTTACACAAAGTAGCGAAACGTGGCACGATAATTCACCGTTCGAAGCAGTACGCGATAAGCAGTCTATGTATGCCGCCGAGCTCCATCAGCTTCGCACGCTGATTCGCAACAGTACCTTGGTGCCGCCGCGTCGTAAACGGGGAGTGATTAATATCGGAGATCGAGTAACCCTCGATAACGGCAAACACTATCGCTTAGCAGGCGACTGGACGCACAAGGCCGGCCAGCATCGCGATGGCGTGATTTGGGTGAGCGCGGGGGCACCTTTGGCGCAACAACTTTGCGGAAAACAAGTTGGTGAAGTAGTTTTGCTTGCAGGGAAGCAGCACAAGATAACGGAGATAATAAAATAAAAGAATTGATATTTGCTACATCGAATCCAGGGAAGGTCGCGACACTTCAGCGATATTTCGATGCGGCGGACGTCGCGGTGACAGTTGTCGCGCGGGCGCTGGATATCGTCGAGATCCAGGCCGACACCGCACTCGAAGTTGCAAGAGCAAAGGCAGCTGAGGCCTATCGTCAGCTCGGTCACCAGCTTGTTGTCGACGATAGCGAGCTACGCATCGTCGCATTGAACGGCTTTCCCGGCCCCTACCAAAAAGCGATGACCGAAAAGCTCGGTCCCGAAGGGTTTGTGCGGCTACTTCAAGGTTATGACGACCGTCGCGCCTACTTCATCAGCAACCTCGTGTTTGTCGATGATGCGGGCAACCAACATGAGTTTAGCGATGACCCATACTGGGGCGAGATTGCTGGTAGTGTCGACACTACTGAGCGTGAAAATTCATGGGGTCCTCTCTGGAAGGTCTTTATCCCAAAGGGACTTAGTGTGACGATTTCTCAGCTCTCTGCACCCGAGAAGAAAGCCTACGACGAATGGCGGGAAGATGTCGATGCCTATGAGAAGTTTGTTGACTGGTACAAGGAAAGACATGCCTAGGCGGTGGCAATCGGGGCGCGAGACGCACCTGCTTGATGATATTATTGCCGGTCGCAAAACTATTGAAGGGCGGCTCAATAAGGGAAAGTTCTCAGAGTATCGACCGGGCGACACCGTGAGCTTGCGGCGTGACTATCGCGACGAGAGTGGCGTTCTGCATGACGGCGAGCCAGACGCAGCGCGCGTTGAGATTGTGGCGATTCGTCATTATCCGACGTTTCTTGACATGGTAAAAACAGAGGGTTACAAAAAGGTCATTCCGTCCGCAGCCAATGCGACGGCCGCCGCCGATGAGTATAATCGCTACTACAGTACTGAGGACCAAGCGCTCTATGGTGTCCTCGCGATTGAGGTACGACCGATATGATAGTACTGACACGTGATGAGTTCGCTACTCGCGTAAAGATGGTTGGTATAAAACCTCGCTTGAGGCGTAGCTTGCG
>CAZYRC010000002.1:0-31744 GCA_964649505.1 uncultured Candidatus Saccharibacteria bacterium
AGGTTATGAAAAGCAGTATTCACCCACAAGACTACCGCCCTGTCGTATTTAGCGACGATGTTGCGGGATTTGCGTTCCTCACACAGAGCACAGCGCAAACGGATGAGACGATCAAATGGGAAGATGGCAACACCTACCCTCTCGTCAAAGTCCATATTTCATCAGCTTCTCACCCATTCTTTACGGGTGAAGAAAAGATTATCGACACCGAAGGCCGCGTCGACCGCTTCAAGGCTCGCGCAAAAGCCGCCGAAGAGCGCCGCGCCGCCCTCGCTGCCAAGGCAAAGAAAGCCAACGCGAAAAAAGCTGCAAAAGCAGATAAATAGCGCCACACGAGAAGAGGCCATATCGCGGTATGGCCTCTTTTATATGCAAAATAGCGTACAATAGGAATTAGCATGCCACGGATCGAACTCAACATCGACGAACTCACTGCCGAGAAGCAATCGCTCGGGGAGTTTTTGGCGGATCCTCAGGCGTTTTCGAGTCCCGATTTCATGAAAAACAACAAACGTTTCACGGAGCTTGATAATATCATCGCCAAAGCGACCGAGCGTGAGACGCTCGAAAAGCAACTCGCCGAGGCGAAAGAACTCGCAAACGGCAGCGACGAGCTTGCCGAGCTCGCAAAGATGGAAATTCCCGAGGACGAGGCGAAACTCGAGCAAATCGAAAATGATCTTTTCGTGATGCTTGCGCCAAAAGATCCAAATGACGACAAAAATATCATCATGGAAATTCGTGCTGGTGCGGGCGGCGATGAAGCGAGTTTGTTTGCCGCCGAGCTCTACCGCATGTACTTGCGCTGGTGCGAGGCACATGGCTACAAAACCGAGCTCATGAGTGAAAGTGCAAACGACACAGGCGGGTACAAAGAAGTTATTTTCAAGATTTCTGGCGACGCGCCATATGCGAAACTCAAATTTGAGGGTGGCGTCCACCGCGTCCAGCGCGTCCCTATCACCGAGAGTCAAGGCCGTATCCACACCAGCACCGTCACCGTTGCGGTGCTCCCAGAAGCCGAAGAAACCGACATCGAAATTAATCCAAATGATCTACGCGTTGACATTTACCGCAGCTCAGGCCACGGCGGACAAAGCGTGAACACGACCGACAGCGCCGTGCGCATCACTCACCTGCCAACTGGCATGATCGTCACGAACCAAGACGAAAAATCCCAGATCAAAAACCGCGAAAAAGCGATGAGCGTACTACGCTCTCGCCTGCTCCAAATCAAAATCGACGAAGAAAACGCGAAGCTTTCTGCCGAGCGTCGATCACTCATCGGAAGCGGCGACCGTAGCGAAAAAATCCGCACCTACAATTTTCCTCAGGATCGCATCACCGATCACCGTATCGGCTACTCACGCAGCAATATCCCCGCGGCAATGAACGGGGATATTGATGATATTATCGAGAACCTCCAAGCCTATGAACGCGAGCTTAAAGCCCAAAACATTGAAAATTAATTCCTGGCTGCGTGATAGCGCCGAGATGATCGCCAACGTCGGCATCACGAGCGCGTTGCTCGATGCCGAAATCATCCTCGCGCATACACTTCGCAAAAGTCGCACGTGGCTCCATGCACATGGTGAGGAAGAACTCAGCTCGCGCGAGCTCGATATTGCCAGTGCGCGCCTCGAGCTGCGCCTCGATAGGACGCCAATCGCCTACATCATCGGGCACAAGGAATTTTATTCGCGCCTCTTCAAAGTCACGCCGAGTGTCCTCATCCCCCGCCCCGAATCCGAAGCAATTATCACGCAGTTTCTCGCACTCCCACTTCCAGACAAAGCTCGCGTAATCGACGTCGGCACGGGAAGTGGGTGTCTCGGGATCACCACCAAGCTTGAGCGCCCTGACGCGAATGTGACATTATGCGACATCAGCCGTCACGCATTGACTGTCGCCGAATCGAACTCTGCACTTTTGCAGGCGGATGTTTCGGTTGTGAAGAGCGATTTGCTCACGTCTGCCCCTGGACTGTACGATGTCATCATTGCAAATCTCCCCTACGTCGACCGCGAATGGGAGCGCTCTCCCGAGACCAATCATGAGCCCGAGATGGCACTTTTTGCAAAAAATCACGGACTTGATCTCATCCTCACGCTGCTCGACCAAACACGTGATCACCAACAAATCGGAGGATATATTCTCCTCGAAGCCGACCCCGAACAACATGCCGCCATCTCAAAAAAATCAGAAGCATATGGCTATGCTCACGTGCTCACTGACGGATATTGTCTCGTCTTCAAACGTGTTCGCTAGAGCGTATTTGCGTTTGGCAAAAGTGCAAACACAAACGTCGTCACAACAACTGCGATCGTCAAAAGAATCGGCAAAAGCACTTCGGACCGACGAATCGCACCAAATTTGTGATAACTCGCATATGAACGCTCAGCGACGAGTGCAAAGAGCGTTGTAAAGAGCGCAAGCTGTGAAAGCTGAATATCACCAAAGCCCATGATCGGATACGCCATCATCCAGTGGAAGCCAACCCAACCAATTTCGGCAAACAAAAACCCAACAATGAGACTATAGAGCGTCGTATGCGGCTCCTCATAGCTGCCCAGTATGTGACGTGCCGATACGTAACCAATCATCCACATCACCGCAACAAAGAAAAACGCGTCCCATGCATAGCCGACGATCGAGAGCGCTGTGATACCGAGAAATACCGAGACGCCAGCCTGAATCGCAACGTAATGCCGGCGCGAGCGAGGTTTGATAAAAATCAGCCACACAGCGTAGAGTGCGGTGATCAACGCCTGGAGCCAGAGCTGATTATCTGCCGAATACAGCAGAATCACGACGCTGATGCCGACGATAATATCAACCATATTTGCGACGAGATTTGCAAACCAAAAACGTGGACGTACGGCTAGCGCGCGCCATTTGCTAACGAGGACCAGCACAATCGCAAGCCACGACGCCTGCGACGCACGCACAACAAAAAACAGTGCGACGGCGAGTGCAATATTGAGCAAAATATAAACAGCTTCGCTGAGTTTGGTTCGCCGACGATGTACTTTTAGTAGATCCATTGATCGTATTATACCATCTACTGGGCGTTCTTGGCAGTCTCAGGACCGACGATCACGACGAAATCAGCTGTTCCCGCCCCTGGAAATGCGCTCGTACCTGTTTTGACTGATCCGTACAGACTCTTCAATTTTGCACGTGTTGCCGTGAAACCGCTTTCGCTCTTTTGGTACACTTCGCGGCGCGTATAGCTGCCTTCTGGCGCGTTGCTAACGCTCACTACCGTGAAGCCCATGCCCGAAAGTTTGTCTGCGGCGGTTTGTCCAGCACCCGCGACACCGCTACCATTGAGCACGACCACAGTTGCGCCTTCTTTCATAAAGGCCTCTGAAGTAATTTGTTTTTTGATGTAGGCTGCGACTTCGTCATAGTCAAACATTCCCGCAACTGGGCGCACGATACTGCCGCCCGTCGATGCAACACCTGTTGTCATGACGGCTTCGCCTTCTTTAATGAGGACGATCGATTGGATCGATTCTGATTTGATCTCTGTTGCGAGCGAGACAAGCGTCCGTACTTCGCTCATCTCAAAATTCGTATTGAGATTGCCCTGCATCGCGTTCATCAGCGCAGTGACGCGCGCTGGATTTGTCAGCACACCTGCGCTCATCGCTTTTTCGCGGAGTGCAGAGACGACTTTTTGCTGGTTTTGCTCACGGTCGAAATTGCTCTGCGAAAGTCCATAGCCGCCCTGCGCGTTGCGTGCGCGCATAAATGCCAGCGCGTGCTCACCGTCCATATGCGCGACCTCGCCGTTTTTGTAATTCACATAGTAACATTTATAATTACACTTCCAGTCGAAGTTGCGATCGAGGATACCGCGCGGATCAGAACTTTCGATCTTTACATCCACTCCACCGACTGCGTCCACTGCTTCTCGCACGACAGTGTAATTGATATGCGCGTAGTATTGCACATCGAGCCCCGTCACAGCAGCGACTTTCGAAGACAGCTCTTTCGCGCCCGCTTCTTTGTCTTTGCCTTCATTTGAATAACAATTATACAGTTCGTTGATCTTACCCTGGTAGCCCGTGCTACAATCGCCGAGTTGCACCCATAAATCGCGCGGGATACTCACCATGTATGCGTTCTTTTTTGTTTGGTTGACACTGAGCACCATGATCGAATCGGTCAGTAATGCACCTGGGTGGTCACCGCCTTCATCATCCTCGGACGTACCAAAAATCAAGATGTTACTGCGGCCATTAGCGTCTTCTTTGAGTTTTTTCTGCTGGATCAAACCGAAGACATCACCCTTAAATACCGAGCCACTCATGATCAACGCTTTGACCGCGAGAAAGCCGCCGAGCAATACGAGCAAGACGAGTATCGCGATCACGATACGCTTGATCAAACGTTTGCGTGTGAGTGGTTTTTTGCCACGTTTGTGACGGCTACCCTTTTGGTTGTCCGGTGATTGTCGGTCGATTTCCTGGAGCGATTCATCGATGTCCGCGCGGCTCAAACCCTGCTGAGTTGTCGGCACCAAACGACTCGTCGTATCTG
The DNA here is from genome assembly GCA_964649505.1 of uncultured Candidatus Saccharibacteria bacterium. Lineage (GTDB taxonomy): Bacteria > Patescibacteriota > Saccharimonadia > Saccharimonadales > Saccharimonadaceae > Saccharimonas. Next base: position 4,549 of record CAZYRC010000002.1, read on the forward strand.
CCGCGGCGGCGCGCTCTGTCATTGGTTTGCGTGGTTCGAGATTTGTTATCTGCGGCTTTTCACTCGAACGCCCAGAAGTATCTCCAATCACACCAGGAGAACGTCGTGGTACAAAGCCATCAAGAGTCGGTTTTTTTGCCATATACTTTTTCTACTATACCCGATTTCAGCAACAAATGAAACGCCAAAATTGTTATGGTTTGTTTTTCACCCGTAATTCCTGTACAGTAAGTGGAATGGAAGCAGGCTATCTCGAACGTCATCCTCGAGTGCGCGACGCACTAAGTTTTGCGCTGTTTATTGCGCTTGTTTTTGTCGGGACGCTCCTGATCAATACGTTTCTTTTTCGTAGCTTTGCGGTTTCGGGGCATAGTATGGAACATACGCTCCAGGACGGCGATCGTTTGATCGTCAACCGCCTCCCGATCACGGGTGCGCAGCTCGCAAACAAAACCTACATGCCAAATCGTGGCGAAATTATTGTGTTCAAAAACCCGCGCTTTGTCGCTGGCCAGCGCGAACAATACCTCGTCAAACGCGCCATCGCCTTTCCGGGCGAGCGCGTGACAGTCAAGGACGGCGTCCTGACCGTCTACAACAACGAGCATCCTGAAGGATTTCACCCTGACGATTCGTACCGCCACGGTGACTCAGGACCGCAATCCCCCGTCAGCGGCGAGGGCCTCGATATGACCGTCCCAGACGGCACTGTATTCGTCTGTGGTGACAACCGCATCGGCGACAACTCATACGATTCGAGGCTGGGTCTTGGCACGATTCCCTCCTACGACATCATCGGCCCCGTCACAACGCGCATTTTCCCGTTCAACAAAATCAGTTTCTTTTAGCGCAACCTAGCGATCGATCAGTTTTGCGATACGATCGAATTCTTTTGAGCTTTTGAACGAAATAATAATCTGGCCAGATTCCTCGCCTGTTGTTTTGACCTTCACCGGCGAAGCAAAGCGTTTTTCAAACTGCGTTGCACCGTTGCGATATTTTCGCAAAATCGCCGCATTTGTCGTGATCTGTTTTTTGGCTTCGCGTGGCTGTTTTTTGAGCTGCGAGACATACTGCTCAATCATACGCGAGCTCCAGCCTTCTTTGATGATGCGCGGAAGCAGCGACACGATGTTTTTTTCGTCGAGTCCGATCAGCGGACGCGCCTGGCCTTCAGACACCTCGCCCTTTGCAATCGCATCACGCACAAGCGCCGGTAGTCTCAGCAGCCGCAACGTGTTGCTCACCGCAGACATCGACTTGCCACCGACACGATCGCCGATTTCGTCGAGCGTGAGGTTGAATTGGTCGCGAAGTTTCAGATATGCCGTCGCGGTTTCGAGTGGGTTAAGATCACGGCGCTGGAGGTTTTCGATCAGCGACACCTCAAGTTTGTGCTGGTTGTTCAGCGTGCGTACGAGCGCGGGGATTTTTTCGAGCTGTGCCATGCCGGCTGCACGAAACCGCCGCTCACCAGCAACAACCATGTAGCTGCCCTGATGCGGCGTGACGACGATCGGCTGCAACACACCGTGTTCTTTGATCGATGCAGCAAGTTCTTCGAGAGAGTCTTCGTCAAATGAGCGTCGCGGCTGGTTTGGGTCGGCGATAATTTCACTGAGTTTGATCAAACGCAGGTCACTCACCTGGCCATCTTCCGACGCGGTCGGGTCAAACGATTCGTCCAAAAGTTCTGTCGGGATTAACGATTCAAACCCTCGTCCGAGTCCTGTTTTTTTAGCTGACACGTTCCATCACCTCCTTGGCCACTGCTTTGTATGCGCGTGCGCCTTTACTAAATCGATCGTATTCACCTATCGGCGCACCGTGACTCGGCGCTTCGGCGAGCCGGACGTTGCGCGGGATCGTTGCGTCAAATACTTTTGCGGGGAAATGCTTGGTAATCTCGGCGAGCACCTGACTCGAGAGCGATGTGCGTCCGTCGACCATCGTCGGCAGTACACCAATGAGATCAAGTGTTGGGTTGAGACTTTTGCGCACAAGTTTCATTGTTTCGAGCAATTGCCCCAGGCCTTCGAGCGCATAAAATTCCGCTTGCACTGGTAGCAAGACGTAGCGTGCCGCGATCAGTGCGTTGACCGTGAGTAAACTGAGGCTCGGCGGACAATCGATGACTATATACTCGTACTCTTGGTTGAGTCCATCGATCGCATACTTGAGGCGGCTAAATCGATGCGCTTCTTGTGCAAGCTCCACCTCTGTATTTGCGAGTGTCGGAATCGCCGGCGCGATCGAAAGATTTTTCCACTCGGTCGGCGTGATGATTTCCTGAAGTTTTTTCTGCCCCATCACGACGTCCGTCATCGTCGCATCGAGCGAGAGTTTGTCGATGCCGAGTCCACTCGACGCATTTCCCTGAGGATCAAAATCAATCAGCAGTGTTTTGTGCTTTGCTCGCGCGAGATAATACGCAAGATTAATCGACGTCGTAGTCTTGCCGACGCCGCCCTTCTGGTTGGTCACTGCGATAATATGAGTCATCTTTTGATGTTCCCTCTCTTGTTCTCCCCCTAGTATACCATGAGCAATAAAACTCCCCCAGAGATTGGGGGAGTTTTTGATTATTTGATGCTCGCAATGTTGATGCGGCTGTATTTTTGGCGGTGCCCGGTCTGGGTATTGACGCGTTTTTTGCTTTTGTAGCGGATCACGCGGATTTTGTCACCGGCGACTTTTTCGTCGACTACTTTTGCTTTCACTTTGACACCCTTGACCAGTGGCGCACCAACTGTCGTCTTGTCGCCATCGATCACGAGGAGTGCGTCGAGATCGAGCTCTTTTGTGCCTTCAGGGAGGAGGTCCACCATGAGGGTCTCTTTTTCGGCAACGAGGTATTGCTTGCCACCGATTTTCACGACTGCTTTCATATGATTCCTTTATGATTTGTTAATTCAACTACTCACTATAACAGAGACAGAGCGCTTTTTCAAGCCCTACTCGTCACTAAAATCAATCCACGTCGGGTCTGCTTTCAAATCGTCTTCGACGCCCGTCCAAAATTCATCAAGCTGCGCGACATCCGGTACCGGCGAAAGCTGCCACTGCTCGCCGTCATGCGCTTCTTCGATCGCTTGGATGAGCTCATCTTTCTCTGATGTTTCAGCGCTCAGCGCAATACGGCGCGTTGAGTGACGTGCAAATGGCAGATGAAAGTGTGATGAGTGTTTGAATCGTAACATACTGTTTGTTTTTAGTTGGTATGCTACTATTTAAGCACAAACGGTGTAAAAAGTCAATAGCCCCTGACAACAAGCTCATTCGCCGCCAGCCACCCCTCGAGTGTGCCGGCATCGAGATACGCACCGTGCGCTGGAACGACTTTGAGCCTCGTACCTTCTGCAACGACGCGATTGATTGGGTCGGTGATGTAATACTCACCTGTTTGCTCGCTCGCCGCGTGCGCACAGACAGCCGCGAGCGCAGTTGGATTGAGAACGTATTTGCTGACATTGATGAGATTACTCGGTGATGCTTCTTGGCTTGGTTTTTCGACGATCGAAACGAACTCCTGCTGATCGTTCATCGCAATCACGCCATATCGCGAGACATCCTCGCGCGGCACCTCGACGCCGAGCATCGCACATTCACCTTCCGGCGTTTGCTCGAGAAGGTTTGCCACTTCTGACGACCCGTCGGCGTTATAGATACAATCGTCTCCCATCAGCACAACGACCGATTCGTCTGGTTTTTCCATCGCTTCGTAGGCGAGTGCGACCGGAATACTCGTCCCGTATTTGCCATAGCTCGACTGCACGACGTAGTGAAGTTTCACTTTTGGCGGCGCGATCATTGGCAGCAAATCTTCTTTGCCGTTGCGGCGCAGATAATCATTCAGCTCGACATTGTTGCGATAAAAATCATGCAGCTGCTCACTCTGCTCACCGACGACAAAATAAATATCCTCTATCCCTGCCGCGATACAATCCTGCACCACATAGTCGACAATCGGTCGATTCCCTACAGGCAACATGCATTTTTCGACCGACTTTGTGACCGGCAAACGGCGCGTCCCCCACCCCGCAACTGGGATGATAGCTTTTGTAATCATGCGTTTTCCTCCTTTGCGAGTGAAATCGAGAGCATCGAGCCATCTACCTTTACCTCCGTGTGAAAATCGTTTTCGCCCACAGTGCGCGTGTGCGAATCGCGATGCGCAAGTGTCTCGGTCTCAATGATGGTCCGGAATTCTTCAATCGCTTTTTTCAGCTCTTCGTTATCCGTTGCGAGGGTCAAACCAATACGATCATCGACTTGCAGGCCAACCACTTTGCGGGCGCTCTGGACGTGACGAATCACTTCGCGCGCCATACCCTCGCGTTTCAGCTCGGGCGTCAGCTCGGTATCCAGCGCGACTTCTTCGCCGTATTCGACCGCTTTGACATTGAGCTCTTCAGTCAGAATCGGCGCAAAATCAAAGGTGATGCCCTGTCCCGGAACGCGGACACTCGCCAGTGGCTGGCGAACTTTCAACCCTTCGCGGGCGCGGATACTGAGGCCTTCGTTGATGTAGCTACGGACGCGCTCCATGTCACTCAGGACCGCTTCGTCAACAGTGTAGTTCGTCGGCCAGTCGAGCAAATGCACCGACTCAACCCCACCACCAAGGTTTTGATACAATTCCTCGGCCAGAAATGGCGTAAACGGCGCGACGAGCACAGCGAACTTCAGCAGTACATAGTGCAGCGTACGATAGGCCTGCGCTTTATCATCATCATCCTCACTCTTCCAGAAACGGCGGCGACTGCGACGCACAAACCAGTTACTCGCGTCGTCGAGGAACGGCAAAATCGGGCTCATCGCATCGGGTATGTTGTAGCCGTCCATGTTCATGCTAATCTCTTGATTCAGCTGGTGGACGCGACTGATGACCCATTTGTCGAGTGGGTTTTTGACGTCATCAGGATTGAGGTCAGCAGCCTTGTCTGGGTCGTATTCCCAGCCGTCGACTTCGGCGTACATCGTGAAGAAATCGTACATATTCCACACCATCGACAATTTGCGGGCAACATCGCCGACTTCTTTGTCTTGGAGTGCGAAATCCTCGCCGTTGAGGAGCGGGCTGCTGAGCAGCAAGAACCGCAGACTATCTGCCGAGAACTTATCCATCAGCTCGTTCGGGTCGGTATAGTTGCCGTAACTTTTGCTCATCTTGCGGCCATCGTTGCCGGCGACGTTACCCGTCACGATGACGTTATTGAACGCGTGCGTGCCGAACAGCGCAGTGTTGACGGCGTGGACATAGTAGAACCACGCGCGAACCTGACCAATGTATTCGACGATGAAATCGCCCGGGAAATTCGCCTCGAATTTCTCTTTGTTTTCGAACGGATAATGAAACTGCGCAAATGGCATCGAGCCACTTTCAAACCAACAGTCCATGACTTTGTCGATGCGCGTATACACCTCGCCATCGATTTCAAACGTCACGTCGTCGATCCAAGGGCGGTGATAATCTTCGAGCTCGACGCCAGAAAGTTCTTTGAGTTCAGCGTAGCTGCCGACAACTTTCACCTTGCCACTCGGGCTTTTCCAGACTGGCATCGCCGTCGCCCAGAATCGATCGCGTGACAGGTTCCAGTCTGGTGCTTGTTCGATATTTTTTTCAAACCGACCATGTTTCACGTGTGGGGGGAACCAGTTGATCGGCTCGTTGTTGGCGATCATTTCCTTGCGCTGACCATTGATATCCATGAACCAACTCGGGTGTGCACGGTACATTAGCCGCGTTCCGCAGCGGTGGCAGTGCGGGTAGCTGTGGCGGATGTATTCAATTTTCCACACTACACCGCGCTCTTTTAGATCTTTGGCGATCTGTTTGTTCGTTTCCCAGACGTTTTGTCCCGTCCAATCACCTTCGGTGAAATAGCCATTTTCGTCGATCGTATGGACGACCGGAATTTTTTCTCGGCGCGCAAGCTCAAAATCCTCTTCGCCATATGCCGGCGCGAGATGCACGATACCCGTACCATCTTCGCTACTCACATAATCCGCCGCCCAAACTTTGTGGGCATTTTCGCCGCGATTCACGCCGAGCAGCGGCTCGTACGACAATCCGACGAGCTCATCACCTTTGAGTTCGCGCACGATTTTGTAAGCAAGCGGCTGATGTTTTTCGTCCTGCAGTACTTTTTCGAGGAGGTTTTTTGCGAGTATGAATTGCTCGTCCCCGACCGTTACTTCGACGTAGGCTAGATCTTTGTTGATCGCGAGCGCCGTGTTTGCTGGGAGTGTCCATGGCGTCGTCGTCCAGGCAAGCAGTGTGCGACCATCGTCGAGTTTGAACTTCACATATACGCTCGGATCAGTCACGTCTTGGTAGGCACCGGCGTCCATCGTCACCTCGGCTTTGGAAAGCGGCGTGGCGTCGAGCGTGCAGTACATCAGGACTTTGTCACCTTCGTAGATTTTGCCCTTTTCATACAGTTCTTTGAACGCCCACCAGACCGATTCCATGTAGTTTTTGTCCATGGTTTTGTAGGCATTGTCCATATCAACCCAGCGACCGATGCGGTCAACGACATCGTTCCACTCGCTACTGGTCTGCACCATATTGTTGCGGCAGGCGATGATATATTTTTCGAGCCCATAGTCAATCACCTCTTCGCGACTTTTGAGCCCAAGCTTCTTCTCGGTGAAACGTTCCGCAGGCAAACCATGACAATCCCAACCCCACACACGCTCGACGCGTTTACCCTTCATCGTTTGGTAGCGCGGCACGGCGTCTTTCACAATACTACTGAGGAGCGTGCCGTGGTGCGGATTGCCGCTGATAAATGGCGGCCCGTCATAAAACACATAGCTATTGTCGAGTGGTCGCTGCTCGATTGATTTTTCAAATGTCTTGTCGGCTTTCCAGCGCTGGACCCAATCTTTTTCGTACTCGAGTGCGCGTCGGCGCGTTCCGTGTTGAAATTTCATTATTTTTCTCCTTTCATAAAAGAAAAATCACTTCCCTTGACCTCGAGAGTCCTTGGCAGGACGGTTCCATCTCGATTCCAAAAGAAGTGATTCTTTTAGCGCTTTATTGGTCGCTTTGTCGCAGCGTGCACGGCAGGGTCTAATCTCGCGGAGCGATTTCTTCCTGCGACTCGTGGGTGATAACCACTCAAACGTCTACGCTCATTGTAGCGCATTTTGTCGAAAAAATCACTATTCCCGCCGGCTCTTTAGCCAAAGAGCGCGTTGCCGTATTTGAGCAATATCGCCACGACGAGCAGCATGATGATAGCAAAAAGTGCCACCTTGTCGAAGTCTTTTTCGATGAAATGATGGACCTTTTTCGACACGCCTGCTGGCAAATACAAATTGTTTTCACGGATATTGTAGCGTGTGATCGCAAACCACACGAACGTCGTCGTTGCTGTCACAAGGAGGCACCACGGGCACAATGCACCGATCACGACAAAACTCTGGTAGAACAACCAGTAGGCAAACACAAGCCCAGCTGTATAACAAAGTTGTGCAGCAAACATGAATTTGCGTGGGAATTTGATCCCGGCGAGGCCCGCCACCGCAACAGTAATCACGACTGGCTCAGCCATTATCCCGAGGAAGCTGTTTGGAAAACCAAAGATATGCGCCGACGGATGCAGCCCGACCGTCGCACAGTTGAGCACAATATTGATACTACAGTTCAGCACAGCATTTGGGTTCGCTGCGAGCTGTACCGCCTCGACAGAGAGTACGAATGAAGCGATCAGGCTCAAAATTGCACCGACCAACATACTTGCAAAAATCCAACGGTTGTCCCTGAGGCGTCGATCCTCATGTGTGAAAAATTCTTTGATCTGACTAATCTTGCGTCGCATAGTAGCTCACCTCACCGATCGTTGGTAGTGTCGTCCCGCGCCACGAATTTTGCACTTGGCCATCATTGCCGAGTGCAATGATTGTTGGGTATTCGAGGATATCATACGTTCGTGCAAAAATCTCGCCGTCTCGCGTCTCTGGGTCAATCACCTCAAGGTTTCGCCCCGTTTGGCGTTTGAAATCTTCGAGAAATGTCTCGACAGATCGCGTATAATCCATATCATCTTTTGTGACGACCACTACTCGCATTGCCCTACCCCTTTTTTCGTTGCTCGAGAATTTTCACAAAATCATCGAGCGTTTCAAATTTGTGAAACACGCTTGCAAACCGCACATACGCAACTTCGTTTTTCGAAGCAAGCTCGTCGAGCACGTATTCGCCGATTGTTTTTGATTCGATCTCTGGCTCGCCGAGTTCGTACAATCGCTCCTCGACGGTATTGATGATCCCTTCGATCTCGACGTCCGATTTGAAGAATTTGCCCACAGATCGTGTCGTCGAATTCAGTAATTTTGTGTGATCGAATAGTTCGCGCGACCCGTCGCGTTTGATGACCGCGAGATTTGGTCGCTCGATACGCTCGTATGTCGTAAAGCGATGCTTGCCGTCGATTGTCTCGCGTCGCCGACGAATGGTGATGCCATCTGCCGATTCGCGCGATTCGAGTACGCGGCTGTCTCCGATCTTGTAGCTATGAGATGTCATCGTACCTCCTACGACTCATCCGATTGGTGATGCTTTTTGCGTCGGCGCAAAAAAGCCGGCGTGTCATCATCGTCGTCGTCATCTGTTGGCTGATTCCAAATGTCATTGCTGGTATCTTCTGCGAAATGTTCCGCCGCCTGCGTGTGATCGAGATCCATGTCGATCGCGTTTACTGCAGAATCAATCGATTCATTCGACGTCGTCGTTTCGCTCTGCGGAGCACTGTTACCAGGAGCTTCGAGCTCAGCTGCTTGTTCGTGGAAATATGCACTGTCAAAACCCGTCGCGATCACGGTAATGATCAACTCATCCTCGAGCTCAGGCTTGAGCGTCGCGCCAAAGATGATGTTTGCATCTGGCGAAACTGCGCTCGTGATGATCTCGGCGGCTTCCTGGATCTCGCTCATACTCATATCATAGCCACCCGTGACATTGAAGAGGACGCCCTTTGCGCCGTCGATACTGACTTCGATGAGTGGGCTTTCGATTGCTTGCTGCGCAGCTTGTGCAGCACGGTCGTCGCCACTTGCGCGACCGATTCCCATGAGCGCGCTCCCAGCGTTGCTCATAATCGCTTTGACATCGGCAAAGTCGAGGTTGATCAGACCGTGCTCGGTGATGAGCTCAGAGATACCCTGAACACCCTGGCGCAGGACATCGTCAGCAATTTTGAATGTTTCGAGAAGTGGCGTACGTCGATCGATTGTCTGGAGGAGGCGGTCGTTTGGAATGGTAATGAGTGTGTCGACTTGGCGTCCAAGTTGCGCGATCGCCCATTCGGCATTGGTGCGGCGTTTTTCGCCTTCGAAACTAAATGGTTTCGTCGCGACACCCACACAGAGAATACCGAGATCGCGTGCGACTTCAGCGACAACATGCCCAGCGCCCGAACCAGTGCCACCACCAGCACCGATCGTTACAAATACCATGTCTGCCCCCTCGAGTGCATCGCGAATTTCGTCGATTGACTCGCGTGCAGCAGCCTCACCAACACTTGGGTCAGCACCAGCGCCAAGTCCATTTGTCGTGTTGTGACCGAGATGGATTTTCAGATCAGCTTTTGAATTGTGCAGCGCCTGCGCGTCTGTATTCATTGCGATGAACTGCACGCCTGCAAGCCCCGCGTCTTTCATGCGATTGACAGCAGAGCCACCGGCACCACCGACACCGACGACTTTGATACTGGCAAAGCTTTGGATTTCACTTGGTTTTACTTCTGGCATCGCTACCCTCTACTCCCTTTTCTCAATCGAATAACTATCTTGTCTTAGTATACCACTATCATTCGCTCAATGATACATTTTGTGTTCAGGCTTTGAATTTCCCGAAAATACCCTTGAGAAAGCCGCCAGCTTGCTTCAGATTTTGGCCTGCTTTTTTGACGCTCGATACTCCTGACGCAGCGTGCTTTGGCGCGCCCTGCGCATCAATCAACATCAGCCCGACCGCTGCTGCAAATTGCGGTTTATCGATATCGTCGGCGACGCCGCCAAATCCACTCGGCGTACCGACTCGCGCCGCAACGCCTAGTTGCGTTTTTGCGTATTCGGCGATTCCTGGCAGATTTGCCGTACCACCCGTGATCACGACGCCACTCGGCAATCGTCCCGCGCGGCCAGCTTTTGTCAGCTCTCGGTTGACCGCTTCGAAAATATCTTCGAGACGCGCTTCAACGATCTCGTCGATTTCTTTTGTCTGGAAATTCAAAATTTCTTCGCCATGTTTGACGCTCACGCCTTCATTGGTATCGCGCACCAAAGCTGACGCATGCTGTATTTTCACTTTTTCGGCAACTTCTGGATCAGTTTTCAGCACAATCGCGAGGTCATTTGTGATGTTGATGCCACCTTTTGGCACGACACCAACAAATTGCAGGTCGCCTTCTTCGAATACCGCGACCCCTGTCGTTGCGCCGCCGATATCGATGACTGCGACGCCATTTTCGAGCTGGGACTCGCCGAGCGTTGCTTTTGCTGCCGCTATCACCGATGGTACGACAGCATTTGGCGTGACAGTTGCCATTTCTGAGGCTTTTTGCAGTGTGGCGATATACGGCGCCATCGCCGAAATCACATTTGCGTTGATTTCGAGGCGCGTCCCCGTCATACCGAGCGGATCCTTGATACCGCCCTGGCCGTCAAGCGTATAGCTAAACGGCACTACCTCGAGAATTTCACGATTTGCTGGCACTTTACCAGTTGTCGCGACCTCTTCGAGTCGTTCGAGGTCATCACTGTTGATCTCGTGGTCAGCCATCCCAACCGCGATCATGCCGTCGGCTTTGGTACTCAAAATATGCGAACCATTCGCGCTGATCGTCGCATCATTTACTTCGTGTCCACTCATGCGCTCAGCATCGCCGAGTGCTTCGTCAATCGCATGCGCTGGACCCGCGAGGTTCACGACGGTTCCTTTGCGCATACCAGTATTTGGAGTCTGTCCGACACCGACAATCGTCGGGGTGCCAGTCGTCGGATCAACATGCCCCACCACACAGCGAATCATCGTTGTGCCAACATCTATACCGACTGCGTATCGAGATTGTTCTTGCATATAAAGCTATTATACCATAGCCGGTTTAGCGCTGGGTCAAGATCTCAGCACCGTCTTCGGTGATGAGGATTGTGTGCTCAAAATGGGCCGCGAGGCTGCCGTCGCGCGTTGCAAACGTCCAGCCATCATCGAGCTCAACGACGCCTTCGCCGCCAAGCGTCGCCATCGGTTCGATCGCGATTGTATCACCAGGTTTGAGCAAGACACCTGTGCCTTTGCGCCCATAGTTCGGTACATCGGGCGGCATATGCATCTTGAGTCCGACACCATGGCCGACGAGTTCACGGATAATACCCAACTTAGCGTCTTTGAGGACTTTTTCGACTGCCGCACCAATATCACCGGTGTAAACAGGCCCCTTGATCGCATCAATTCCCGCGTACAAACTCCGCTCAGTAGCAGAGAGCAGGTGTTTGATCGCACCTTTTGGTGGTTCGTCGACCACCATCGTAAATGCGGCATCGGTTTTCATTTCCTTATACGTGATCACAAGGTCGAAACTCACGACATCCCCCGCGCGCAACATGTAGTCGCTCGGGATCCCGTGCACGATTTCATCATTCGTACTGATGCAAATTACCCCTGGAAAATTCACTTCGCTCGTTTTGTACGTTGCACTCGCACCGTATTCGGTGATTTTTTGGGCGACAAAATCATCAACTTCTTTTTCTGAAAGCCCTGCATGTACAAACCCGCGAATATCATCAAAAATCCGTGCTAATATCTTGCCACCCTCGCGCATCGCGTCGAGTTGTGTTGGCGTTTTGACTCCTGTGATTAGTTCGGGCATACCTGGCTCACTTCCGCATAGATACGGTCGTGAACTTCACCGGCCGTTCCGGTGCCATCAAGGTGAACGATTCGCACCCCTGCTTCTGCAAAAATCCCGAGGACTGGGTACATTTTCTGGCGATAAATCGTCATACGCTTGGCAATCGTTTCCGGTGTATCTTCCATGCGTCCGCGTTTTTCGAGACGATGCATGATTTCTGCCTCTGGCACCTCGAGTGCGATCACGATATCGATATGTTCTTGCATCCGGTTCATATAGTCATCCAGCCATGCAGCCTGAGCTTTTGTGCGAGGAAAACCATCGACGATGATATTTGGGTATTTTTTGTCACGTGCGTCCTGGATCGCCTGTTCAAACACTTGGTACGTCAGCTCATCACTGACCAATTCACCGCTTTTGAGCGTTTCGATCACCGCCGGATCAGTGCTCTGGCGGAGCATTTCACCCGTTGAAAGCCATTTCCACCCCTGTCGCACAGCGAGCATTTGCCCCTGCATGCTTTTCCCGGCGCCCGTCGGACCAAACAAAAAAATCATCGTAATTTCCTTTCAGTTATTTTGTTAGTGTTTCTTTGACAAGTCGCGCTATCAGTGCACCGTCAGCGGCATTCCCTGCCTGCTGTTTCACCGCACCGATCACCTGGCCCATCGCCTGGGGCCCACTCACGCCGAGCTCGGTAATTTTCGCCTCGATCATCGCGCGAAGCTCGTCTTCACCAAGTTGTTCCGGCAGAAATTGTCGCAGTACTTCCATTTCTCGCTCTTCTGGCTCGGCGAGTTCAGGACGATCATTGTCGCGGTAAATTTTTGCGCTTTCGGTGCGTTTTTTGACTTCGCGCGCGATGACTTTTTCGACTTCTTCATCGCTCAGACCTTCGTCGCGCTTGCCAGCCGCGACTTCTTCATTGAGAATCGCTGCTTTGAGATTTCGCAAGGTCTCCCCAAAAAAACGATTGCCGCTAAGTAAAGCGGCTTTCATTTCGTCGTTGATTCGCTCTTTGAGCGTCATCGGCTAGCGGATTCCTAGGCGCATTTTCGCCAATTTATCTGCTTTGCGTTCCTTGCGGATAATTGCTTTTGCGCGCCGCTCGGTCTTTGAGATCGGCTTTTCGAAGCGCATGCTTGCTTTTGCGTTTGCGAGTACACCGCTCTGCAAAACCTTGCGGTTGAAGCGACGAATAATATTTTCGTTTGCTTCTCGTTCGTCTTTACGTGTTACTTGTACCATATGAATTGTATTATAACAGATGTCGTATCGATCGACAAGCCTTTTTCGTCGGAATTATTCGGCTACTTCGAGACGCACGAGCCGACCCTCGACCGTTCGTCTACCACGCCACTCATTGATCATCGGTGAAAACCATACATGTACCGTTTGCCCTGGTTCGACAAACCACGCTTCCGGTGCCGAAAAAGCCAAAAGTTCGATCTCGTACCCTTGTCGATCTCTTACCGCCAATTTCACATGCTGTGCGTCTGCCCCCATTCGTCGCATGTGTTTCACGAGCACCGTATCGCAGCGCAAAATCGGCTCTGGATTGCCGTTACCATACGGCTCAAGCTTTGCCAGTTGGTCGACCAGGGCTTCATTTACCTCAGAAAAACCCTTAATCGTCACGTCCGCATTCGGGAGGAGTAGTGGCGGCTGTGGGCGCAGCTCAAGTGAGCGAAAATATTCATTCACACGCTCGCGAAAAGCGTTGATATTTGCTGTCGGCAATGTCACCCCTGCCGCGAGTTTATGTCCGCCACCTTTTGTGATGATATCGTCGCTCGCGCGAATCGCATCTGCAGCACTAAAATCACCATAACTCCGTGCACTCCCTTTGCTTTCGTCGCCCAATTCCTGCAGCACATAGGTTGGTTTCTGATATTTTTCGAGAATTTTTGCCGCGACGATGCCGATGATTCCATGATTCCACTCGGGGTGGCTCAGCACGAGTACGGGATCGTGTTCATATTGCAGCGCCTGCGCACGCGCCATCTTGAAAATTTCGTCCTGTTCGCTACGCCGCGACGCATTCATCGTATCGAGCTGTTGTGCCAATTCGAGCGCCCGCTCGCCTTCTCGTGCGAGCAACATGTCCTGTGCATAGGCCGCCGTCTCGAGTCGCCCCGCTGCATTCATCCGCGGCCCGAGCGCAAACCCAAGCGAACGCGCGTTCAACCTCTCTGGCTCTACTCCCGCCACTGCCATCAGTGCTTTAAGCCCAGGTCGACGAGTTTTGGCGAGAACTTTGAGCCCCCAATACACGTGCGTCCGATTTTCGTCAACCAGCGTCACAACGTCACACACCGTCCCAAGCGCTACGAGATCGAGCAGCCATTTTTCCTGCCCAACTGCGAGCCCATCGAGGCGTGTCTGCAATGCTTGGACGAGCTTAAACGCGACCCCTACCCCTGGCAAATCGAGAAATGGATATAACTTCCCTGTTTTATTTTTTTTCGTCAAAATATAATTTGTGTAATCATTTGGGTGATCCTGAAGTAAACGTTTCGGGTTGATCACAGCAACGGCTGGCGGCTGCACGGGCGCGACATTGTGATGATCAGTCACGATCACCTCCATGCCCAATTCTTTTGCTCGTACAATCGGCCCCTCGCTCAAACTTCCACAGTCGACCGTCACAATCAGTGTCGCCCCTGTTTTTGCGATGCGCTCAACCGCGTTTTCCGTCATGCCGTACCCTTCGACGAAACGATTCGGGATAAACGTCTCGACGAAACGAAACCCGAAGCTTTTGAACGCCTCGATCAACACCGTCGTCGCTGTCAATCCATCGATATCATAATCGCCGTAAATCACGATCTTTTCCTGACGCTCCCGCGCCGCCACGAGCCGTTCAACCGCCGCCTTCATATCTGGCAACAAAAACGGATCATGCCCCGATGCATAGTCGGGGCTCAAAAATTGTTTGCCCGCGTCACCCTCGAGCCCGCGCGCGTGGAGAATCTGCTCAAATAATGTCATTAGGGCTGGATATCAGTCGTCGTTCGCTTTGGTCGGCCGGCATTTGACTGCTGTTGCGATTTGATCACGATGCTCTGAAGTTCTTTAAAGATAGGAAAATGCTTGTTTGTTGAGTAGATCTTAGTGTTGCCTTGTTTTTCAGCAGCGAGAAACCCGACTTTTTCGAGGCGTTTGAGCTCGCGCTGGATATTGCCTGGGTCTTCCTTGATTAGTTTTGCAAGCCCCCGGACGTGCGTGTGAAAATCAGGGTATTTTGCATAGACAACAACGATTTTTCGTCGCACTCGAGATGTGATAAATACGTCTAGCACAGCTTCCCTTTCAGCTCCTTACGTTCTATAGTGTTGCTTTTTATTCTACATTTCCCACACATGTTTTGCAAGCCTCAAACTTCCCTATTTATTGCCAATTTAGCACGATTTGGTTGATTTTCGCGATCGTTTCTTCGCGAGACGGAATCGTATTGTCGGTGAAATAATGGTTGATGCCCATGAAATTCTCCTTCACGTCTAGCACATGCAGCTCATCGGCTGCCACATGAAGCTGGTCGATCGCTGGGACAGTCGCGATTGGCGACGCGACAACGAGCTTCAAAATATGCACCGGCTTCAGGTAATCCAGCGCCACGGCAAGAATCGCCCCATCAACAAATCCATCATTCACCAGAATCACCACGCGCTCGCGCAACATGTCCTGGCTGATCATGCCGCCATCACCGAGCAGGCGATTGATGCGGCTAAATGCTTGTCTTTTTTGGTCCTCGAGATAGCCGTGAAATTCGCTCGCGTATTCTTCGATTTCTCCTGTCGAAAACTCGCTATTATAGGTGAAATTTCCCGCCTGCGAGACTGCACCCATCGTCAAACTCTCGCCTGGCACCTCGATCCCTTCGCTCACGAGCATCGTCAAGATACAGTGAAGTTCGGCCGCGATCTGTTCGCCTACCAACACACCGCCCTCGCTCAGCGCCACTACGGCACAGTTCTCGTAGCGATATTTTTCGACCAATTGCGCAGCGAGCAATTGCCCAGCTGCCGAACGACTCTCAAAATACATATGCTTATCATAGCAGTTTGTTGCACCCTCCCGCAACTACATTTCACTTCTCAGGTATAATGAAAGAATGCATTATTACGAGGTGTCTCCGTCAAAAATCGTTCGCAAAGACAGCGCCGTTTTGACGTACCACAGTGAGCTTTCTCTCGAGCCAGGCGCACTCGTCACAGTACCCGTCGGACGATTGATACTTGTCGGTGTGGTGATCGCGCGCACAACAAAACCGTCCTACGAGACAAAACCGATCACCTCACAAATCATCACGACGCCGCTCCCTGCGCCGCTCACCAAAACCGCACAGTGGATGGCGCGCTACTACGCTACTCATCCAGCGCTTGTCTGGCAGACGATTCTTCCCCGCGGCATCGCCAAAAAACGCCGACCGTTGAAACGCGCGCCCCTCGAGTTGAATCGTGAGCGAACAACTATTGTGTTCAATAAACACCAGCAGCGTGCTCTTGATGAACTCTCCCATGCCACCCCAGGCACCTACCTCCTTCACGGCATCACTGGCAGTGGCAAAACCGCTGTGTATATCGAACATATCAAACGCACACTAGAAAGTGGCAAATCCGCAATTGTCCTCGTCCCCGAAATTGCCCTCACCTCGCAACTCATCGCAGAATTTCAGCAGCATTTCGACGATATCATCCTCGCTCATTCACGCCAAACCGAAGCCGAGCGACACGTCGCTTGGAATGAAGCCCTGATGAGCGAGACCCCTCGTGTCGTGATTGGTCCGCGTTCCGCTCTCTTTCTCCCGCTCCGAAACATCGGGGTCATTATTATCGACGAGGCCCACGAGCCAAGCTTCAAACAAGACCAGTCACCCCGCTATTCCGCGCTGCGTGTCGCGAGCGTCCTCGCCCGTCACCATGGTGCACACGTTATCCAAGGATCGGCAACCCCGCTCGTCAGCGAATATTACCTTGCAACATCACAACGTCGACCGATCCTCGAACTCCCTGAAAAAGCCAAGTCCTCAGCTACCACGCCAGACGTCACCGTCATCGACATGACCAAAAAACACAACTTTACCGCTCACCGCTTTTTCTCTGACGCGATGCTTTCGAGCATCCAAAAAACACTAAATCAAGGCCACCAATCACTTATTTTTCATAACCGACGCGGCAGCGCGAGCACCACGCTCTGTGAATCCTGCGGTTGGGCGGCGATTTGCCCGCGCTGCTTTGTGCCATTCACGCTGCACGCCGATCGCTTCGAGCTCCGTTGCCACATCTGCGACAAGCGCGAACGCGTCCCGACCTCTTGTCCTGAGTGCGGCTCCACAGAAATCATCCACAAAGGAATCGGCACCAAACTCATCGAATCGGAACTCAAAAAACGCTTTCCCTCAGCGACAATTGCGCGATTCGATGGCGACACGGCAACCGCCGACGCGCTCGACCAGCGCTATCAGGAGCTCTACGACGGTTCGATCGATATCATTGTCGGCACCCAGGTCATCGCCAAAGGCCTCGATCTCCCGCATCTGCGCCACGTCAGCGTTGTCCAGGCCGATGCCGGACTCGCCCTCCCCGATTTCATGGCAAGCGAGCGGACATTCCAGCTTCTCGCACAGGTCATCGGTCGCGTCGGACGCTCTTCGCATCCTACCGCTGTCGTTGTGCAGAGTTATCAGCCCGATGCCAGTGCTGTGCGCTACGGCATCTCCCAAGATTACGCGGCGTTTTATCGCGAAACAATTGAAATTCGCAAAAAAACATTCTTCCCGCCCTTCACGTATCTACTCAAACTCACGTGCGTCTACAAAACCGAGCGAACGACCATCTCCCATGCACAAAACCTCGCCGCAGTTTTGCGCTCACGCCATCCACGCGTGACGATCTTTGGACCGACGCCAGCATTTTATGAGCGCCAGCGCGACACGTACCGTTGGCAAATCGTCGTCAAATCGACCGATCGTCAGACACTGCTCGACATCATCGTCCACGACCTCCCGAGTGCCCACTGGCAATACGACATCGATCCGATGACCCTACTCTAAGCCGTTCATCTCTGTTATACTAGAAAGGATGAAAAAAGAATCGATTATCACCTTGCCGAATCCCGTTCTCAGGGAAAAATCCGCACGTGTCCACGTCATCACGGATGATGTTCTCCAGCTTATCGACAACATGACCTCAGCGAG
Source organism: uncultured Candidatus Saccharibacteria bacterium (assembly GCA_964649505.1). Lineage (GTDB taxonomy): Bacteria > Patescibacteriota > Saccharimonadia > Saccharimonadales > Saccharimonadaceae > Saccharimonas. The sequence continues at coordinate 22,609 of CAZYRC010000002.1, forward strand.
CCTCGACTGGGAAGATTCTCGTCCCCACGAAATCAGCGCCGCCCTCGCAGCCGTCCAGATCGACCAGCTCGAGCGTGTCGTCATCGTCCGCAGCGACTTCGAAGACAAATCCGTCCGCGAGTTTACCCCACTAATCAACCCAGAAATCATCAAAGGTGAAGGCCCGATGGTCGAAGATTATGAAGGCTGCCTCAGCGTCAACGGATTCTATGGCAAAGTCAAACGCTACAGCAAAATCCGCGTCAAAGCCATGAACATCCACGGCCAAGAAGTCCGTATCAAGGCCGACGGCTTCCTCGCACGCGTCCTCCAACACGAAATCGACCACTGCAATGGCATCGTTTTTGTCGATCAAATCCGTGACGACCACGATGCGTTCTACCGCCTCAATGCCGAGGGTGAGCTCGACCCACTCGACTACGACACGTACGTCAAAGATAACTCAGATCTGTGGGGCTAACATGTCGCCGATTGTGTTTTTCGGTACCGAAGACCACAGTCTTGTCGCGCTCAACGCACTCTTTGATGCAGGTTTTCCCATCGCGCTCATCGTCACCAAACCAGATTCCGCAAAAGGTCGTGGCAAAAAAACCTCCGCTCCTCCGGTAAAGACATTCGCGCTTGAGCACAACATCCCCGTCCTCCAGCCGACCAAACTCAGCGAAATTATTCCGACAGTCTCAGCACTCGACAGCCCGATCGGCGTACTCGTCAGTTTCGGCAAAATCATCCCCCAGTCGATCCTCGACCTCTTCACTCCAGGCATCATCAACCTCCACCCGTCGCTCCTCCCACTTTACCGTGGCCCATCGCCTATCGAATCAGCGATTGCAAATCGCGACGCCAAAACAGGGGTCACTATCATGAAACTCGAGGCAAAAATGGACGCAGGACCCATCTACTTCCAAACCCCGTACGCCCTCGATTTCACCGAGACACGCCCCGAGCTCTACGACACGCTCTTCACCCTGGGCGCAAACCTCCTCGTCGCGCATCTTCCGCGCATCGCTTCTGGCGAACTCGCCCCTACCGCACAGAACGAAGCAGATGCTACGTACTGTCATCTCCTCTCAAAAGACGACAGTCATCTCGACCTCGACCGGCTGACTCCCGGCGAAGCCGAAGCACGCATTCGCGCCCACCTCGGATTTCCCCGCTCTCGAATCTCGATCGGCCCCTACGATCTCATCGTCACGCGTGCTCACGGCGTCATGGACAAAAAAACACCGCTCGACTTACCTTGTGCGAACGGTGCTTTTCTCTCTATCGACGAGCTTATCGCCCCTAGTGGCAAAAAAATGCAAGGCAGCGATTTCCTCCGCGGCTACCCACTCTAGGCAGCTGCTTCTGGACCAGCTTCACCACCGAGAATCGCATCACGATTCGCGATGATTTCATTTTTCAGCTCATTCATCGTCTGCGACACGACTTCTTTGTAGTCTGGTCGGTTCAGCCCAAGCCATTTTAGCGAAGCGTATTCAGCGAGCACGACATTCTGCGGAATGCTCTCTGGCGCCCCAGCTTTCAACTGCTGGTAGATCTGGTCTTGTTCAAAATCTGGCGTATTCGCACTCAGCCACGCAGTGACTTTTTCGTCATTGCGGTCGATGAAACTCTCAAATTCTTCGAGCTGTGCCTCACTCAAGCCTTCACTCAATCGCGTTCCTACACGCAGTTCGAGCTGCTCTCGGAAATGATCGAGAAACATTTTTTTCTGGTCGTCGGGCAGCGCCCCGAGTCCCACTTCTTGCAAAAAATTATCGTCTAATTGAAACATGGATTCTCCTATGTTTAGTTCTCTTTCTATCATACCACAAAACCCCACCTCTTGTCGGTAGGGTTTTGTCGAGCGAGATGGTATTTACCGCTCAGGATGGAGGTTCTTGTAGACGTTCCAGATTTTGTCGAGTGCCGATTGTGGCAAATGGCCAGGTTTGCTGATACCATACCCGCCAAGTGATGGATCCTGGTAAGCTACTCCTGATTTGACGAGGTCGGGACCGACTTTTTTCAATAGTTCTGCGCGATCACCCGCTGGGATGTTCATTTCCTTAAATGTCTTATACCAGCCCTCGCCATGTTCTGCATGTGTTGCTTCGTGGCTAAATGTTGGTGCCGTGAATGTATCAGAGCCTTGGCCGTGATCAACTTGTGGACCACCTGTGACCGTTGGGATATGTTCAGCAGAAGGAATACCGCCAGCAGGATGCGTTGGCGTTTCACCAGGGATCGCGGGGAATCCTGGGCCCGCGTGGACACCGGCATTACCCGTCTCGTATCCTTGCGTAAGTTTCCATGCCGCGATACCTACAAGTGCGAGGCCGGCAATCGCGAGACCACGCTTCGCAAATTTCTTTTCACGATCAGCGCGACGCTCAAGGTAGGCTTCTTCTGTTTCGCCAGACTGACGATTGAGCCCATGTAGATACGCAGTCCATCGAGCGTGCACATACTGTACCGGGAGAAGCGCCGCAGCGCGACCGCGTTCGAGGAGTAGTTTCGCTTTTTCGAGTCGACTCAGTTCTTCTTCTGGCTGATCATCGGCCGCTTCTGTCGTCGTAGACTCTTCGACTGGGGTCGTATCCGCCGTCTCGACTACTACTGGTACGGCCGGGATTTCGTCGGTCGGTTCATCGTCAGCGGATTTCGGCGCTTGATCCTTTTTCACCTCTGGAGCATTGTTTTTTACAGGAGCGAGTGGCACTAGATCAGCATTTTGCGATCGAGAATCACCTGGCTGCCCCTCTTCTGCTGGCTCAGTCTTGTCTTCCTCTTTGGCCGACTCGGCTTTCTCGACTTCTTGAGTTGGCTCTGATTTTGCTGGCTGCTCATCGAAAGGAGTGCTGTCTTTTTCATCTTCGATTGACTCGACTTCAGCAGGAGCGCTGTTCTCTTTGACGAATTTTTCGTACATCGCTTCTTTTGCTTCTTGTAGCCACTTCGTCGCATGGATTCGGTCGTCGGCTGTTGATTTAAAATTCAATCCATCCACCAACTCTTGTGCAGCGTCAACTTCTTCACCACCGAACTCCTTTCGCTGAGCAAAAAATTCATCTCGCGCAGTCGTAGCATCATGGATTTCGCGACGTTTTGCCATAAGTTTATTAGCGTTCAGTTTAAAATTTGGACCGTATTTTTCTTCTATTGCCTCTGGAGCGTTCAGAAGTTCAGCTTCTTTTGCGGTCATTTCTTTGAAAAATTCGCGCATCGAAGGCACCGATTCTGTACGCGTTTCTTGCGATGTTGTTGGTTGTTTTTCGCTCATCTGTGGTGGGTTCCTTTCGATATAGAGTGGCGCTTGCCGTTATATCTCATTTCATCTACTATTCTAGCAAAAAACTCATGTTTTGTCAATACTGATCACACAAAATACCGCCATACGCAAATGGCGGTATTTTGTCGAAATCTAAAAGCTATTTGAGTGTACGTTTGACGAGTTCTCGCGTAAAGAACTCGAGTTTGTCGCCTTCTTCGATCGTGAGCTTCTTCTCTGTTTTGAGGTTGAGCCCACACATTTCACCTTCGAAGACTTCTTTGGCTTCCTGCTGCTGACGCTGGACGCTCGTGACTTCGACTTCGGCGAGCAGCTCGCCGCCGCGTTTGACACGTGCGAGCACATCGGCGACTACCTTGCCTTTTGTTACTTCGCCACCACAGATAATCGCTTCTTTCGCCGTTCGGAACACGCCTTTGACAGTCAAAGCTCCGATTTCGGTCTCTACCACCTCTGGTGCAAGGAGCTGTTCCATGCTCTGACGCGCATCATCGAGGAGTTCGTAAATCACGCGGTAGAGTCGAACCTGGACTTTGTCGCGCATCGCGAGACGTTTGACCGCCGGCGGCATCGAGACGTTGAACCCATAGACCACCGCACCGGTTGCATATGCGGCGTTGATATCGCTTTCTTTGATGTCACCCACACCACTTCGTACGACGCTGAGCGAGACTCGGCCTTCTGTGTCGACGAGCTTCAGGCTATCAACAACAGAGGTCAATGAGCCCTGCACGTCTGCCTTTACGACGACGTTGTATTCCTCGGAATCGTGTTTTTGGGTCATCATCTTGAGCAGGTCTGCACCTGTGACGTTCGTGCTAGCAGCGTTGCGTTCAGCCTCGATTTTGGCGCGTTCGACTTGCAGGCGTGCTTCTTTTTCATTTTTTACGATCGTGAAGACATCACCAAATTGCGGAAGTTCTTTAAATCCTGTCACTGTGACAGGGGTAGATGGACCGGCTTCTTTGAGTGTATTGCCCGCAAAATCCAGCAGTGTGCGGACTTTGCCATGCGCCGTGCCTGCAACGAGGAAATGCCCTGGTTTGAGTCTGCCTTGCTCGACGAGAAGATTTACCACCGATCCCTTGCCCTTTTCCATATGCGCCTCGATCACGAGACCTTCGGCAGGCACATCGGTGTCGGCGCGGAGCTCTTCCATGTCTGCGACAAGCAGCACCATGTCGAGGAGTTTTTCGATCCCGTCACCGGTTTTTGCGCTGATCGGCACCATGATCGTATCGCCGCCCCATTCTTCAGGATTGAGCTGATGCTCGCTCGCGAGCTGAGCTTTGACCATATCTGGGTTTGCGCCTTCTTTGTCCATTTTATTGATCGCGACGACGATGCGCGCATTTGCACTGCGTGCGAAACGAATCGCCTCAACCGTCTGTGGCATCACGCCGTCGTCTGCTGCGACAACGATGATCACAACATCGGTCAGTGCTGCACCGTGCTGGCGCAGTGCAGCAAACGCTTCGTGGCCTGGCGTATCGAGCAGCGTGATCGCGCGACCATTGCGGACCGTCTGGTATGCACTGATGTGCTGCGTGATTCCGCCCGCTTCCCCCGTCACGGTTTTGGTGCCGAGAATGGTATCAAGAAGGGTTGTTTTGCCGTGGTCGACATGCCCCATCACTGCAACAATCGGCGGGCGTTCTGACGCGTGATCTGAAGGTTTGTGTAATCGCTGCACCGAAACTGCCTCGACTTCTTTGCGTTTGAGCTCGACATCGAGCCCGAGTTCTTCGACGATAATCTCCGCCGTCTCAAAATCAATCCGCTGATTGATCGTCGCAACGATACCGTTTTTGAACAATTCACCGACGAGCTGTGTCACCGGAAGATTGAGCGTTTCAGCGAGCTCTCCGACAGTGATAGAATCGGCGATGACCAATACTTTTTTATCTGTCTGACTCATAGTGACTCTCCTTTCTTCCGACAGTTCGTCGGTTCAATTATCCATAAACTACATGGTTATTTTGCTTTTTTGTCGGCAAGACTGAGTGAAATCTTGCGATTTTCTTTGTCAATTTCGAGAATGATGAAATCTTTGCGCTCGTTGAGTGTGAAGATTTTTTCAGGATCGACATCGCTACCGCTACCGAGCTCCGAGATGTGCACGAGTGCCTCGACAGCAGGGCTGATCTGGACAAATGCGCCAAATGGCGTGATGCGTGTCACCGTTCCCTCGACTTTGTCGCCTTTTTTGAATTTCTCGACTTCATCGAGCCATGGGTCCTGGGTGAGCTGTTTCATGCTCAGGCTGAGGCGTTCTTTGTCGATAGAGATGATTTTTGCTTCGATCGACTGGCCAACTTTGACGTAGTCCCCAGGGTTATTGACGCGTTCCCAGCTGATTTCCGAGATGTGCACGAGACCTTCGATACCGTCGACATTCACGAATGCACCAAAATCGACAACACCAGTGACCACGCCGGTAACCGTATCACCAACCTTGAGTTTCTCAAATCGCTCTGCCAGACCATCTTTGATCGCTTCTTTTTCAGAAAAGATCAGTTTGTTTGCTTTGCGGTCGCAGTCAAGGATGCGAACTTTCAGTGACTGACCAACAAGCGCGTTCAGGCGAGTCAAAATTTCGTCTTTGTCTGCGCTACCGACGCGTGGGTAATGCTCTGCAGAAAGCTGCGAAACAGGGAGGAATCCGCGGACGCCTTCGTATTCGACGAGCATACCGCCGCGGTTTGCGTCGTATGGCGACACCTCGATGATTTCGCCTGATTCAAGTTTCGCCTGGACCTCTTCCCAACCGCGGTCTTTTGCGGCTTTGCGAAGGCTGAGCAAGCTGTATCCGTTATCCAATTCTGTATCGACGACACTTGCCGTGACTTCATCGCCAACAGCGAGCTGACGGCTAAATCCGACTTCGCGGCGCGGCACGTAGCCGACACCCTGTGCGCCAAGATCGATTAGTACTTCGTGTTTTTTCACGCTCAAAACGTGACCTGTGATCACTTCACCAGCGACGAGCTGCTTGATATTCTCACCCGCTAGGAGATCATCCATTGTAATTGTGGCTTTTGCCATATAAGTTTATCAGCAGAACACCGTTATCCCGTTTTCACGAGCGTAATCCTGCTAAAACTCCTCTCTTAAATTTATTATTTCTCGCGCGCACCAAAAAGACACGACTTCGATTACTCTGTATTATACAGTAGTCAGCACAGAATGTCTAGATGAGGCGGCGTGAGCGGGTATAGGCAAACCCTGCGCCAGCGAGTAGTGTCGCACCAGCGACCGGAACGAGTGCGTCCTCAGGGCCAGTTGCGGGGAGATGGCTCGTGGTGGTCGAGGTAGTTGGGGTCGTTGCCGTCGTCGTAGTCTGTGTTTGAGCCGTTGACTTCGATGAATCTGTCGATGGTGTCGTTGCGGTTTTTTGCTGGGAGCTTTGGGATTGGCTCGACTGGTTCGACAATGTCGACTCGAGGTTTTTCTCGGCCGTTCCGTTCTTTTCATCAGAGGTGTTTTTGTTTTCTGACGTCTGTGTCGTCTGCTCGGTTTGCGACGGTTGGTTCGCGGTCGCATCGCCATTCATCGCGCGGCGCACAAAATACACCCCTCCAACCAAAAGGGCGACAAGTAGCACTCCCACCAGCACATATCCAAGTACATTTCCTTGTTCACTTCGACGTGCCATACTTTTTCCTCGTTAACTTACTGGTGTTATTGTACAGGTTTTTTTCGCTGAAATCAACCGCCGAACTGTGCTACTATAGCTATATGATACTTACAATCGATACTGGTGGGACAAAAACTCTTGTGTCGTCATTTGGACTCAATGGCCGCAAGGGATCATCGATCAAGTTTCCTACCCCTCACGACCCTGACGAATACGTCACCCAACTCAAAGCAACCGTACGCGCGCACTACAGCGCTGAAGACGTCTCTGTGATCGTTCTCGCCATCCCTGGCGTCATCGACAATGGCATTGTCAAATGGTGCGGCAACCTCCCATGGAGCCATATTGATTTCGGCAAACGCCTCAAAGATCTCTTGCCCGGCGTCCCCGTCTACATCGAAAACGATGCCAAACTCGCAGGTCTCGGCGAGACACGCAGCCTCCCGTCTATACCTGTTTCGTCGCTCTACGTCACGATCAGCACTGGAATCGGCGCGGGTCTCACGGTGAATGGCCAGCTCGACAAAGGCTTGCGATTCAGCGAAATCGGGCATATCCCTCTCGAATATCGTGGCAAAGTCATGATCTGGGAAAAGTTCGCGAGTGGTCGCGCGATCGTCAAAATCTACCACAAATTCGCTCGTGATATCAAAAGTCCACGCGTCTGGCGCCGCATCGCGACACGTATGAGCCGCGGATTTCTCGTCGTCATCCCGACTATCCAGCCTGATATAATCATCATCGGTGGAAGTGTCGGTACGTATTTTGATCGCTACGGCCATTTCCTGATCGAAATCCTTCAAAAACACCTCCCTCCTCATATCGAATGTCCAAAAATTGTGCAAGCAACACACCCTGAGGAGGCCGTGATTTACGGTTGTTATTACTATGCAAAAGACAAGCTCGATCGCAAAAAAGCTCGCTAGCGATGCGATCACGCATCCTCACCTCTCTCGTCTCACCCTCATGGAGGGTGAGACTTTCAGCTGGGACCATACCGCTTGTGCTATCACATTTATAGCCAACGCGCCCCATGCCGACGCCTACCTCCTCCACGAATATGCGCACGCGCTCCTTGCTCATCAGACGTATCGATCAGACCTCGAGCTCATCCGTATGGAGCGCGCCGCCTGGGAAAAAGCCAAAGAGCTATCAGAGGCGTATGGGGTCGCTATTGACGAAAACCTCGTCGAAAACTCCCTCGATACCTATCGCGACTGGCTCCATGCACGGTCGCTATGTCCGAAATGCGGCGCAACAGGGGTGCAAATGGCGCCACGAGAATATCGCTGTATCGCCTGTGACAATGAATGGCGCGTCAACGAAGCCCGTACCTGCGCTCTACGACGCCACACCATCAAAAAACACCCCCGATAGCGAGGGTGCTTTTCATCAGGGCGACGATTATTTGTCGTCTTTTTTGGTGCGGCGAGAGATGCGTCCGCCTTTTGCGCCCGCAATACGTGCGAGTTCTGGGTTTGCAGCGAAACCACCGGTGCGGCCATTTTTGCCACCTTTTGCGCCAATTTTTGCGTAAAAGTTAGGGTCTTTTGCCAAGTTTTTTGCAGCCGCTTTGAGGCCGCCTGCTTTTGTTCCTGCCATCGCCATGTTCTCCTTGCCCATCTGGGCATTTAAAAAGGTTCGCGTCGACCCCTGTTGCGGTCAGCGTGAACCCTCACTTTACCTCACATCTGAGATGTGTATGTTTACATTTTAGCACAAACACTTCATAATGTCAATGGTTACAGGTGTAAAAAATATGATATAAAAAGTATTGCACTTATGCTCGCGGTGGTATATTATAGATATGCACCTGTTTGAATCTTATCAAAATCCATAAGGTTCACCACAACAAATTCTCGTTTTCTGCGAGATCCGAGAATCCACCACAAAATAACCCGCCATAACGGCGGGTTATTTTATTGCTTACCGATCAGCAACCAAACACTCCTTTTGAACTGCGAGTCTGGTCGATGTTTTTTACTTTTTATGGCTTATTTTTATAGTTTGATATTAGCATAAACGGCACTAAAAGTCAGGGCGCGGATCATACAACCCTGAATTAAACAAAACCCCTCCTATTCGGAGGGGTATTTGTATAATTCGGCGCCGTGCTAGTTTCCCACTTGTGGCAGTATAATCGCCGCTGAAGAGCTTAACTTCTGTGTTCGGAATGAGAACAGGTGTTTCCTCCTCGCCATGGGCACCGAAGTAAGGTTTCCGCT
>CAZYRC010000003.1:0-279 GCA_964649505.1 uncultured Candidatus Saccharibacteria bacterium
TTCGTACAGCAAGTGTCAGTTGTTTAATATTTAAATCTTCCATATAACTAATATCTCCTTTTCTACGAAAAACTCCGACCTGCCGGCCGGATGTGTACGTATGTATCATAGCAAAGCTTATCAAAGTTGTCAACTTATTGACAAAAAATGCTTAATTTGATATAATATTTAGATGATTGAGTATAATGAATATATTGAGCCCCGTCCTGATGATATAGAAGCTATGATTCCCCCCCGCTGTTTCGGAAGCTTTTGTTGAAGCATACCAACGCTCCTGGT
>CAZYRC010000003.1:289-30805 GCA_964649505.1 uncultured Candidatus Saccharibacteria bacterium
CTTGATACTGCTAATGGTGATGACGACGCCCAGCAGTACCTTTATGAGTGTTCAGGCTATATTAATAGTCAACGTGCTCCAAGAAATGGTTTTGCATGCTTTTCTGAAGGGTGTAATGTCGTACTACATAGTCCAGACATAGCTAGTATGTCAGTTCTTGCGATACCCACATGCAAATACCCTGATACAGAACTTATCGCTGGTGAAGTAGTCCAAGCTGAGCTAGAATCGTAGCGCACAAGAGATAATGAACGCATGGATTAAGGAAGCGTTTTTCGTACAATTTTAAACAGGCTGATATACTAGTACGTAATGTCATCCTCTCTAACATTCACTATCTCTCATCGATTAGATGGTACTCTTGCGCGAGCAGGCGTTATTAACACTCCTCATGGCGCAATCGAAACCCCGGCATTTATCCCAGTTGGCACGAAAGCCACGCTTAAGGCCCTCACGCCCGAGCAATTGGCAGCAACTGGTGCGCAAGCGGTTCTTGCAAATGCCTATCATCTATTTTTACGTCCGGGTCATGAAATTATTGACAAAGCAGGTGGTATTCATTCCTTTATGAACTGGAGTGGGCCGACATTCACCGATAGTGGGGGGTTCCAAGTGATGAGCCTTGGTGCAGGCTTTAAAAAGGTTATCGATATGACCGGTAAAGAGCCTGAGGAATTATCAACAAAAAAGGATAAACTAGCGCACATTGATGACGATGGCGTTACATTTAAGTCGCATCTTGATGGCCGACTGCACCGATTTACCCCAGAGATTTCAATGCAGATACAACATGCTATCGGTGCCGATATTACCTTCGCGTTTGATGAATTAACGACGCTCTACCACGATTATAACTACCAGGTTGAGTCGCTCGAAAAAAGAACTCATCCTTGGGCAGTGAGGAGCCTCGCTGAGCACCAGCGTTTAAACAGCGAACGCTCTCATCGGCCACCGCAAGCGCTATTCGGAGTCGTTCAGGGTGCCAATTACGAAGACCTACGCCGCCGAAGCGCAATGTTCTTAGGTGGGATGGATTTTGACGGTTACGGCCTTGGCGGTGCACTTGAGAAAGATAAAATCGGCGAAATTGTGCGCTGGATGTGTGAAGAATTGCCCGAGGAAAAACCACGCCACATGCTCGGCATCTCCGAACCAGACGATATCTTTGATTGCATCGAAAACGGCGCCGACACATTTGATTGCGTCTCGCCCGCCCGGGTCGGCCGCAACGGTGCGCTCTACACACGACACGGTCGCGTCAACATCCGCCGCGCAGAATTTCGCGACAAATTCGAGCCGTTTGACCCTGATTGTGACTGTTATACCTGCCAAAATTACACCTGCGCATACCTCCACCACCTCTTTCGCGCAGGCGAGCTGCTCTCAAACACGCTCGCAACGATCCACAACGAGCGCTTCATCGTGCGGCTCGTCGACGACATTCGCGCCTCGATCGTAGATGGCACATTTCATGAGTTCAAACGATCATTTCTTGCCGATTATTACGGTGTCAATTGATCAGGACACGCGCCGAGCACGCGCATCATCGCCTCTTTTTCGGACGGCGTCACCCAGAGACTGTATTTTTCTTTGACGGCGATTTGACGAGCGACATACTGACAGCGAAATGGTTTGTTTGATGGCAGCCACGTCGCCGCATCACCCGAACTTTTTTCTTGATTTGCGGGGCCATCGACGGCGAGGAGCTCGAGTGGGTCATTTGCAAGCTCGATCCGCCGCGCGAGCTCCAGCTGTTGCGCGCCCGTTTGCCAGGCATTTGAAAGCGCCACAACATGATCGATTTGCACCGCATCGCTTGTCTTGTCACCGCGCGTAAATGCAATCGTTTTGCCCGTATACGGATCATTCAGAGTGCCACGTGTCACTTTGCACGCTTCGTTTACAACCGCATCGGCGAGATCACGCCGCAAGATTTGATTGCGCGTATCACACGAGCCCACGCGCGTCCAGCCATTGCCAAATTGCGTCCGCGCATAGCCTGTTTTGCTCGCCCGGCCTTTGACCGCAAGTGTCTCGAGCACGTCGAGCGCGCGGCGCGAATTCGCCGAAGTCGTGACCGTTTTTGTCGGCTCGACCGGCTGCGGTGCGGGCATCGGCGGGTCGTGCAGCGACCACCACCAAAACCCAATGGCTGCGGCCGTCGCAAACATCCAAAAAACCCTCCGTCTTCGCATTCTTTCATTATAACTTGCTATACTAGAATATATGCAACGACTCTATGAGCAATTTATCCCAGAACACTATCACATCAGCTGGGACTTCACTGAAGCCCCGCGCAAACGACGCATCAAAGGTCACGTCGCGCTGACCGGCACACAAGTCGTCGAAGGCTCAATCCGGCTTCACAGTGTCGATCTCGAAATCGATAACGTCAGCGTCAACGGCCAGGAAATCCGCGAAGTCTACGCCGACCACGACAATCTCGTCATCCCGCACCGCGGTGCCGGACGCGTCGAAGTGATCATCGATTTTTTTGTGTCGCTCAGCGACGCGATGCATGGTATTTACCCCTGTTATTATGAGCATGAAGGCACTCGCCGTGAACTCTACGCGACGCAATTTGAATCGCACCACGCCCGCGAAGCATTTCCGTGCATCGACGAGCCAGAAGCAAAAGCGACGTTTGATGTTCGGCTTCTCACCGCACCAATGACCGTGCTCAGCAACATGCCCGTTTCGTCACAAACCGAGCGCGGCGGCGTGCAGACGACCGTTTTTCACACGACGCCGCGTATGAGCAGCTACCTCGTCGCATTTGTCGCGGGCGATTTGCAGCGCGCCACCACAAAGACGAAAAACGACGTCGAGGTCAATGTCTACGCCACGAAAGTACATCGCCCCGAAGCCCTCTCCTGGGCGCTCGAACATGCCGCGCGCACGATCGAATATTTCGACGAATATTTTGGCGTGCCATATCCACTGCCGAAGTCCGACCACGTCGCGTTGCCTGATTTTTCGTCAGGTGCGATGGAAAACTGGGGTCTCATCACGTATCGCGAAATGGCGCTACTCGCCGACCCTGCTACCACGACTATCAGCGCCAAACGCTACATCGCCGAAGTCGTCGCACACGAGCTTTCGCACCAATGGTTTGGCAATCTCGTGACGATGAAATGGTGGGACAACCTCTGGCTCAACGAAAGTTTTGCGACGATCATGGAGTACCTGCCGCCCGATGCGCTGCATCCCGATTGGAACGTATGGTTTGATTTTGCGACCAATGAGGGCACGGCTGCGCTGCGTCGTGACGCGATCGACGGCGTCCAGCCAGTGCAGGTCGAGGTGTCACATCCAGACGAGATCAATTCGCTCTTTGACGGCGCGATCGTCTACGCAAAAGGCGGTCGATTGCTACGCATGATGCAACTTTGGATCGGCGAAGACGCCTTCCGCAAAGGCCTCAAAAAATATTTTGAAACCTACAAATACGAAAATACTACCGGTGACGACCTCTGGCGTTGCCTGTCCGAAGCCAGCGGCAAAGACGTTTCTGGTCTCATGAATACCTGGATCACACAGCCGGGCTACCCGGTCGTGACAGCGACCCTGCAGGACGACACTCTTAGCGTCAGCCAAACGCGTTTTTTCATCGGCCCACACATGCCGAGCCAGCAACTTTGGCCAATCCCGCTCGACGCAAGCGACTCGCGCCTGCCCGAAATCATGCACGAACAATCGATCGGTTTTCCGTTTGGTAGTGACAAATCTGTCTTGCTCAACGTCGGTGGTAACGGCCATTTCATCACGTGCTACGACGAAACATTGCGCGGGCGCATCCTCGCTGATATCCTCGCAGGACGACTCTCCGATCGCCAACGCGCGCAGTATCTGAATGAACAAACATTGCTCGCACGCGGTGGGATGATTACGAGCGCCGCGCTCGTCGACTTACTCGTGGCGTTTGAGCGCGAAACCAGCCAAAAAGTCTGGGACATGATCGCGATCGCGATCAGCGACCTGAAACGTTTCGTCGAGACCAACCCCGACGCCGAGAAAAAACTCCGCGCATTTGTCGGTCGCCTCGCACAATTCCAATTCTCGCGCCTCGGCTGGGACGCCCGCCCCGGTGAACCCGAAGAAGACACCGAGCTACGTGCAACTATCCTTGGGTGTATGGTTTACGCCGAAGATCCCGACGTGCTCGCCGAAGCGATTCACCGATTTCAGGCGACACCACCCGAACAGCTCAACCCAGAGCTGCGCAGTGTCATCATGACCGCCGCGGTGCGATATTCTGGCGACGTGCATGTCATCGACCGCCTGCTCGATTTGTACCAGAGCACCTCGTCAAGCGACCTCAAATCCGACATCACCAACGCACTCACATCGACCCGCGACAATGGCGCCATCGCGCGATTGCTGAAGCTCCTCTCCGATACAAAAACCATCCGCCCACAAGATACTATCAGTTGGTACGTCGGACTCCTACGCAACCGCGAAGGTCGTGACGCAACCTGGCGCTGGCTCCGTGAACATTGGCCATGGATCGAAAAAACATTCGGTAGCGACAAAAGTCATGACTACTTCCCTCGCTACTCGGCAAATATCCTCGCCACGCGCACTCAGCTCGATGAATACCGCGAATTCTTCACGCCGCTCAAATCAAGCCCCGCACTCACTCGCGCCATCGACATGGGCATCCTCGACCTCTCTGGCCGCATCGAGCTCCTCGAGCGCGACACTGACGCTGTCGCACATGCCCTCGCCTCGCTCTAGAGTATCTCGACAAATTGCGTCACGACTGGATGCTCGCCGGCCGTGGCAAGTGCCGCGAGCCGCAAATCACACACACCTTCGAGCTGATGTCGATGCGCAAATAGCCGCGCCGCAAACGCCATTTGGTGCTGTTTTTTCTTCGTAATCGCCGCGAATCCATCGCCACCTTTGTCGTTTTTGCGGTGTTTTACCTCTGTAAAATATACGGTGTCGGCCTTTTTACTGACGATATCGATTTCGCACAATTTCGTGCGCCAATTTCGCTCGATGATTTCGTGTCCCAGCGAGATCAGATAATTTGCCGCCACTGTTTCGCTTTCGTTGCCAACGGCGCGGGTCGTTGGTGCGGCTTTTTCTGAAAATAATTTCTTCTGCTGCGCGTCAAGAGAATCTATTGTTTCGCCTTCATCCGCGGCCATTTCATCCCGAGCAGTGCGGTACTGCTGCAGTGGCGCAAAACTCAATCGATGCTCCGGACACACGCCGATCCGCGCAATCGCTTCGCGGTGCGCCGCCACGCCGTAGCCGGCATTTGCTGCAAATTTGTACTCTGGGTACGTTTCCGAAAGTGCCGTCATGTAACGATCGCGCGCGACTTTTGCGAGAATCGATGCTGCTGACACGCTCGGAAATAGCGCATCTGCTTTTGGAAATGTTTTCACGTATTCGCCCTTCGTCGTTCCAGCCAAAAAGTTCACCGTTCCATCGATGATGATCTCGTGATACGGCACGCGAATCTGCTCAACCGCGCGTTTGGTCGCGAGTCGCAGCGCCGCGCTCATGCCGATCTCGTCGAGTTCTCGAGCGCTCACCCAGCCCAGCCCGTAGGCCGCAGCCTTTTCCAGAATTTCGACTTCAAGCGCTTCACGGCGCTTTTTCGTCAATTTTTTGCTATCATCAAGCCCGACAATCTCCGCCGTCCCGAGCACCACCGCCCCTACTACTAGCGGTCCCGCCCACGGACCCCGCCCCGCTTCGTCAATGCCAAGTATCATACTTCTAGTGTATACTATTGACATATTATCGCTTTAGGTGTATAATGCAAATTATGGAATTGTTTTCAAACACCCCCCACCACGAAACCGAAACTGAGCAGGCTCGGATAAACCGTGTTAAAGCTGAGCTGGCAGCTCGTGCAGCGCGAAAGCACGAAGACGAGACTCCCTGGCAGCAAGATCGCATGACCGAGGGCGAGAACACTTCTGCCTACGACGATCTCAGCGACTGCTAGGTATCTCTCGTACAAAAATATCCCACAATTTCTGTGGGATATTTTGTTTGATTTTTCGAAGAAACTGAGATTATTTGCTCTCAGCGTGGCGGGCTTCGACTTCGGCTTGCTTGGCAGCGAGCTCGGCGTCTTCGGCTTCTTTTGCGGCTGCGTGTTCGGCAGCTTCAGCAGCTTTTTGCTCTTTGATGCGAGCTTCTTCGGCTTCAGCTTTGTCATCGCGAACGGCGTTGACGGCTTCGCGGTCGAATTGGACGGCCGTGAGACGAGCTGATTTACCGCTGCGCTGGCGAAGGTAGCTGAGGAAATTGCGGCGGACTTTCGCGCGGCGAACGATCTCAACTTTTTCGACAAGTGGGCTGTGGAGCAAAAAACTCTTTTCGACACCGATACCGCTCGCAATTTTGCGAACCGTGATGCGGCTCGTGTGCTGCGCTTTGTTGTCGGTACGGATGACGACGCCTTCAAAAATCTGGATGCGCTCTTTGTTTCCTTCTTTGATTTTCTGGTGTACTCGCACGGTGTCACCGCTGCGAACGTCGACGACTTGCGCTTTTTTCTGCTCGTCATTGACTTTTTGAATTAGTGCAAAACTCATTTTCTTCTCACTTATCGTTTATTATTACAATCAACTGTCAATTATAGCACAGATCGTTCGATTTGAAAAGAGGTTCCAGGTAGATGAAGCTCGCGCCTGCGGACGTTTCGCTCGGGGGCACAAAACGCGGTATACTAGAGCTATGGATTATGACAAATTAGCACTCGAATTGCACGCCCAGTACAAGGGAAAAATCACCACCAAGCTTCGCGACGAAACAGAGCTCGATCGCACCAAACTCAGCGCTTACTACAGCCCGGGTGTCGGCGCGGTGAGCCGCGCGATCGCAGAAGATCCTTCGACGCTGCCTACCTACACCTGGACCAATAACCTCGTCGCGGTCATCTCTGATGGTTCGGCAATTCTCGGTCTCGGCGACCTCGGTCCAAAAGCCGCGATGCCGGTCATGGAAGGCAAAGCCCTACTCTTCAAACATTTCGCCGGAATCGATAGTGTGCCGATCGTGCTCGATGTTCACACGCCAGATGAAATCGTCGCCACGGTAAAGGCCATGGCGCCAAGTTTTGGCGCGATCAATCTCGAGGACATCGCCGCACCAAAATGTTTCGAAGTCGAAGAGCGTCTCAAAACCGAGTGTGATATCCCTGTCTTCCACGATGATCAGCATGGTACTGCCGTCGTGACCCTCGCCGGACTGATCAACGCTATGAAAGTCGTCGGCAAAGATCTCGCGAGTGCGAAAATTGTCGTGATTGGCGCCGGTGCCGCTGGCACCGCGATCGCGAAACTCCTGTCGAAATACGGCGCGCAAAATATCTACGCCGTCGACAGTCGCGGCATCATCAGCGACGCGCGCGACGACCTGAACCCCGAAAAGCAAGCGCTCAAATCATACCTGCGCACCGACGTGTCGGGCACGCTCGACGATGCGGTCACCGATGCTGATATTTTCATCGGCGTCAGCAAACCTGGGCTGCTCACCCCAGAGATGGTCGCCAAGATGGCCGATCACCCTGTCGTCTTTGCGCTCGCAAACCCAATTCCTGAGATCATGCCTGACATTGCCCGTGAGTCTGGTGTCGCCGTCATCGCTACTGGTCGAAGCGACTTTCCAAATCAAGTCAACAACGCGATTGCCTTCCCTGGCATTTTCCGTGGCGCGCTGGATCACGGCGTCAAGCAAATCACGGACGATCACAAAATCGCCGCCGCCGAAGCGCTCGCCGCACTCGTCGAAAGCCCAACCCCCGACGAAGTCATCCCTTCGCCGTTCGACCCGCGCGTCGTCCCTGCCGTCGCCGCAGTGATCAAATAGTATAAAATCAACATACCGGACGATTATTCCCGCCCGGTATTTATATTGAAAAAACTAAATGACGCGGCCGACTTCTTCGAGCGTCGTTTCGCCGCGCAGCGCTGCGAGGACGCCAGCTTGTTCGAGCGTGAGCATACCGCGTGCTTTGGCGGTTTTTTCAATTGCTTCGGGGTGGATGTCTTCGATTTCACCACGGATATATCGCTGGATTTCTTCGTCGACGATGAGCTGTTCCATCACCACGACGCGGCCTTTGTAACCAAATGGTGCTTCATCGCTCGGCACCGGGCGCCACAATTTGAATGAATCGAGATCTGGATGCTCGACATCATCCGGGACACCTTCGAGTACTTTTTTGACATAATTTCGCGTCGCTTCATCGGGCTCATATTCTTCTTTGGTGCTATCGACGAGTCGCCGCACCAGACGCTGCGCAATCACAAGACGGATCGCGCTCGAGAAAATCGGATTCACACCGATCATATCGATCATACGGCTAAATGCCGTCGCCGTCGTATTTGCGTGAAACGTCGAAAGCACGAGATGCCCCGTGATCGACGCCTGGATCGCCGTACGCGCCGTATCGGTATCACGAATCTCGCCGACCATCACGACGTCTGGGTCGAGACGCAGCACCGCGCGCAAGCCCTCAGCAAAACTCTGGCCATGTGTCGTATCAACCGGAATTTGCGAAATTCCTGTCAGTCCGTACTCGATCGGATCCTCGAGCGTGAGAAGCTTGCGATCAGGGGTATTGAGCGCGTTGAGCATGCTGTAGAGCGTCGTCGATTTACCACTTCCAGTCGGACCGACCATCAGCACGAGCCCTCGCGGATGCGAAATAACCTCGTCGATCTGCGCGCGTTGCTTCGGTGCGATACCGAGCAAGTCGAGATTGAGCAACGTTTCGTCGAAATTGAACAAACGCAGCACAGAATCCATGCCATACATCGTCGGCACCGTTTCGACACGAAGATTGAGCAAGTGTGTACCATTGTCATCGGTGATTTCTTGCTGCATATGCCCCGACTGACTCTCGGTTGCTGCTGAACTCACGCCTGCACGACTCGCCAGCTCACCCATGATCACGCGGTATTTTTCGCGGCTGAGATGCGCCACTGGATGAAGTGCTCCGTCGACACGCAGCCGAATGCGGATATTGTCGCGCTCGTTTTCGATGTGAATGTCGCTCGCACCAAGTTTGTCTGCCTGACGAATAATATAGTCAAATAATTCCTCGGAACTGACAGAATTCAGCGTCTGGCTGACCTGCGCGATCGTGTCACTGTCGCCTTCTTTTGCAATCTCAATATCGTCGTAGACAACCTTTTTTGGCGGATCAAAACGCAGCATGAGTGCGCGGTAGCCGCTGAGACTGATCAGAGAAAAATTCGTGATGATGCCTTTTGTGTTGTACTCGTCGCCAATGCGTTTGATGACCGACTGCGGCGTCTGCGTCGTCACGCCGAACTGATACGCATTCTGCGTGCTTCCCTTGACGAGCGGAACCATTTTGTCTTGGTGCATCTGCTGAATCGGCATCACGTCGCGTGCAAGCGGTAGCGAATCCTCAAATTCTCGCGCGTCGAGGTATGGTAGTCCCAAAATCGCCGCACGTTTCTGCGTTGAGACTTCTTCTTGGTCGCGTCGCCGACGCTGAATTTCTTTTTCGTCCATTACTTTCTATAGTATCAAATCGCTCATGGTTTTTATAGTGGTAAACTAGAAATATGCGTAATATCATTGTGATCGCCCACAATATCCGTTCGACGTACAATGTCGGCAGTATTTTTCGCACCTGCGAGGGGTTCGGCGTTGAAAAGCTCATTCTCAGCGGCTACACACCCTATCCTTTAGTCAAAAATGATTCGCGTTTGCCTCATATAACAGAGAAAATCACTCGTCAAATTCACAAAACCGCGCTTGGCGCCGAGCAACTCATATCGTTTGCATATCACGAGACGCTCGATCTCGACCACCCGGACCTGGCGGAATATCGGCTCGTGGCGCTCGAACAAGCGCCCAGTTCTATCTCACTGCGCGATTACCGGCCTCCGCAAAATATTGCGCTGCTCATCGGCGAAGAAGTCCATGGCATTACCACAGAGCTTCTCGCGCAAGTCAGCGATATCATTGAAATCCCCATGCGCGGCCAAAAAGAATCCTTCAACGTCTCTGTTGCCACCGGCATCGCACTCTACGAGCTTTCGAAATAATTATTTCACCGCGACACAATCGTCGCCAAGAATTTTTGCGAGTTCTCGCTGGAGCTCGTCGTGGGCGTCGACACGAAATGGCAGACGAATCGCCGATGATTTGTCAGAACCGAGCATCATGATGATGTCATTTTCGCCCGGGAACAGTCTGCAGGTTTTTTTCAATTCGAGCAGCCGCTCATGATCATCCGGGTTCTCGATACGCACGTAGATTGTTTTTGGCCGCTCGAGCTCGACCGGCACGGCCGGCGCTGAAACAGCGGCGGACGGCGACGAAACAGTCGCTTCTTTTCGTGGATAGCGCTTGCGCGTCACGGCGCCTTTGCCGGTCGGCGCAGTCATTTTACGACCGTGACTTTCGTATTCACGGAGTTCTTTGTCACTGACGATATCGATTTCATCGGCGATCAATTTTGCCTCATCGATTTCATTGCCGTCGCGATCGCGCGCGTTGACCGTACCGGTGATTTTGAGCACGGTGTCGACTTTGAGCGCGTCGCCGAGCTGCTCGTACAAACGCGGAAAAACGATCACCTCACCCTCGCCGGTTTTGTCCTCGAGACCGATAAACGCCATCTTGGTGCCAGCTTTTGTGACGATGGTGCGAATGGTCGTGACGATACCGCCGACCGTGATTTTTTGGCCATCAATCGCCGGTCGCAGCGAGTGCAGCGGAATGGTTTGTTCCTCAAAAAACGCGACATAATTATCAAGCGGGTGCGCCGAAATGTAGAGGCCGAGCAGCTCGCGCTCCCACATCAACTGCTCTTTGTCGGTGTATTTTGCGGGTGCTTTTTTGAGCTCGATGCTCGGCATGAGTGCTTCACCGCCGCCGAGCGCGGTAAACATATCGACTTGGCCGGACAGCGCTTCTTTTTGGATTTTCGAAGCAAACGCCAGGATCTGATCGAGGTTGAATAGTAGATCCGATCTGTCGCCCAAACCGTCAAATGCGCCGGCTTTGATCAGCGCTTCCCAGGCTTTGCGGTTGACTTTGCTCGTACTGACGCGTTTGGCAAAATCTTCGACGCTCATGAACGCGCCGCCTGCATCACGTGCGCGGATGATTTCTTCGACTGCGGCGACGCCGACGCCTTTGACCGCAGCCATGCCGAAACGGATTTGTTTTGCGGCTGGTACGACGGCAAATTCGAGGTAGGATTGGTTGACGTCAGGGTTCAAAACCGTCAGCCCCATGTGTTTGCATTCGGTGATTTCGATTGCAAGGCGGTCGATATCGTCGTGGTCGCTCGTCATCACGGCGGCCATAAATGCATCGGGATAGTGGGCCTTCAGATACGCTGTCCAGTAGGCAATCAGGGCGTAACACGCAGCGTGGGATTTGTTGAAACAATAGTTTGCAAATTCTTCGAGCTGTGCCCAAAATGTCTCGGCGACTTCTTTTGTTGCGCCGCCATGCTCGATGGCGCCGTTGACGAAATCGACTTTAACTTTGCGCATGAGATCTATTTTTTTCTTGCCTACCGCTTTGCGCAGTGTATCCGCCTGGCCGCCGGTAAATCCACACCATTCCTTCGAAATCTGCATGAACTGCTCCTGGTAGACGAGGATTCCGTAAGTGTTTGCGAGCGAATTCTTCATACCTTCGTGGAGGTACGTGATTTTTTCTTCGCCATGTTTGCGTTTGATGAAACTATCGATAAACTGCATCGGACCCGGACGATAGAGCGCGACCATCGCGATGATGTCTTCAAAATGCGTCGGTTTGAGACCGCGCAAATAGCGTTTCATGCCGGCAGACTCGAGTTGAAATACGCCGGTCGTATCGCCACGCTGGAATAGTTCGTAGGTCGCTTCGTCTTCGAGCGAAAGCGTGCTGAGGTTGATGTCTTCTTTGTAGACTTTGCGGATGATACGCATCGCGTTATTGATGATCGTGAGATTTGAAAGGCCGAGAAAATCCATTTTGAGTAGGCCGAGTTCTTCGACTTCGCCCATCGGAAATTGCGTCGCGACGACGCCTTTTTGCGCCATTTCGAGCGGAATGTACTTGACCAATTCATCCGGCGCGATCACCACGCCGCAGGCGTGTACGCCGTGGCTACGGATCGTGCCTTCGAGCTGGATCGCGTAGTCCAGCACTTCTTTTGCGGTAGGGTTTTCTTCGTATTCATGCCGCAAATCAGCGTCATCGACAATGCTTTTTGAGAGTGAAATATGTCGACCCTGGGCTGGCGGCGGGACGAGTTTTGCCAAGCGATCGCTCTCAGCATACGGAACTTGTAGTACACGCGCCACGTCACGCACCGCCATGCGGCCGAACATTTTGCCAAAAGTCACGATGTTACTGACGCGGTCCTCGCCGTATTTGTCAGCGCAATATTGGATCACTTCATCGCGGCGCGTATCCTGAATATCGACGTCGATATCCGGCATCGAAATACGATCTGGGTTGAGAAATCGCTCGAAGAGCAAGCCGTATTTGAGCGGATCGAGATCGGTGATATTCAGTGCAAATGCAATGATGCTCCCAGCCGCCGAACCGCGCCCCGGACCAAAGACGATGCCGCGATTTTTGCCCCAGTTGATAAAATCTTGGACAATCAAAAAGTACCCTTCGTATCCCATATTGCGCATCACATCCATCTCCATTTGTGCCCGCTCGCGAACTTCGTCGGGCAGCATTGGTTTGATGTCGTCGGGGGCGATCGCGTCCATTTCTTCGCTTGTTTTGCCCATGTAGCGCACGCCAAGTCCCGTATAAACAAGGCGTTTGAGATAATCATGCTCGCTGAGATTTCCTGGTACCGGATATTTTGGGATCAAAATTTTGCCGAGCTCGAGTTCAACGTTACAGCGGTCGGCGATTTTTCGTGTATTGGTGATCGCTTCTGGGAATTCATCGCCCCAGTGTTCGATTATCTGTCGCGGATCGGTGAGATGCAGCTCAAATTCTTTGAGCGACATACGATTTTCATCACTGAGATATGCGCCCGTCCCGACGCAGAGCAAAATCTCGTGTGCATCCTGATGGTCGTGCGTGAGATAGTGCCCATCGCAGGTAACGACGAGTGGAATGTCGAGTTCGTGGCTGAGTTTGATAAGACCGTTGTTGATTTTTTCTTGGACGTCCCAGTGTGTGTGCGATTTTGGATGACCGTGGTCCTGGAGCTCGAGGTAGTACCGATCGCCGAGCAGGTCGCGATACCACCGCGCGATATCCCGCGCTTTTGCATAATCATCATCGCGCAGCGCGACGCCAATTTCACTACTCGCGCATCCACTAAGGATGATAAGGCCTTCGTTGAGCTCCTCAAGTAAATCATGGTCGATTCGCGGTTTGTAGTACATCCCCTCGAGATTTGCCTTCGTGCTGAGCCGCATGAGATTTTGATAGCCGGTCATATTCATCGCGAGTACCGTGAGGTGGAAACGCTGCTTGTCATGGGCCGGGTCGCGGTCAAAACGCGTGCGTGCCGAAACATACGTCTCGATGCCAAGAATCGGTTTGACACCCTCGGCTTTGGCGGCTTTGTAGTAGTCGAGCACGCCACTGAGCGTCCCGTGATCGGTGACGGCGGCCGCTTCCATGCCGTATTCTTTGACTTTTTTGGCAAGCTCCGAGATCTTCGTCAGACCATCGAGGACAGAGTGATTTGAGTGATTGTGTAAGTGGACGAAATCGCTCGGCTGCAATGTCTCACGCGAAGCAATATCGCTCGGTGCAAGCGATGTCTTCGCCGTTGGTTTTTTCGTTACTAAATCCCCCATGTGCTACTCTCTAGTATAGCACTTTTCCACAGGCAGATTGTAGTAAAATTAACGCCTATGCTAATGTGTCGTTTTCTGAACGACATCGACAATCTGTGTGACAAATCCTCCGACACTTGGGATCAACCAGCCGATGACATTGAGTAGCCAGACGACCAGGGCAATAACCACTGTGCCGCCGAGCACGGAGCCAAAACCAAATGAAATTCCACGGAAAAAGTTCATCCGATAAATCGCGTAGCGATTGCGGTTAAAATCGTTGAATAGGTCTTCAAGCACTGCTTCACGCGCGCCTTTTTCGTTGCCTTCTTTGATCTGTTTTTTGAGCTTTGCAATCACGCCCATAGAGTTCTCCTACAAAACATGGCACAGAACATTTGTGGTAGCTGTGCCATGTGATCGTCCCATTGCGGGTTATTTTTTCTTGTCTTCTTTTTCGAATTCGTTTTTGGCGCTGTTGACAGCACGATTTGCGCGATCACGGTAATCTTCGACCGTTTTCTTGCCTTCATTCACGACGCTTTCGACGTTTTTGCGAGCGTCTTTGTAGACTTTTTCGCCTTTTTTCTTTACGTCTGCTGCAGTTTTCTCTGCGTCAGATTTGAGTTCGTCCGCCTTTGCTTTGAGGTCAGCGCGCGTTTCTTTTCCCGATTTTGGTGCGGTCAAGATCCCAGCAACAACACCTGCTGCTGCGCCAACGATTGCTCCGAGTGCAAATTTACCTTTTGACATAATTGTATCTCCTAACGGTTACGTTTGTTAAAAAATGACATCACGAGTTTGCCGAGAGCGACAGGCGACGTGAATGTCGCGATGTTGCTCGCCGTCTGCTCAAACTTCTGAGCTGTTCGTTCTGCGGTTCCGGTGACTGATTTGATCTGCTTGGTCACTTTGATCAGCAGTGCAGTCAGGACGATGCCGAGAATCAAAAACAGCGCCAGAAATACAGACAGAATGATGACAAGTATTTGTGCCCATTCCATGAGTTCGACACTCCTTTTTTAATACTTACTGCCCGCTCGCATTGCGGGCTCTATCTTTAGTATACGCGAAAACGAAATTTGTTGTGTGAAATTTGTTACTTTTCGGATTTGAGTTTTTCGTCGAGGTATGCGCGCAGCGGTGCGCCAAGTTTTTCGTGGTCGAGTCCAAAATCAATCACTGTTTTGAGGTATTCTAGTTTATCGCCGGTGTCGTAATATTTTCCATCGGTGATTTCGCGGGCGTACACACCGTAGCCGTCGTGGATCATCTGCTGCATGATCGGCTGGAGCATCAATTCGCCCTGGCCATCGAACGCGTCGCTTGCTTTGTCGATGTATTCGAAGACTTCCGGCGTGAGCAGGTAGCCACTGACGCTCGCGAGGTCGCTTGGTGCATTTGCTTTGCCTGGCTTTTCGACGAATTTTTCGACTTTGATCGTGGTGTCGTCCGCGTCTTCGCCGGCCACGACGCCATAGCGATCGTATTCGTCATCGCTGGTCATTTTTTTGCAGGCAAGGACCGAGCCGTTGAATTTGGTGTAGGTTTCGATAAGTTGTTTGGTGCGACCTGGTTTTGCGACGAAAAAATCATCCGCAAAAGTGTAAATAAATGGCTCGTTGCCGATGAGATGCGCTGCACACTGAATCGGTGTCGCGTTGCCATACGGGCCTTTTTGGCGAAGATACACGAAGTTTGCGAGATTTGCGATTCCCTCAACCGTTTCAAGCAGTGGTTTTTTCTTTTCACCGCCTGCGCGAAGATTGTTGACAAGATCTTCGTTCGGCAAATCGAAATGGTCTTCAATCGAGCGTTTGGTGCTGCTCCCCACGAGAATGATATCTTTGATGCCTGCCTCAACGAGCTCTTCGACGACATACTGGATGATTGGCTTGTCGATGATCGGCATCATTTCTTTTGGCATCGCCTTGGTCTGTGGCAAAAATCGTGTCCCAAATCCGGCGGCGGCAATGATAGCTTTGGTTGGTCGTTGCATGTATTTTTCTCCTTTTCTCTATGATATCACTTCTGCTTTGTTTGCAGGGCACGAAGTTTTTCGTAGGCCATCAACACCGCGGCAGCATCGGTCATTTCATCACGTGTTGCGTGCGTGATCAGCTCGTCAATCGAAATCACCTTCGCCTCTTGGCCTTGATCAACCTCGATTTGTTCGTAGATACGCTCTTTCATCGGTGTACACTCAGGCAAAAAATAGTAGTGCGCACGAGAATTTGAATATGCGTCCCATGAATATGTTCCGAGGAATTCGAGAGGCGCGCTCGACTCGTAGCCGGTTTCTTCGGCAAGTTCGCGTCGCGCAGCCGCCTCAAAATCCTCGCCCTCCTCGACGCCACCACCGGGCAAATCATAGCAATAGCGCTCTCGTCCGGGGCGAAATTGATGCGAAACGATGGCTTGGGTTTCAGGGGTGAGCGCAACAACCGCAACAGAATCATGCGGCTCACCAAACGTCGTAAATTCGTGCTCCATATCATCATCAGTGCGAAAATGCTTCACGAGTACCTGGCGTTTGAAACGATTGCCAACAGTGATAATTTCTGTTGGTTCGACGCGGGTGTAGTGTTTCATTATAATTTCTCGCGAATCATTTTTTGCGCCATCGCCGGGTTGGCTTGGCCGTGCGAACGTTTCATCACTTGACCGACGAGATAGCCGATCGCCTTGTCTTTGCCGGCTTTGATGTCGGCAATCGATGCGGCACTTGCCGGGTCCGCCAATACTTCATCGACGATTGCTTCGATCGCACCTGCATCACTGACCTGCAACAAATTTTTTGCTTCGGCAATCATACGTGGCGCGTCACCCGTTTCAAGCATTTCATAGAGTACGGCGACCGCGGAGTTGCTACTGATTTCGGATGCTTCGGCCATCTCAGCGAGAGCGGTAATGTGTTCAGGCAAAAGATGTTTTTCATCCCACGAGTATTCACCAGCGCTGACTTTTCCTTGTACGTCGATGATCAGCCAATTCAAGATCCGACGGCGAATCTCGCCTTCGGTACCCGCAGCGACCTGCACGATAAAGTCGCGGACCGTGCGTCGGTCGATCCCGAGCGCTGTCTCGCGCATCGCAAAATCAAGTCCCGCGCCGTGCAAAATCTTGCGGAATTCCCCTGGCAACATCGGCATATCAGACTGAATGTCTTCGACTTCTTCGTCGCTAAGTACGATCGGCGGGATGTCGGGGTCGGGCATGTAGCGATAATCCTGCGCATCTTCTTTGCTGCGCTGACTGGTCGTGATGCCTTTGTCGTCGTTCCAGCCGCGGGTTTCCTGCACGACACGTTCGCCGTTTTCGACAAGTGCAACTTGGCGTTCAAATTCGTACTGCGCGGCGCGTTCGACACTACGGAATGAATTGAGATTTTTGACCTCAGCACGTTTGCCGAGCTCTGTCGCACCTTTTGGCGCCACCGAGATATTGACATCAAATCGCATATTTCCCTGATACAAATCTCCGAGCGTCACATCCGCATAGGTCATGAGTCGATGCAGTTCCGTCACGTACGCCCGCGCCTCTGCCGGGCTGTGCATATCGGGCTCAGAGACGATTTCGATGAGCGGCGTGCCCGCGCGGTTGAGGTCGACGAGGCTATAGCTATCAAAATGCGTCAATTTCCCAGCGTCTTCTTCCATGTGTGCGTGATGAATCCGCACGTGCACTGGCGTTCCGTCCTCGAGTTCGGTCTCGACGACGCCCGCGAGGATAATCGGCTGATACATTTGGCTCGTCTGGTAGCCTTTTGGCAAATCAGGATAAAAATAGTGTTTGCGGTCAAATCGCGAAACATGTGCAATCGGCGCGTTCAGCGCTTTGCCAGCACGAATCGCGAGATCGACGGCGTGACGGTTCAGAATCGGCAGCATCCCAGGCAAACCAAAATCGATCGCATGGACTTTGGTGTTTGGCGCGGCGTCACGCGCATCATTGTCGGCCGGACTAAACAATTTTGTCTCAGTCGCGAGCTGGACGTGGCATTCGATGCCAATTGTCATATCATATTTTTCGAGAATGTCGTGATTCATCAGATAGCTCCTAGGTCTTTCAGGCCTTGTTTGAAGGCGGTCAATGCGCGAACGGTCGTTTCGTAAGTAAGTTTGACGTCAGTTTCGTGCGCGAGTTGATTGCGGATTTTGTGCGCACCCCAAACGTGATTTGCGTTGCGCCAACTTTTGTTTGCTGATTTCATGCGCTCGCCCATCGTTTGGCCTTTGAAGTGCCGGTCTTTGAGGGCTTGGTCGAGCAATTTGTCGGCATCCATAATCGCGACTTGCCAACTCGAGGCGACAGTGCGTGAGAGGCTATTTTCGATTTCGAGCCAGCGCGTTTGGTAGCGTTCGACGCGAAGTTTTGGCGCATTTTTGCTCGCGAGTACGAGGATGATGACGCCAATAATCGCCGCACACAAAACGACGGCAAGGAGAATCATCAACGCAGTGTTATTCATCGTCATCCTCCGCGCTTCGCGCAAGCGCAATCACCTGCGCATCATGTTTCATCTTGCTGATGATCTGCACGCCGATCGGCAAACCGCTTTCGCTCATCCCTGCGGGGACACTCATCGCTGGCAAACCTGCGAGACTCACTGGCACCGTCATGACGTCCGCAAGATACATCTGCACCGGATCGGAAATGTGCTCACCGATGCCAAATGCTGGTGTCGGCGCGGTCGGCGAAAGCAAGAAGTCATACGTTTCAAAGAGCGCATTGTATTCGTTGATGAGTATCGTGCGCGCTTTTTGCGCCTGGAGATAATACGCGTCAAAAAATCCGCTCGAAAGCACATAACTTCCGATCATGATACGGCGTTTGTTTTCGGTCACAAAACCTTCGGCACGCGAGCGACCGTACAGCTCGGCCAGCGTCTGCACGCCCTCGGCGCGGCGGCCGTAGCGGATGCCGTCGTAGCGCGCGAGATTGCTCGAAAGCTCCGCCGGCACGACGATGTAATAAATCGCCAGCGCGTGTTTAATACTTGGCATGCTGACTTCCTCGACGGTATGTCCTGCGGCGCGCAAACGATCACAGTATTCATTCATCACACGTCGCACTTCTAGGTCGACACCATCGGTCATCAGTTCACGAATCACACCAATTTTTTGGCCAGGCTTGATCGATTCGATTGGCTCGAAATAATCCGGCAATGTCGTCATATCGCGCGGATCTTGGCCGGCCATCACCGACTGCACAAGCTCGATATCATCCGCGCTGCGCGCAAAACAACCCATCGTATCAGTGCTACTCGCCATCGCCACGACGCCGTATCGGCTGCTCATGCCATAGGTTGGCTTAATACCGTAGACACCGTTGAAACTCGCTGGCTGACGGATCGATCCGCCCGTGTCGGTGCCCAGCGCAAACGGCACGACGTCGAGCGCGGTGATGACAGCCGAGCCACCACTCGAACCACCAGCGACTTTTGAGGTATCATGCGCGTTGTGCGTCACACCAAATGCGGAATTTTCCGTGCTACCACCGTGGGCAAACGCATCGAGATTTGATTTGCCGATACAAATCGCACCAGCAGCTTCGAGTTTATCAACGACTGTCGCCTGCAGCGGAGCGTCAAAATGTTCGAGCATTTTTGCGGCCGCTGTCGTCGGCGCGCCAAACGCGAGATAATTATCTTTTACGACATACGGCGCACCGGCAAGCACACCAACGTCCTCGCCCGCTTCGATCCGACGATCGATATCATCAGCTCGCTCGAGTGCTCGGTCCTCGGTGAGACTGAGTAGTGCGTGGTATGATTCGACATCGCGAGCTCGCGCAAGGGCTTTTTCGACCTCTGCGCGAGCAGTCGTTTCGCGAGATTTGATTTGAGAAACAAGCGTTGCGATTTTCATCTAGAGCACCTTTGGCACTTTCACGCTATCTTCTGTTCGCTCTGGCGCAAGCGCGAGCAGCGCGTCACGATCGACATACCCTGTCTCGATTTCATCATCGCGCCAAATATTTTCGAGGCCCGTCACCTGGTAGGTCGGCTCGACGCCTGTGGTGTCAAGCTCAGAAAGCTGATCAATATAATTCAAGATATTTGACAGGTCGCCGCCAAGATGTTCGATTTCTTCATCGGACAACTGCAGATTACTTAACTGTGCGAGATGGCGCACGTCATCAGTTGTTATTGTACTCATCTTTAGTATTATACAACGTTCTGCAAAAAGTGGTAAAGAGTTTCGCGTCAGAGTCGCTGTTTCGTCTATTCCGCTTATGCGGTATAATGAAATCACATGGCGCATCAGGTCAAAAAAAATCTCGGAGTGACGATCCACGGTAGTCGCGCGACGTTTCGCGTGTGGGCGCCGTTTGCGGTGTCAGTGCGAATCGGCGGGACATTTACTACTGACGGGCCACTTGCGATGATGCCCGAGGACGGAGGCTACTGGTCGCTGGCACTCAAAGACATCGAACCTGGCAGTCAATATCGGTATTATATCGAAACGGCCGATGGTCGCGTCCTCGAACGCAACGACCCACGAGCGCGGGCGATCACCTCGAGCGACAAAGGTTTTTCGGTGGTGGTTGATCAGGATTTTGACTGGGGTAACGACGCATTCGTGCCGCCTGCCAAACAAGACCAAATCATCTACGAGCTGCATATCGGCACCTTCCACCGCCCAGATCCTGCGACGAGCGGCACGTTTGATACGGCGATCGAAAAGCTCGACTATCTGCGTTCGCTCGGTGTCAATATGATCGAGGTCATGCCGGTGACGAGCATGGCATATTCCAATGGCTGGGGCTACGCGCCAAACTACATTTTCAGCGTCGAAAGTATGCTCGGTGGTCGATTTGGCTTCATGAAATTTGTCCGTGCCTGCCACGAGCGCGGCATTGGTGTGATTCTCGATGTGGTGTACAACCATTTTTACGGCGATAGCGACCTCTGGCAATTTGACGGTTGGAGCGAAAACGACCGCGGCGGAATTTATTTTTATAATGATTATCGCGGCGACACGCCATGGGGCGGTCGCCCAGATTATGGGCGCCCCGAAGTGCGACAGTTTATTCTCGACAACATCACGATGTGGCTGACAGAGTATCGTCTCGACGGGCTGCGCGTCGACAGCACGATTTATATGCGCAATACCGAAGGACGCGACAACGATGCGCCGCACGACATCCCGGATGCATGGGCATTGCTCCAGGATATCGTCGCGCTTGCACACAAAATCAACCCAAATGCAATCATGATCGCCGAAGATTGCGCAAATAGCGCGTACATCACCAAGCCACGCCACGATTCGGGATGTGCGTTTGATGCGCAGTGGGAACTTGGATTTCCACATGCGCTGCGCGACGCGCTCGGTATCACACCTGGCGTCGCGCCGACGCTCGCCGGCGTACGACACGAGCTGGAGCATTCGTACAATGGCGATGTGTTTTCGCAGGTGGTGTTTAGTGATTCGCACGATACTGCCGCAAACGGTTCGGTTCGTTTGAATGATGCTGTCACACCGCAAAATCCGTCGAGCCTCGCCGCCCGCCAAAAAACCCTCCTCGCGGCCACCGTCATGCTGAGCGCACCGGGGATTCCGATGCTGCTGCAAGGCGCAGAATTTCTCCAAGAAGGCGCATTCAACGATTGGCAATCTCTCCAATGGGCGCACGTCGACCGCTATCACGGCTTCGTCGACGCGCATCATCATCTGATCGATCTCCGGCTCAATCATCACGACAATACCGCTGGGCTACGCGCGGATTCGACAGCCGTGTTCCACCAAGACGACGTCAATTTTGTCATCGGCTACCATCGTTGGGATCACGGTGGCGAGGGTGATGATACGATCGTGATTGTAAATTTCAGCGGCACCCACCTCAAGGAATATCGTCTCCAGTTGCCGATTGCCGGCAATTGGCAAGTGCGATTCAATAGCTCGTGGAAAGGCTACGGAAGTGATTTTCCAGAAGTCCCCATCGCGGGCATTCATACCGGCGAAGATCGTTCGGCAACGATCGAACTCGCGCCGTACATGGCTATCATTGCATCTCGCGTGTAGTGAAACGAAAAGCGCGGTGACGCACCTGGATATTCCAGGCACGTCACCGCGTAGTTTTCACGAAATTTCCAGCGCTCCCCTTTCGTAGCGTTTTTCGAAGTTTCGGTTCGCCGTGATCCTCAACTGAGTGTGGCCGTGACCCTCTCCCTCGGGGAACTCAACGCCGCCGAAATACAGATCGATGATCGAGCCAGGCACATCGCCGTCTGAATCGATCATTGCGACCTCGATGCTATCGAGCTTCGCAGCATGTCGGGCGCGATTTCGGAATTTCCGATACTCTTCGTCGACGGACGCACGCTCCGTGAGGCAAGCGATGAGCTCACTGCGCGTTGCGTAGTAGACGTTAGCCTCTGTCGCTGTTTCCTTCTTGCATTGAAGCAGAGTATCTTCCAGCTCTCGACGCGCTCGACTGATCACCGCAGCCTCACCCATAAGGCGATATGCGCGTTCGATCTTCTTTTGATTCGGAGAGCCTTTCTTGCGTCGGTCCTCCTTTTCAAACAGCTCGCTTGCGCGTTTGTACGTGCCAGTAGCGCTATCTCTTTTGACATCAATCAGATAGCAAAGTCGCCGAAAGGTCGGGTGCCTTCGCTTTTTGAGCCATTCATTTCGCACTGCCCAAACAGCATTGCTCGCGCGCTTGAGAGCGTTCCTAAGACGCAGCTCCTCCTCTAGTGAGTACAATTTTTCATCTTTCGTGATAGTAGGTGCATGCACCAAAGAGTGCAATCTACGCTATTTTATCACTTTTTTGAATATTATGCAATTAGTTGCTCGTCTACTCTTTTGAGGGTGCAATTTCAATATCAACGACGATCGGTCGATGGTCGCTGCCAACATCACGAAGTACCCGATATCGTTTCACAGCGACTTCTGGCGAGCCAAATACCCAATCAATTTTTGCGAGACGAATCGCCGGCAGCCACTCGAGTCCGCGCTGTTTTGCCGATATCGTCCGCCGAAGTTTCGGATCAAGATTGCGAAGATGCGTCTGCGACTCGATGTACCGAATTGTCGTTCCGAGCGCCATCTCACGCACGCGCGAAACAACCGACGAAAGCTGCTCATTTCGCACGATTTGCCCTGCGATATTGCCACAAATTCCGCGCGCGATCCGCGCAAAAAAAGTGCTTCCGTCCATCGCATTGAAATCACCCATCATCAGCGTCGGGAGTGGTTTGCGACTTCCGATGTGCGCTACGAGCTGCTCCGCTTCTGCGAGCCGACCGGCCTCAGTACGGTCGTCGAGATGAACGCCGATGATCCGGATATTTTGGTGCTCGCGAGCCACAACCACTTCGAGCGCGCCCTTGAACTCATTCATCGCGATGCGCTGACGTGACTCGATCGGCAATCGCGAAAGAATCGCCAGCCCCGTGCCGTGCCCACGCTCATCGCCGTAGACAAATTGCTCCATCGTATAGCCGAGCGCCGCAATCGCGCTCGACGTTTTCTCACTCATTCGCTCAAACACCCCAAACTCTGGTACGACAACTATGTCCGCCCCGACCTCGCGCAACACCGCCAGCGCATCATCCGGCGACGCTCGGCGTGTCATCGAGCCCTCGACAAACATCCCCTCCGCGTTCCACGACATCACGCGTAGATTCACTACATGCGTCCTTTGATTTCGCCGATGAGATCACGCAATTCCGCCGCACGCTCAAATTCGAGATTTGCGCTCGCCAAATTCATTTGTCCCGTCAAATCTTTCACAAGACTTGCATACTCATCCTTCGGAATTTTATTGAGGTTGAGTTTCGGCTTCTTCGCATCTTCTTTTTGCGGGATGATCGCCCGCAAACCTTCACCGATTTCTTTGGCGACACCACGCGGCGTAATGTCGTGTTCGAGGTTGTACGCTTCCTGAATTTCACGTCGACGATTGGTCTCGGCGATCGCTCGCTTCATACTATCCGTCTGCTGGTTTGCATACATGATCACTGTGCCATCAACATGTCGCGCTGCGCGTCCGATCGTCTGGATCAGTGACTGTTCACTGCGCAAAAATCCTTCTTTGTCGGCGTCGAGAATCGCAACGAGCGAAACTTCTGGCAGATCAAGCCCCTCGCGCAATAGATTGATACCAACGAGCACGTCGTACACGCCCATACGCAAATCGCGCAAAATATCACCGCGCTCGAGCGTGTCAACTTCACTGTGAATATACGCCGTCTTGATGCCGAGCTCAACGAGATGCGCCGAGAGATCTTCGGCCATGCGTTTGGTCAATGTCGTCACCAGCACACGCTGTTTTTTCGCAGTGCGTTCGCGAATTTCGGCGATCAAATCATCAACTTGATTGTCAACCGGATGCACGATGATGCGCGGATCGAGCAGACCCGTCGGACGAATGATTTGCTGTGCCGGCTCAGGACTGCGCTCGAGTTCATACGCGCCCGGCGTCGCCGAGACATAAATCGCTTGATTGACGTGATGTTCAAATTCGTCAAACCGCAACGGACGGTTGTCCAGCGCGCTCGGCAGGCGAAATCCGTACTCGACGAGTACTTCTTTGCGCGCACGGTCGCCGTTGTACATACCGCGCACCTGCGGCAAAGTGACGTGACTCTCGTCGACGAGTAGCAAAAAATCGTCCGGGAAATAACCGAGCAACGTCGCCGGCTGCTCACCTGGTTCACGGTCGGTGAGATAGCGGCTGTAGTTTTCGATACCTTTGACAAATCCCGTTTCCTCGAGCATTTCGAGATCGTATTTTGTGCGTTGCGCGAGGCGCTGAGCTTCGAGCAATTTGTCATGTGATTCGAACCATCCGAGTCGCTGCTCATACTCCTCGCGGATTTGATCAATCGCGCGTTTGACTTTTTCTTTTGGCGTCGCATAGTGACTCGAAGGAAAAATCGTAAATGAGTCTGGCTCTTCGAGAATCTCGCCGGTCAGCGGATCGATTCGTGTGATTCGGTCGACATCATCACCAAAAAATTCCACGCGATATGCCGTCTCACCGCCCGCCGGAAAAATATCTACTGTGTCTCCGCGCACCCGAAACGCACCACGCGCAAAATCGATATCGTTGCGATGGTACTGAATGTCCATCAACTGCCGCAAAAATTTGTCCATGACGCGTCGTTCGCCACGCCGCACCGTAATCGAAAGATCGTGATAATCACTCGGGCTACCGAGACCGTAGATACAACTCACGCTCGCCACGATAATCACGTCACGACGGGTCAAAAGCGCATCCGTCGCCGCATGTCGCAGCCGGTCAATTTCTTCGTTGATCGCCGAATCTTTTTCGATGTAGGTGTCGCTCGACGCGATGTATGCCTCCGGCTGATAATAATCAAAATAGCTTACGAAATAATGAACTTCATTGTCCGGGAAAAAACTTTTGAACTCGCTGAAAAGCTGTGCGGCAAGCGTTTTGTTGTGTGCGAGCACTAGTGTCGGTACATTGCGATCAGCGATGATATTTGCCATCGTAAATGTCTTGCCACTTCCTGTCACGCCGAGCAACGTCTGCTCTTTTTCGCCGCGCTCGAGCCCATCACGAAGCTGCGCGATCGCAGTCGGTTGGTCGCCCGTTGGCTGATATTCGGAAGAAAGGCGAAATGTATTCACCTTTCTATTATACCCGAAATGTCATACAAATTACGCTTTCTCGATCGTTTTGAGCATCGCTTCGATCGTCGAAACAGCTGTGGTTTCGGCCGTTGTCTGCGCCTCTGTTGCATCCGCGCCGCCACACGTTGATTGCGGCGAGCTGTAGTAGTAATAATACCCGTCGATCGGTGCGCCGCCATTAAGCGGGATCGGAGCGCTCGCTTCCGTCGTGTCTCTTGTCTTCATGCGAAGCAGTGTTCCCATGCGCGCAGGCGTGCCACCATCACCAGAAAATCCCGTTGCACATTCGCCGCCAATTACCTCGACTGCTTTTGTCGAAAAATCATAGTACTCGCCGAGGCTGCCGGATTTTTTGTAGTACGTGATCTGTGTACCATCTGTTGGCAACGCGACTTTCACGCCCCAACCCGGAATCTCAAGCGTTTTTTTGTCAGTCGTCGACGCTGTTGGCGCTGTTTTTTTGGTCGATGAAACGCTCACCTGTGTTTTCTGCTCAGATTGTTGTTTTAGCACGAAATTCTGATAGAACACGACTCCCAGCGCACAGAGCAGCGCCGCAACGAGACAAATGATCACAACGACATGCGCACTTCCTTGGTTGAGATTCTTTTTCATAACCCTTCTATTGTTTATGATTTTGAGTATAGTGTACACACACCTCAAGCACAAGCGTTATCCGCGGCGATTTGATTTTTTGAGCTCTTCGACCGGTGGGTAGTCGACGCGGGTGTACTCAACGTCGACAAAATCAATGTATTTTTTGTCGAGCACTTCGACAATTTTTGCGACCAAACGTTTTGGGTCGTTATCAAAAATCACGTCTTTTCCGCCCGGCGCTTCCACATGCCGGAGCAATGTCGCGGCATAGTCCGCCAGCCCGCCACTGCCGAGCAACACGCCGCAGACTTTGCGACTTTCGAG
This sequence comes from uncultured Candidatus Saccharibacteria bacterium, assembly GCA_964649505.1. Classification (GTDB taxonomy): domain Bacteria; phylum Patescibacteriota; class Saccharimonadia; order Saccharimonadales; family Saccharimonadaceae; genus Saccharimonas. The sequence continues at coordinate 26,592 of CAZYRC010000003.1, forward strand.
TGCGGTCGCAAGCTCGTGCAGTGAGCCCATACGTCCACCGACCGTGATCACCGCGTCGGCGCTGCGCACCAAGTGTACGTCGCGCCCGACATATTCCATCCCGGTAAAATTGATATAGTCAAATTCTTTCGTCGGCAATCGATACGTACTGACATGCTCACGGTACGAGCTCGCCGGGCTAAATCCGATCGAACTACCTTTACTATTTTTGACGCTTTTGAATCCCATCGCCGCATAGTGCGGCAAGCCGACTGTCGCGCCCGTCAACAATGTTTTTCCTGCTTTTGCGATCTCGACGCCGAGCGCGTACGCCTGATCATGCGAATTTCCTACAGTTTCTCCAGCTGCCGCGCCGGAGACGCAAATCTGATATCTCATTCGGTATACTCCTCTGTTTTGTATGTTGATGGCGCCGCATCGAGCAATTTCTGAATCGTTGCACGCTCAAGCAATCCTTCCTGCGCTCCCAATTTTTGTACAACGCTCATGCTGTTGATCGGCGCCCACGAAAGCCCGACAGCAAACGGCTCGCCCAGCGCCAACGCCGCGACTATCGTACTCGCAAACGCGTCGCCTGCACCTGTCCGGTCGAGTGGTTTCGCCGGATCAGGATAATTCGACACGCGCCACACCTTGCCGTCATGCGATGCATACGAGCCATCTGCGCCGTCCGTCACCACCACGTAGCTCGGACCAAGCGCATGCAGCCCTTCGATCAATCCACTGATCGGCGCATGTGGTTTGCCCGTCACCTGCATCGCTTCCTCGCGGTTCAGCACAAGGATGTCTGCGCGCCGATATATCCGCGCAAGTTTTTTGACGCCCCACGCGAAGTGAAATGTCCCCGGCTGAAATGCCAATTTCACCGACGGATGCGCATCGAGATACTCGAGCAAGTCGCGGTGCAGTTGCCACGAATCCTTGCTGATGAGCGAAAGATAAATCCAATCCGGCTCTTCTTTCGGTGCGCGCCATCGATAATCATACGCTTCATTTTTCACCAAAATCGTCCTCTCGGCCTTGTAGCGCAATACATAGTACGTGCTACTCGCCGTTCGTACCTGTCGCTTCACGAGTGTGCTATCGACATGCGAGCGCGAAAGCTGTTCGAGCGATGCTTTGCCCGCTGCGTCATCACCAAGCCAGCTTTCGAGGCTCGCCTCGACCCCAAGTTTTGCCATCGCGACGGCGGCATTTGGCGCTGGCCCGACGCTACGCACAGTGTCCGCGCGCTCGTACGGTGGTTTCGTCCCAAACGGCATGCTGAGACGCCGCGATCCATCTTTGTCGGTGTCTACCCGCGCTTCGTCCTCGCACAAATTGATGAACACATCAGTAAAAATATCACCGACGCACAAAATCCGCGGGCGTCGTCGAGGCCGCGCAGCCGGCGCATGCTCGTGATATTCTTCCATATCAAGGATATTGATCCCTGCTTCGTCGACGACTTCATTGATCGCCATCTCATTGTCACCGTCCGCGTTAACATAGCGCGCCGTCAGTCCGCGTTTCAGCTGAGCGCGCAGATGTTTTTTCGTGCGATCAGCAAACGCCACATCGCTATTTGCGAGTACGTCCTCGTGATTAAACGAAACCACATGCCGACCAAACACCAGCCCGACATCATCCGTATCGACAAACAAATGCTCGCTCTTCGCATGCGCTTCGAGCGTTCGGTACAGCTCCTGCTCTGTCGTATCCGCCGGATCGAGCCCTAGTCGGCGCATTACTGCATGCGCCCGCGCCGTGATATCCGCGATATATGCAACGTCCGTTGCCTGATGGCGCGTCATCTTCTCAAGCTGATGGATCGCCCGTGTAAACATCGGTTCTTTTGCGTCAAGTAGTGTGCGCAAAATATTTGCCATTAGTTTACCTCCCGCACATTCACTGTTTTTTCGCTGATTGGCATCTCGTGCAATTTCACGCCGCGGCGTAAAATCCCGGCCTTTGCGCCAATTTTCGTCACAACACTCGTGCTATTTGCACTCGCAAAAATGATACTTTCGCGAAGCGATTTTCCTCGGGACCACTGGCTCAAAAAACCACTCGCAAACGCATCGCCCGCGCCCGTACGATCAATCACCGGCACATCCTCGTACATCCCCGCGCGCACCATCGTCTTGCCATCTGTCGCCACAACGCCATTCGGCCCATCGCTCACGATCGCCACTGGTACATAATGCAACGCATGGAGCGCCAACTCCTCACACGTTTCGCCACTCACCAGTTGCTGCATTTCTTCGCGGTTCGTGATCAGCACGTCCACGCTCTCCAGCAGCGTGATCAATTTTTCTTTTTCGGCAAGCTCCGGGCCAGCAGGATTGAGCATCACTTTTACACCATGTTTTTCGGCTGCGTCAATGATATCGCGCAATAATTTTAGCCCGCCATCGCCCAAACTTGTCGGATAGACCCAATCATAGCCTTCGAGCGCGTCGAGATCAAAATCTCGTCGGCCGCTTTTACCAAACGCGTGACCGCGGTGATTCAAAATCGTCCGCTCACCGTTCGTCGCGATCATAATCACAGAATAACCAGACTGAAATGTTGTGTTTTGCACAACGAGTGACGTGTCGACGCCTTCTTCGTCAAGATCATGCAAAATCGCTTCACTGGCCGGATCCGTGCCGAGCCCCCACATGTACGCGCTTTCGATTCCTTGGCGTGCGAGTGTCACCGCGACATTTGTCGCATTGCCGCCTGTACTAAAGGTCACGTCGTCGACCTCCATTTTCAGCCCTAGCGGGATCTCGGTATAGACCTTTTTGCCGCGCTGTTTCGGGTCAAATTCATCACTCTCAAGGAAAACGTCCTGCGTTCCCTTGCCAATCGCCAAAATTTTTACCATGCTCCCGTCCTCCGTATGCTCATTACCGGATCGCCTTCCCCGCGCTTCCGAAAGCATTGATCTTTTCCTCGACCACCGCCTGGACCGCCTCGTACACTTGTGGCATCAATTTCACCACCGCGTACTCGTCTGGATTCTCGCGCAGCACGCGTTCCAACGTCTCGCGAAATACCACGCGCATATCTGTATTGATGTTGATCTTGCTCACGCCGGCTTTGCTTGCGTCCTCAAAATAATGCAGCGGCGTACCCGAGCCACCGTGCAAACTAATCTGACAGTCGATCGATTCGCGAATGCGCGCGAGCAGCTCGAGATCGAGTTGTTTTGGCACATCATATTTGCCATGCAAATTCCCGATCGCCGCTGCAAACGTGTCAATCCCGGTCGCCTCGACGAATGATTTCGCACCTTCTGGCGTACTGAATGTCTTTTTGATCTCCTCGTAATCAATCCCCTCCCGGTGCACATTGCTCCCACCCGCGAAATAGTGCGGCTCGCTCTCGACAAGCGCGCCCGTAAATTTGGCGTATTCGACGACTTCTTTCGTCTTTGCGATGATTTCTTCCTCGGTGGCATCATGATTTGCTTGAGAAATATCGATATGGATGAATTCAAAACCTTCGTCAATCGCGCGCTTGCACGCTTCGACCGTCGGGCTGTGGTCGAGGTTGAGATACATCTCGATGCCATATTCTTCGCGGTAATTGTCCACCATGTCACGAAGATTTTCGAGCCCGAGCGCTTTGACCTCGCCATCACTCACCTCGACAAGTACCGGCGCATTGAGCTTTTGCGCAGCCCGTGCCACCGCGATCAGCGTTTCTTGATTGTCGATATTGAACGCCCCGACTGCAAATCCCTGCTGTCGTGAGCGCTGCATCAGATGACGCGCGCGAAGTGTATGGTCACGAATTTGATTGATAGTCAGTCCCATATCCCATGCCCCCTAAAGCTATTATGGTTATCTACTCTATAGTATACCATCACCGTCGCAGAGGTGAAACTATTGACATTTGCCGTATTTCATACTAATATATACCAGTCCGATTCTTTACCGTGGAGAATCAAGAGACGAGAGGCAAAAAATGAACATGAAAGAGGCGTGCGCGACCTTCCCGCATGGCAGCACCGTTCTGGTGGCCGCTGGGCAGGACGACGCTGTCGGCAGAGTTGTCGGCTACCCCTGGCGCCGCAAATGGAGCCCCGACAACGACCCGGACATGATCAGCGTCGAATTCACACTCGCTGAGAAGTGGAAGCTCGTGAAAAAGCGTCACCTCGACCTCTCCAAGGGAACGCTGCAGGTCGACCTCCCCATCGTTTGGGTCCGTTTAGCAGGTGCGAAATGAACGGCCTAGATTTT
>CAZYRC010000004.1:0-11197 GCA_964649505.1 uncultured Candidatus Saccharibacteria bacterium
GTAAAATCAAATCACCCCCTGAAACCGCTTGGTCGGCGCTGCGCGCCGCCAACCAAAAAGCCGCCCGCATGGGCGACAGAATGGATTTTTTCTCTATCTTGGCTGGGGTGGAGGGACTCGAACCCCCGAATGCATGGACCAAAACCATGTGCCTTACCACTTGGCGACACCCCAATAATATAATGATGAAAAGAACGTAAGAGGTTGCCGATAGACTGGTTTTGGTCATGGACGATTTCTACCTACTCGCGCTAAAAGCGCTCAAACAGCCATGTGCTTTACCACTTGGCGACACCCTAATATCTGTTTTGAAAAGAACGCAGATTTTGGCGGCATGCCAAATAGCGCACCTGAAAGTATAGCATAGCGATGAGCAATTTACCACCCCGAGGAGCGGTGACAGGACGTGGTATTAGCGAAGGCGGCCGCCGGTCACGCCGATGATTTCCCCGCTGACGTAGCTAGCGTCGGCGCTTGCGAGGTAGACATAGGCTCCGGCGAGTTCGGCCGGTTGGCCAGGGCGGCCAAGTGGAGTGTCTTCACCAAATTTCGTGAGTTTTTCGGGTGACTGTCCGTAGCTCGGTTGAAGTGGCGTCCAGATCGGCCCGGGCGCGACACCGTTGACCGTGATGCCTTTTGGTGCGAGCTGCTGCGAAAGGCCCTTTGTCAGCGTGGTGATCGCGCCTTTTGTAGCGGCGTAATCAATCAGCCCGGGTGACGGCTGTGTCGCGACGATCGAGGTCGTATTGATGATGGTGGCGCCAGGTTTTAGATAGTGCTTCACCGCTTCCTGGACGATCCACACCATTGCAAAGAGATTGACGGTGAAGGTTTCGACGAGCTGTTTGGTCGGGAGCGTCGTGATGTCGTCATTAAAAATTTGTTTGCCAGCATTGTTCACGATGATGTCGAGTCCGCCGAGTGCGTCGTGCGCGCCGTGAACGAGTTTGCGGGCAAATTTTTCGTCTGCGAGATCGCCCGGGAGCGCAACGGCAAGCTGGCCAGTCTGTTCGATTGCGGTGACGACATCATCGGCGTCGGTTTGTTCACTCGGGAGAAAACTGATCGCCACGTCCGCACCCTCGCGCGCATACGCGATAGCCACGGCGCGCCCAATTCCACTGTCGCCGCCCGTGATGAGGGCTTTGCGTCCAGCGAGTCTGCCTGCGCCTTTGTAGCTCGTTTCACCGTGGTCGGCGGGCGGTATGAGTTTGGCGTCGAGCCCTGGCTCTTTCTGGTGTTGGATAGGGATTTTTCCGATGGAATATTTGTTGCGTGGGTCGATGATCATGCGTCCTCCTTTTGGTTTCACATTCCATCATAAATCAAAACACGTCGCGAAACTGTGACATATTCCACGTTTTTTGGTGGGTCAGCGAATGATTTTGCTCATCGACGCGATGATCTCGAGGACGCGCTCGAGGCGGCTTACGCGGTGGCGTGCGCTGGTGTCGCCAGAGCCGACTTTCAGCGTGATGGCGTCCTCGCCGAGGGCTGCAAACATCGCTTCGTCGGTGTAATCATCGCCCGCTGCAAAGACGAAATCTGCTGGGAATTCTTTGGCGAGACGCTGCGCGACATTGCCTTTGTCGATGCTCGAAGGTTTGATCTCGATAATTTTGTTGCCATTGTGCACGACAAGGTCAGTATCAGCGGTCAATTCGCGGAGTTCGTGGCGAAGCGCGACGTTGCGGATATAAGCCAACTCAGGGTTGACTGCGCGGTAGTGCCAGACGAGCGCAAAATCTTTTTCTTCGACAATCGCACCAGGAGTGCGGGTAGCGAACTCGCGCAGTAGCGATAAAATCGGTTTTTTGTCATACGCCGTGGCGTTTTGGTGCCATATGCCGTCTTGTTTGATCCACGCGCCATGTTCGGCGACAAGTATGAGCGATGGAATGCCGCGGAACCACTGGTCGAGTGTTTTGCGCGAACGGCCGCTGATGATACAGAGTCGCGTGTCGTGTTGCTCTGAAATATGTTTGAGCTGAGCGCGCAGTCGTGGTCCTGGGCGTACCGCATCGGGGCGAATATCAGAGGAAAATCCGTGTAATGTGCCGTCATAATCGAGCAGAATGAGTCGTTTTTTGCTTTTGATAAATGACGTGACGATGGCGCTCTGTTCGTCGCGCGTGAGACGTTTTTTCTGACCGTGCGTCGCGTTTGCCCGCGCGCGTTCGAGCTGGGTGAGGAAATCCTCACCCCATTTTTGGACAGTGTAGTCGCCGATGCGCGCTTGCATCGCTTTGAGGCGGCGCTGCTGCTCGGTGTTGGGCATTTTGAGCGCCTGGTAAATTGTCTGCGCGAGTGCTGGTGTGTCGTTTGGGTTGACGATGAGTGCTTGCGAAAGCTCGTCTGCGGCTCCCGCCATTTCGCTGAGGATGAGCACACCTTTTTGGCCGTTTTTGCTGGCGACGTATTCTTTGGCGACGAGGTTCATGCCGTCGCGTAGTGGCGTCACGAGCGCGACTTCAGAGCGGGCGTAGAGTGCAACGATGCGTTCAAACGGCAGATTTTGGAACTGGTAGCTAATCGGCGCCCAATCGGTCGTGCCGTAGAGTCCGTTGATGCGGCTCACGGTCTGCTCGATTTCGTCGCGCAAGTTTTTGTACGTTTCTACCTCTGTGCGAGATGGCACAGCGATCATCAGCAACGTCACCGTGCGGTGCAATTTCGGATGCATGCTTAGGAGTTGTTCGTAGGCTTCGAGGCGTTTCATGATGCCTTTTGAGTAGTCAAGGCGGTCTACCGACAGGATGATCCGTTGGTCGCCGTAACGCTCGTCGAGGACAGCGATTTCGTCTTTGACGGCTTTTGAGGCGAGCGTTTTGCGGAATTTTTCGTAGTCAACACCGATCGGGAACACGTCCGCGGTCGTGCGATGGCCCTGATATTCGATCACACCCTGGTCGCTTTTTGCGCCCAAGATGCGTGATGCACTCGAGATGAAATGCCGAGCGTAATCGTAGATGTGGAAACCGATCAGATCTGCGCCCATCAGACCGCGTATGATACGACGACGCTCTGGCAAAAGTCGAAAAATTTCGTACGACGGAAATGGAATGTGCAGGAAAAAGCCGATTTTTGCACTCGGCAAACGATCGCGCACCATGCTAGGCGTGAGCATCAGCTGATAATCTTGGATCCAAATCGTTGCGTCGTCTTCGGCGACTTTGAGCGCCGCGCGGGCAAAACGTTGGTTGACGGATTCGTAAGCGCGCCAATATTTGTCGCGGTACTGCGCGAGGCTCGGGAAGTAATGAAAGAGCGGCCAGAGCGTGTCGTTTGCGTAGCCTTCGTAAAAATCAGCGACTTCATCTTTCGTCAAAAAGACCGGCAGACAGCCATGTTTTTTGAGGGTGCGCGTGATTTGGGCTTTTTCGCTTGGCGTGAGATCGTCGCTTGGCAGTCCGGGCCAGCCGACCCACAATTGATTTTTGACAGATAGTGACGACATCGCGGTGGCAAGTCCCCCGCTGCTGACGGAAAATGTGAGGGCGCCGTCAACCCGCGAAACGCTCACCGGCAGGCGGTTTGAGACGACAATAAACTTTGATTTCATGTCTCTTTAGTATAGCGTACCTGAGATTGACGTGTGTGAAAAATATCACTACTATAAAGGTATGAATAAGCTGCTCAAACCGAGTATAGCCAAATACAATAAACGCTATTTCGTCCACGATCTCGTCGCCGCGCTCGTCGTGACCGCGATCGCGATTCCGGAATCGCTCGCGTTTGCGGTGATCGTCGGACTGCCGCCGGTGACGGGGCTCTACACGGCGTTGCTTGCGCCAGTGGTGTACGCGCTGTTTGCGAGTTCGCGACGACTGATTGTCGGGGCGGATTCGGCGACGGCGGCGTTGATTGCGTCGGGCGCGGTGCTGGTAGCACAGGCGGGCACGGCGGGCTATACGAGCGCTGTTGGGCTGATTGGGCTACTCGTCGCGGTGATTTTGATGCTGATGGCGGTGTTTCGTCTCGGGTTTTTGGCAAATCTCATTTCGCAGCCGGTGATGATCGGATTTTTGGCGGGCGTGGGCGTGCAATTGATCATCACGCGACTGCCAGCGATGCTTGGGATTGAGGCAAATGGCAGCCTGCTCCATCACCTACTTGCGATCATACAACATCTCGATACGATCAATTGGATGGCGCTGACGAGTAGTGTGCTAGTGCTCGGCGTGGCGCTTATCACGCGGCGGACACGGATCCCTGGTGAGCTGGCTGGGCTGATACTCGCGATTGGATTTTCGCTACTCTTTCACGTCGAGCAATTCGGCGTGGCGCTGGTCGGGTCACTACCAAAGGGCTTTCCGGAATTTGCGCTGCCGCACATTGAGCTCGGTATGATTGTGACGCTGCTTCCGTCGGCGCTGGCGATTGCGATTGTCGTGTTGGCGCAGAGTTCGTCGGTGATTCGTTCGAGCGCTGGCCTGCATGATGAAAAAATCCGTCTCAATCAAGATCTTTTTGCACTGGGACTTGCAAATATTGCTTCTGCCCTGACGCGGGGGTTTGTCGTCAACGGCAGCCCGCCACGTTCGCTGGCGGCGGATGTTTCGGGAGGCAAATCGCAGGCTGTCAATATTATGATGGCGGCGATGATCGCGGTGATTTTGCTTTTTGGCGGCGATCTCTTCCGCGCGATGCCAGAAGCGGCTCTCGCAACAATTGTATTTTTGCTTGGGTTCCGTCTGATCCGTTTTGCGGAGCTGCGTGATATCTGGGAAACGCACCGTGCAGAATCGATTGTCGCGATGATTGCGCTGCTCGGGACAGCGCTTTTCGGTGTGCAACAAGGCGTGATCATCGCGGTGGCGGTGTCGCTCGCTGAGCGTTTGAGCCGTCAATACCGACCGGGCGATGCGATTTTGCTGCGTGACGGTGTGTTTTCGGATTGGGCAAAAGAACGTCTCGGCACAAAATATGAGGGTTCGCCAACGACCGACGGCGTGCTCGTCTATAGCTTTGACGGTGCGCTCTTTTTTGAAAATAGCACGTATTTTGCAGAGCGGGTGCACCGCGCGATTGACCGCGCGAAACAGCCTGTCAAATATTTCATCGTCGATGCCGGTGCGATTGATAGCGTCGACTATACTGCCGTCGGTGTGCTCCAGGCGCTCTACCGTCAGCTCGCCGCCGATTCAGTACGGCTGTGTTTTGCGCACGTGTCGCCAAATCTGTACCGTGAATTTGACGAGTATGGCATCATCGATCTCGTCGGTGACGAAGCAATTTTTTCGACGCTTTCACTCGCGATCGAATCGGTACCGAGTCTACGTCACCCGGTGCGCCAGCGTCTCGACGAGCTCGAACTTGCGCCTGATTCATATGTGGTCGTGGGCGGTGCAGTGCTTGCGCTGTTGCATTTGCGCGATACGACCGACATTGATCTCGTGGTAAATGATGAGGTGTATCAGCGCTACCGCGACGAGCAGCAGTGGAAAGAATTTGCTGCTGAAAATGGACGACGCGTGCTTTCGCGTGATGGTTTCAATTTGCAGCATTCGTGGCATGGTACGTCATTCAAACGTTTGCGTCGTGACGCATGGAAACACGGTGGCATCCCGTGTGTTTCGATCGATGCATTGATCGCAAACAAACGCCAAACCGGACGCCGCAAAGATCTCACGGACATTACACTGATCAGCCAATATCGCCAGACGCATCGTGACGCAGGCGCGAAAAAGTCCGCCAAAACGCCGGCAGCGGATCGTCAACCCTGAGCGTACGCGGCGTGCGGATTTTTTTCGTCAGAGCCGATAGTGTCGTCGGTGATAATTCTGCGTAGAGCGGCTGATCGAGCGGTGGCGCCGCCGTATAAATCGGACGATACGCGATCACCTGCGTCGGCGTGATGCACGCCAGTGTCGCGAGCGTCTCGACCGTTGCTGCCGAATCGCGCGACAGGTAGCGAATCGCAATCCCTGCTTCGCGCATCGCGGCAACCGCCGAAAGCGTGCCTGGATACAGATTTGGATGAAACCGTACCAGCCCGACAAATTTGAGATGATGCTGGCGCGGTGTTTGCACTGGCGGCGTTTTCGAAATCCCCGTCGCGACGGCGTAGACGATACTTCCCTCGCCATTTGCGCGGCGCGCTTCGAGACGAATTTGCTCGCGTTCGCTCTCGGTCACGTCACAATAATGCGTCAATCGCTCCGGTGCGCCAAGCCAAAAACTACTAAAATCACTGCCGTGATGCCACGTGCTCGAGATCAACTCACCGGCGTTTGAAACGATCGGATCGTATGCGACCGCCTCTGTCGCGAGCGCATTGCGAATCGCTCGCGAACGCTCATCGGTGTTGCCAATTGTCGCGCGCAGTGCCGCGTGTGTGACGTCAGCCGCCGGGGCATCGAAACTCCATGCTCGATCAAAGACGAGGCTGCCGTCGCTGAGCACGGACGAATCGACGATGACTTGATTGATCGTATCTGCACGCCGTCGCAGCGACGCCGGGATGATTCCCAGCGGTGGAATAACTCCAAAATAATGGGACGCAAATGCGCGCAGTGATTCGCCTCGTTTCATAGAGACAGTATAGCACAAGCGGGTTGCTGATCTATACGCGATGCGCTACAATGACACCATGGCAACAAAGAAAACAACAAAAACGCGTGCATCAAATGCCAAAGCACGTGCGACTACCTCTAAAAAATCACCCGCAAAAAAGCGCGTCGTCAAACGTGCGGTCAAATCGACAAAAGTTGATTATTATCCAAACCGCATGACTGTGGCGATTTCAGCACTGGCAGGCACGCTGCTGATGCTCATTACGCTGATCTCCGTGCTCGGTGCAACCGGCAAGTTGTAGGTTTTTTAGATTTTGCCCTCCTCACCGTGCAAAGTGAGGTATACTATAGATATGAAAGTACGAATTGAAATTGATACAAAAACCTTTGTCCGTTTTTGGCTTGTAGTCATCGGATTTGCCGCTGCAATCATCGCGCTGTATAGTGCCCGCGTCGCACTGATCATCCTCGGCTCAGCACTATTTCTCGCTCTCGCGCTCAATGGCCCCGTGTCACGACTGGCGCGCTACCTACCCGACCGCAGCCGCACACTCAGCACGGCGATTTCGTTTTTGCTCGTGGTGCTATTTCTCGGGGCGGTTGTGTTTCTCGTCATCCCGCCGATCGCACAACAGACAGCAAAGTTCATCGATAGCGCACCAGAAACGTTGCGCTCAATGTCCGCACAGTGGCACGGCTTTGGCACGCTCGTCGAAAAATATCATATCCAGCCACAGGTCGACCAAGCCGTCAGCTCGATCAAACACGACATGGAAGTCTGGACGTCGAGTCTCGGGCGCAATGTCATTTCTGGTGTGGGTTCGGCCGTCGCCTTTATCACCGCAGCGACACTGACGCTTGTGCTGACATTTTTCATGCTCGTCGAAGGTCCGATGTGGATGCGCCGCCTCTGGGGGCTCTACACCGACGAGCGCAAGATGCGCAATCACCAGCGCCTCGTCAGCCGCATGCATACGGTTGTGTCGAGCTACGTCAGTGGTCAGTTGACAGTCTCTGGCCTTGACGGTCTCTGTGCCGGCACGATGGTATTTCTGCTCAGCCTGATTTTCCCAGAAATTTCTTCGAGCCTCGCGCTTCCGACGATTGCAATTTGTTTCACGCTTTCGCTCATCCCGATGTTTGGCGCGACGATCGCTGGTGTGATCGTGACGCTACTGCTCGCACTCAATAGCATTCCGGCAGCGATCATTTTTGGCATCTATTTTGTCATTTATCAGCAGCTCGAAAACAACATAATTTCGCCGCGCATTCAGTCAAAACGCATCGAGCTCAGCCCGCTCGTTGTGCTCGCTTCGGTGACGATTGGCCTCTACGTCTTCGGTATTGCCGGTGGTGTGATTTCGATTCCGATTGCCGGCTGCTGCAAAGTTTTGTTTGAGGACTATCTCGAACGCAACCGCGAATTGCGTGAAGAAAGCGAAAAACCGCTCAAAAAATTGGTCAAAAAAGTCAAGGGCGAATAATTATCCTCGTGACGTAAAAATCCTCCGTGTATTGTGATGCGCGGAGGATTTTTGTTGCTTTTGAGAAGCTATTGTTTCGCCGTGGTCCGCGTCCAAATCGTGTCTGAAGTCGTATCGCGTACCGCGATAGACTGGGCGGCGAGCTTGTCGCGAATCTCGTCTGAGCGTTGCCAATCTTTGGCATCGCGCGCACGGCGACGTTCGAGGATGAGCATTTTTGTGCGATCATCGACGTCGGGTGTGCTATTTGCGAGCTGCAGTCCGAGAAGTTCATCGATGGTTTCGATCAACTGTGTGAGGCCGTGACGATGGATCTTGTTGAGTGGTACGTTGTCGAGGCGCGCGAAGGTCTCGTCGACGATGCGCAGCGCCTCAGGCGTGTTGAGATTATTTTGGAGCGCCTCGAGGAGTGCGCCAGATGCGGCTTCGATGCGGACGTATTCGTCGCCATCGTTTTTTGCGTCGTCGTCTTTGAGGCTATCGTGGGTTTGGTGGCGAAGTACGGCATAGTCGCGCCAGTTTGCCAGACGGTTTTTTGCGGCTTCGAGGTTTTCGAAGGTGAAGTTGCCTTCGTTGGTGTATTGGCTTTGCAGGATGAACATACGCAGATCCATTGGCTCAAAGCCTTTTTCATCGAGTTGCGCGAGGGTGTAGCCGTTGCCGAGACTTTTGCTGACTTTACCGCCGTCGATTTTGAGGTGATTGTTGTGGAGCCAGTAGTTTGCGAAACGTTGTCCGCTGGCAGCTTCGCTTTGAGCAATTTCATTGGTGTGGTGGACGGGGATGTGGTCGATGCCGCCGGTGTGGATGTCGATGGTTGGGCCGAGGATGCTCATCGCCATGGCGGAACACTCGAGGTGCCAGCCTGGGAAGCCCATGACCTTGTTGTTGTCGCCACCGCTCTGCGGGTTTTCCTCATCTGCTAGTTTCGGTAAATCGAGCAGATCGTCGGGTGTCTCCCATTCCATATCGCGGACTTTGCCGGGCTCGGTGAATTTCCAGAGTGCGAAATCCCAGGGTTGGCGTTTTTGGTCGTTGGCTTCGACGCGGGCGCCGGCTTTTTGGGCGTCGAGGTCGAGGTGGGCGAAATCAGCGTAGGTCGGGAATTTGCTGGTGTCGAAATAGATACCGTCGGTCGTTTGGTAGGTAAAGCCTTTTTCTTTGAGGATACGGACGAGATCGAGTTGTTGTGCAATGAAATCAGTCGCTTTGACGAGGTGTTCTGGCGGCAAGAGGCCGAGTTTGTCCATGCCCTTGATGAAATCTTCGGCGTAGAATTCGGCAATTTCCCATGCCGTTTTGCCTTCGCGGCGGGCGCCTTTTTCGAGCTTGTCTTCGCCTTCATCAGCGTCACTGACAAGATGTCCGACGTCGGTGATGTTCATGACGCGCTCGACAGTGTAGCCGCTGGCGATAAAGGTGCGCACGAGGGTATCCCAGTAGACGTAGGCCGCCCAGTTTCCAACATGGAGGTAGTCATAGACGGTCGGACCGCAGGTGTAGAGCGTGACTTTGCCGTCAGTGAGTGGTGAGAATTCGTCGATTTTTTTAGTGAGTGTGTTGTGTAGCTTCAGTGTCATGGTATTCCTTCAGTGCTTTGTCGGTCGCGTCGACCAATTCTCGCACAATTACATCGTAGTCTTCGTACGCGCGAAAGCCGGCTGCGTAGGCGTGTCCCCCGCCGCCGAAGTAGCCCGCGACTACGTCGGCAACCGGCGTGTTACACCGAAATTTTCCGGTGAGTTTGCCGTCTGGATAGGTTTTGATGGCGCAGGCGACTTCGACGTTTTCGACGAGACGCATTTCATCAAGGACGAGCATGCTCGGGTTGTATTGGTCGGAATATTCACGGATATCTTCCCACGGGATGTGGACAAGCGCAAAGCGGCCCTCGAGCAGATACTCAATGCGACCGATGAGCTCGCCTTTGTAGGCAAGAATTTCGGGCGATTTTTTCATGAATTCGCGGCGGCGCTCTTCGATTACACTGTTGCGCGCGCCGAGCCGTGTGAGTTCGGCCGCGACAGTGAAGCTATCGGCTGTCGTGCTCTGCGTGGTGAGCCCGAGGCTGTCACTCATCAGCGCGATCATGAGGTTTTCGGCGGCCTGAGGATTGATGGTCCAGCCGGCGTCACGCGCGAGGTTGTAGATCAGTTCGGCTGTCGCGACGACATCTTGGCTGACAAGTGTGTGCTCAAATGACAATGTGCTTTTGGTGATATGGTGGTCGAGGACGAGGACGGGGTGTGTCTCGAGAAAGTGTCGCGCGCCTGGTGTTTCGAGGACTTTTGAAAGCAATACATCGGCGCTGGTATCGACGATGATCGCAAGATCGGCTGTCGCGATGAAGTCACTTTCGACACGATCCCAGCCGGTTGCGTAGCGGAGATATTTTGGGATATCGACCGGGCAATAGAGTGAAATGTCTTTGCCGAGGTCAGAGAGGATTTCCTCGAGCGCGAGTGCGCTCCCGAGGCTGTCGCCATCGGGGTTTTCTGCCTGGATGACGACGATGCGCTGAGCGCTATTGATGAGGGTTTTTGCTGTTTCAAACATTGGTACTATTGTAGCATAGTTGCAAAATATCACGAAACGTGGTATAATGGAAATACCAATGAGAATCATTGCGCACCCCTCCCCCGAGGGGTTTGACAACGAGAGGACGAAGATGAGTCACGAATTCATCGACTGGGCGATGATGACCTACGAGCAGGCGCTCGAGCACCTCGGCGATCACATCAAAGAGGTGTGTGAGCCAAAGACGCTGGGCTACTACGATCAGCTCCTGACGGCGATCGAGTCGTGCAGCGTGCGAGACAAGGAAGTGAACCCTTTCGACCGAAAGGCGTTCGCGGCGTTCGCCCACGTCGTCACGGACGACGTGCGTCGGAAACTGCTCGACTTGCTTGACGAGAAGAGCATCAAGCCAGACGACTTTCAAATGAATCTGGTGACAACCCAACTCCGTGCCTGGGAGGTCCAGGTGGGCAGCAGCGAGCGTGACCGCGCCCACAAGATGCAAGGAAGGAAGCTTCATGCCTGAGCAATGGTACGACTTCAACTGGGCATACGACCAGTTGAAGAAGTGTGAGTCGCCGACAGGCGTCCCACGCGAGCACTTCCTCGAGGCAATCGAGGCGTGCCGCACGTCGGACGTGGAGATCGACAAGCTCGAAGCGAAGATTCGCGACAAGCATC
>CAZYRC010000004.1:11207-28083 GCA_964649505.1 uncultured Candidatus Saccharibacteria bacterium
AGCGCACTGTGTTGCTCCCTGAGGGTACATTCCCCTGGATGCGCGACTATCTCCTGCAGTATGCATGGGATAGTGTCCGCGACCGTCTCTCTCGCTGAAGCCCCGCCCTCGCGCAAGCAAAACGTCCCGCCGTTTCCTGCTTGTGTGAGGCGGGGCGTTTTGTTTTTAGAGTGCCCGCCTGCCCTCGAGGGCGTGCGTCAGCGTGATTTGATCGGCGTATTCGAGGTCGACACCGACCGGGATGCCGCGCGCGAGGCGCGTGAGTTTCGTGTCGATGTGTGCGTCGCGGATTTGGCGCTGGATGAAAAGCGCGGTTGATTCCCCTTCGACACTTGCGTTGGTGGCGATGATGACTTCTTCGACCGCGTCGTCGCGCAGGCGCTTGAGTAACTCCGGAATGTGCAATTGTTCGGGACCAATGCCGTCAATCGGGCTGATTGCGCCGCCGAGGACGTGGTAGGTACCTTTGAATTGTCCGGTGCGTTCGAGTGCGACGATGTCGAGCGGTTCTTCGACGATGGCAACGAGTTTTTTGTTGCGACCACGCTCGGCGTAGAGTGGTGATATATCCTGATCTGGATCGATGAGGGCAAATGTCACCGGGCAGGTTTTTACACCGCGATGGAGCTCGGCGATGGCGCCCGCAAGACCATCCGATGTGCGCGCGTCGGCTCGCAGCAAATAATACGCGTAGCGCTCTGCGGTACGCGCGCCGACACCAGGCAGCCGGCCCAGCTCATCGATCACCCGAGTGAGGGCGTGCGGCAAAAGTTCAGCCATGACGCGTGTCTAAAATCCGAGGTTGCCAAGCCCGCCCATCAGCGGCTTCATTTTTTCTGCAGCGATTTCTTGAGCTTTTGCCATGCCATCGCGGATCGCGATTTCGATCCAGTGCTCGAGCTCGTGAATATCCTCGAGATCGACGTATTCTGGGTCAATTTTGACCGATTTGACCTTGAGCTCGCCGGTGATTTGCACGACAACCGCACCATCCCCTGCTTCGACTTCGACGATTTCTTTTGCGAGGTCTTTTTGTGCTTTTCGCAGGTCATTCAGCATTTTCATTTGATTGAGTGCCATATTCTGTAATCCTCCATTTCAATACTCCTCTCATTATAGCGTATTTCGCGCCACGAGACGAGCTATTTTGTGGGGTCGTAGATGTAGAGGCGGTCGCTGTCGTTTGCTTTGCGGCTAGTAACGATGAGCGACGGCGTGCGATCAGATGGTTTCTCTGATACGTAGGCGTCGTGAGTGAGGATCAGCGCGCCTGGATCATCCGCTTCTTGGCTGACGCTGAAGCGTTTGTCGTAGTGTGCAACGAGTGCATAAAATGGCGATTCCTCAGGGGTTGTCACAAGCACTGCGCTATCGGGCTGTGAAAATCGCGAGCTCAGCGTGCGGTCGAGCAGGCGCAAGTCGTTGTTGTAGAATGCGAGGACATTTGGATTGTAAATATAATTGTCGACGTAGCGCGCGACACCCGAAAAGACGATCCCGACCACGAGTACGGCGAGTGGAATGAGCCCCGCAACTCGCGCGTAGGGGTTGCGCGGAAAAAGTTTGTACCAGTGTGAAATCATCGTCGCGATTCCCATCGAGATCAAAAGTGTCGCGATCGGAAAAAGATATGTCAACGCATTTGGATCGAGGATGACGAGCGGGATGATCATGATCGAGAGCAGAATCACGATGTAACTGCGCGCGGTGTGTTTGACCGTGAGAAGTTCGTAGATACCGATGAGCATCAGCAAAATCACGCCGAGTGAATACACCGGTCGCAGGAGATAATCGTTTGACGTCAGCAAAAAGCCAAAGATGTCTTTGCCGACGGTCGTGACGTTTTGCCAGAGGTCAATCGGACCGGTCGGGATGCCGAGGAGCGTCAATGCGATTGAAGGTTTGATGATGATCGCATAGACGAGCGGTGCGACTGAAAGCAGACCGAGCACTACGCTGAGGATAATTTTTGGCCGCGAAACTTTGCGCAGAACATAGCGAATATGCGGGTGAAACGCGATGATCAAACACGCCGCGACAACAAAATACGGCCCGAGCGGGATGTAAAGCAACGACGCGAGTAGCACGCAGCCGAGGACTTTCCAAAACGTCCCGAACAGTTTGCGCCGCGTGATGTACGTGCCTGCCGCGAGCAGCCAAATCGTCACAAAACTATACGCGATCGCCGGCGTGCCATCCTGGATGAGAAACAAAAATTGCGTGGTCGTGACGGCGAGGATGGTACCGAGCACCGCAACATTGCGCCGAAACCACGTGCGAATCAACACAAAAATCCCAATGACTGTCAGCACACCGAGAAAAATCGAGGGCAATTTGATCGAAAAAGTCGTCACACCAAACGCCCAAATACTGAGGCGCTGCAGCGCATGATATGGCAAATTGATCACCATTTCGGGATCGAGAGATTGGAGCGAAAGTCCTCCGCTCGTGATCGCAGACTGCATCTCACCCTGGCGCAGTCCACCTGGTACGTACAGTGCGGCGATCGCAATGATGAGCAAAATCGTCAGCGCAATGAAAAGATACCCTATCTTGTAGCGCCAACGGTAGAGGGCATAATCGGTGACTCTGCGTTGCATCGTGCTTATCATTATACCACGAAGCCTAGTCGTGGCGTTTGTCGAGACTCATGAAACGCAGGCGCTCTGGGTGGAAGTAGAGCTGGACTTTGCCAACGGGTCCGTTGCGGTGCTTGGCGATGATGAGTTCGGTGATGTTTTGAACCTCCGGATTATCCGGCTCGTAGTAGCCGGGGCGATAAATAAACGACACAATATCGGCGTCCTGCTCGATCGATCCTGACTCACGCAGGTCAGAGAGCTGCGGAATCGGCGGCGTGCGTGAGTCGACGGAGCGCGAGAGCTGTGAGAGTGCGATGAGCGGCACGTTGAGCTCGCGCGCGATGAGTTTGAGCCCGCGGCTAATCTCCGAGACCTCCTGTACGCGGTTGCCATTGTGATTGCCATTCGCCTGCATCAGCTGCAAATAGTCGACGATGATCAGCCCGAGTGGCTGGTCGTGCGCAGCGCGGCGGGCTTTGGTGCGCATCTCGAGCACCGAGAGCCCCGGCGTGTCGTCGATGAAGATCGGCGCTTCGGCCATTTCACCCATCGCCTCAGAAATCTTGCTAAAATCTTCGTCGCTGAGATTTCCCGTGCGAATATTCCAGCTATCGACGCCCGAAGCGTCGGCGAGCATACGATCGATCAGCTGCTCTTTGCTCATCTCGAGCGAGAAAAACAGCACTGGCAATTTCGCGATCGTCGCGACATTGTACGCGAGGTTTGTCACCAGCGTCGTTTGACCCATTGCTGGACGCGCCGCGAGAATGATCAGGTCCGAGCGCTGCAGCCCAGCGGTCATATTGTCGAGGTCACGGTAGCCCGTGCGAATCCCGCGCAGCTGGCCTTTGTTGCGGTGCAACTCCTCGATACGGTCGAAACTATCGGTCAAAATACTCTCTATGCTGACGAGATCTTGTTTGAGCGATTGATCCGACACGCTGAACAGCTCCGCTTCGGCTTTTTCGAGCAATTCTTGCGTCGTCGTGTCTTCGTCAAATCCCATCTCGCTGATTTCGGCGCTCGCTTTTATCAGGCGACGGCGCACCGCTTTTTGCCCGACGATCTCGGCGTAGCTCGATGCATGCGCCGAAGTTGGCACATAATTGGTCAGCTCAGTTAGATACGCCGAACCACCGACTGCTTCGAGCTGATCCTTTTTCTTGAGTTCATCTGTCAGCGTCAACAAATCCACCGGTTTGTGCTTTTCGTACAGCCGCATCATCGCCGCATACACCACCTGGTGGCGCTTGTCATAAAAATCCCCCGACGCGACCAATTCACTCGCGTCGGCAATCACCTCGTCGTCAATCAAAATCGCCCCAAGCATACTCATTTCAGCATCGAGATTCTGGGGTGGAACTTTTCCGGCCGTGACAGTCTTTTTCTCTGGCATTACAGACGTACCTCTTCTCCTCCCCCCATCATAGCAATAATCGACGCTGCTTGGCTACTCTTTGGCGGCGATTTCGCCCCTTTGACGACAATTTCGCCGTCCGCCACACCCACGGCGCTGCACGCGGCACTGAGATGAGGCATCGCCTTGTCGAGTTGTGTCTTCGCGAATTTGTTGCCAGCAAAGATCGTCAAAAGTGTTCCGTCGAAGGTATAATCGCTATTTTGGAGCAAACTGTGCGCGCCACCGGCCGGTTCTTTGAGTGCGGAGAGAAAATCATTCCATGGAAATACAGCATTTGAAGCGGTGGGAGAAGCTGATGTTTGTCCGCCATCCGCTGCTGTTTCCGAGTGAGACGGTTTTGGTGCGGTGGCTGGTTTTGGGGATTTTTTTGGCGTTGGTTTTTCTGCGGGCACCGGTTTTTTTGCGACTGGCGCAGGTTTTGGCATGACGCGCGCCGGTGCGGCGATCGCAGACTGGTCTGGAGCAAGCGCCAGCAGCAATTTCACGTCTGGCCAGGTGCTTTTTGGTACTTCCGCAAGCCGTTCGAGCAGCGATAGCAGCTGTGGCCGCGCGATGATATCACGGCGCACGGTGTCGGCGAGTTGTTCGGCAAGCACACTCGGCGCCATTCCGCCTGCGAGCGCGTCGTCGAGGAGCTCGGTGACGCGCTGGAGGTCGTTTTGTTCGTGTGCGGCGAGCAGCTGGTCGATGAGGTCGGTCCCGGCAAAGCCAAGCACCGATTCGATGAGCGGCTGCGTGATCTCGTCATCGGTGAGATTGCGCAATTGGTCAAGCAGGCTGATGCTATCGCGAAAACTTCCTCGCCCGAGACGCGCAATCAGAGCGAGCGCATCGTCAGTGATCGTGATCTCCTCAGCATCGGCGATGGTTCGCAGATGCGCCGCCGCATCGCGCGGGCTGATCGCACGGAAATTGAACCGCTGTACGCGGCTGAGAATCGTCGCAGGGACTTTTTCGACATCGGTTGTCGCAAGAATGAAAACGACATGTTCGGGGGGCTCTTCGAGTGTTTTGAGCAGCGCATTGAACGCTGGTTTGCTGAGCATGTGCACCTCGTCGATGATGTAGATTTTTTTGCGGGCGCTGGTCGGCGCGACCATCACGCGTTCGCGCAGATCACGGATGTCGTCGACGCCATTGTTGCTCGCTGCGTCGATTTCGATGATGTCGAGATGGGTTGATTCGTCGGTGTAGGGCAAACCATTGATCTCGTGTGCGAGAATGCGCGCGATGGATGTCTTGCCGACACCGCGCGGGCCGGTCAGCAGATACGCATGAGCGATCGTGTCGTTTTTGATGGCACGCGAAAGCATCGCCGTGATGTGTGATTGCCCGACAATTTCATCGAGATGTTTTGACCGGTATTTTCGATATAACGCCTGTCCCATTGTTTCTAGTATAGCCTATTCTTCCCCCGTGGGGTGGTGTGATGCGGACTCGGCGGCGCGGTAGCACGACGAGCAGAGCGCGCGGTAGGTTGTTTTTCCTACTGTCTGCGGGGCGTCGGCGTGTTCTTGGTCGATGGCTTTTTGGGCGCCGGTGAAAACATATTCGTCGTCGACGAGCCGCGTGTTGAAAATCGCTTTTCGCTCGCATGGCTCAGCGGCGAAGCCTTCGCAAATCGCGAGTTCTGGCGAAATCGTACTGAGGTCAATCGCCGAATCAGCGAGCGCAAAAAGTCGCTCAGAACCTTCGAAAAGATTTTTTTGAAAATCCGTTCGCAGGCCATACGCCCAGACGGATACGTTGTCTTCGTCGACAAGTTGGCGCAATTGGTCGATGTGCGTGCGCGAGAGAAATTGCGCTTCGTCGATGATCGCCGCGAACGATTGCGCACGCTCGGCGGTACGTGCAAGTGCGGCGAGGATGAGTTGGCGCGCGTCGTCGTCGGGCCCAATCAGCACGTCGACACTGCGCCGCGTTGTCTGGGCACCGTCGCCAAACCGGCTCTCGATATTGCCGCCGGCTTTTTCGTCGCTGCGCGGTTTGCCCACGACAACATTCCACCGACCCTTTTCAGAGAGTGTGTGAGCTTGGCGCATGAGCTCGAGCGATTTGCCCTGTCCCATCGCACTATAAACAAATGTCAATTCTGGATTTCGCACCGTTCCCCCTATTCCTCTTTAGTATAGCGGGAAATGGCGGCGTTGTCGCGAGTAGTTTTTACAATGAAAAGGCCACCGCCCACCCTGTCGATGCTGACAGGGCAGACGGTGGCGTGGCCTACGACGCGGGTTCGTACTCCAGCGGAGTGAACTTGTCGACGCTCAGGCCTTCGTGGCGCTCGAGCATGCCGTGTTCCCAGGCACGCATTGTGTGGACGACGTCGCCCGAGCGGTAACCGATGAACGACTTGCCGTCCGGCGAGCGCCGAAGCACGATCTTGCCGTCCACCACCTTCTCCTCCAGCGGCGTGAAGTGGTAGGTGTGGTCGTCGACGAGGCTGTCGACGAGGTATAGTTGCTTCTTGCCTTCACGCTCGAACACGACGATGTCGCGGCCGATGTTGTAGTGGCTTCCCCACAGCTTTGCGGGCATGGTAGTTCCTTCCAATTGGAAAATGGCCTAGAGCGGTTGCTCTAAGCCAATTATATCATACTCTGATCAAAAAGTCTAGAGGGATGCCTCGACCGCCGCCCATGTTGCGTCGGGGTTGTCCTCTGGGACGATGATGGTGACTTGGTCGCCGACATTGATGCGGAAATACGTTACGCTCGCGAGTAAAATGCGGTATTCGCGGCCCTGAACTTCGACGTAGTACGCACCGTCGTGCTGGACGAGTGTGCCGATGAGCTGTTTGCGCGGAATCGGTCCGATTTGTTTGTAGATGAAGCCGCCGTCGTCGGCGATGGTGAGTTTCAGGATATCGCCCTCGACAAGCTTTGATTTGCTGGCGTAATTTGCAGGGACTGGGTACGATTTGCCGTCCGGGCCAATCATGACTTGCCCGTCGAATACGCCCTCGATGACTTTTCCGGTGACATCTTCGCGTGAGCTGGTCGGGGTGACGACGCTTCCGTCATCGCCGAGGATGCTCATGAGTAATTCTTTTGCTGCAGCGAGGTTGGTTTCAGCCTCTTGGATCAGCGACTTCAGTCGCTTGACTTGTTTTTCTGGTAATTCAGACATGTATTCTCGCAATCTTTTGTCTGTGTTTGCTAGTATTACCCCTATTATATACCGCTCTGGGGGGCAAAAGTCAAGGGCAAAACTTGTCCACAGGTCTATTTGAGGTCAGAAAAAAATCGTTGTAAAAAAATCGCATTTCACGCCGTGGTGCGCGGACAAAAAAATGGCCCGAGTCTCACACTTGATGTGCAAGACTCGGACCATTGTCCACCCCTAGAGGGGCGTTAGCGGATGCTGAACCCGCAGTTTCCAGAGAGGTAGCCCTCACCGAAAATGGCATCCAGGCCGAAACCCTCACGCCCCTTGTCGAAGTAGATGCCGTGGAGACGCTCGCACCCACCGAGATCGATGACCTCGTTGGGGTCGTAGTACTCCGTGGGCTCGTCCTCGAGGGTGTCGACGAGCATGTTCCAGCCCTTGCCAGACAGACGGAGAGCCTCGATCACCTCCTCGTAGAACTCGTCGTTCGACGCCGGAGGCTCTTCGACGAAGAGACGGTCGTCCCACTCGTCACGGAAGCCCGCGGCGCGGATGGTGTCGCGCAGTTCATTGTCGAGCCGGTCCTCCTTGTCCCAACGCGGACTGTCGTGGTTGCGGCGCGAGAACTTCTGGGCCTGGGCCCAGGTCGCGGGGTACGACTCCTCCGCCTGGGGGCATCGATTGATAGTACGAGGCATGATAACTCCTTTGTTGTACGGGGATGCCTATTCTGCTATTGTATCACAAAACACAAAAAAGTCAACAAAAGTCAACAAAAAACACCCCACAGACAGGGGGTGTTTTGATAGACAAATGTGGCCGTGGAGATGGTGTGAACTACGCGAGTTCGACGGTTGCGCCAGCTTCTTCGAGAGCTTTTTTCGCTTCTTCTGCTTCGTCTTTGCCGACTTTTTCTTTGATTGGGCTTGGAGCGTTGTCGACGAGTGCTTTTGCTTCGCCGAGGCCGAGGCCGGTGATTTCTTTGACGGCTTTGATGACGGCAACTTTTTGTGCACCAGCGTCTTTCAACGTGACGGTGAATTCAGTTTTTTCGTCAGCAGCTGCGCCAGCGTCGCCGCCAGCAGCAGGACCAGCAACAGCGACAGCTGCAGCAGCTGGCTCGATGCCGTATTCGTCTTTGAGGACGGTTTTGAGTTCGTTTACTTCGAGAACGGTGAGTTTTGTCAACTCTTCCGCAAGTTTCTTTACGTCTGCCATAGTAAATCCTTTCTATAGCCGGACTGTCAATGCAGCCCTAGGTTAGTGATGATTCGTAGATAGTTGTGCGTAATAAATTACGCAGCGGCTTTGGCTTCGATGCCGTCAAGCAAACCATGAAGGTTGCCAGAGAGGGCGTTCGTTGTGTCGTGGATCGGCGAGAGCAATTGCGCGACGACTTCGGCGATGAGCTGGTGTTTGCTTGGCAACCCAGCCAGGGCTTTGACATCGGCCTGCGCAAGTGTGAGGCCTTCGCCACTGAAGCCGACGACGAGCTCGAGTGTCGGATGAGTTTTTGCAAATTCATCGAGGACTTTTGCTGGTGCGACTTCGTCATCTGCGCTAAATGCGTAGAGCAACTGACCGACGAGCGCTGAGGTGTCAGCGGCTTTGTAGGTTGTGTTGTCTCCCATCGCGACGCGGACGAGGCGGTTTTTGACGACTTTTATGGTGACCCCTGCTGCGCGGGCGCTTTTGCGAAGATCCTGGAGTTCAGCGACGCTAATTCCCTGATATTTCGCAACTGCAGTGCCTTTTGCTGAGGCAAAAAGTTCAGCAAGTTCACCGACCAAAGCTTGTTTCTTATCTTTGGTGATTGCCATAAGATAAAGATCCTTTCGTGTCAAACATCGTTTCGTCTCTTTTTCACTGCCGGTCTGTTTTCAGGAATCTCGGGGTTGACCCCGGAATCTCTCAATCAACCGCGACGATAGTCATGCAGTGCAAAAGAGTCTCACCGATGTTTTTCTTGCTTTGATATTTTTCGACCACATTGTCAATGTCCGACGTTGCAACAAAAAATCTTTGCCATGCAGCAAAGACTGAAAGAATGTGATTCCCTCGGTAGCGGATTAAGTGATGACTCACGGCTACTGTCTTTGGCAATGTCTGACGCTCAGTATAGCAGATCTCAGCAGCGGATGTCAAGAGGTGGCAGCTGGGGCGAAAACATGGACTTTTCGCGTGATTGTGGTATAATGGAGATATATATGGGAGACCAATCAAGACGCCAGCCTGATTTGGCAAATTTCGTCCGGGCCCGCGTGATTTCAAGCGAAGGGCTTGTTTCGCCTGTTCCGGAGAATTTTGTCGAGCCGGGTCGCGGGTTTGACTACACGCCGTGGCACCATACGCCGAATCATCCATACGATGAGAATACGTGGAAGCACCAGAGTTTTGTGAAGCAACAGCTCGAGGATTTGGCGAATCACCCACCGATTGATGACCTGCCAGCTGGGTTTACGGATTTTGTGATCGACGACCTGCGCGCTGGGTTCAATGCGCGTGAGGTCAATGCTTATACGAATTTTGCCGACTGGGAAAGCAAACATCGCAATGAATTGGAGCAA
Source organism: uncultured Candidatus Saccharibacteria bacterium (assembly GCA_964649505.1). Lineage (GTDB taxonomy): Bacteria > Patescibacteriota > Saccharimonadia > Saccharimonadales > Saccharimonadaceae > Saccharimonas. Next base: position 20,885 of record CAZYRC010000004.1, read on the forward strand.
ATCAAAAGTGATGAGGAGCTGAATTGGCTCTACGGTGAGGCGTTGAATGGCCACGGCAACCCTGGTGGATTGTTGAAATTGCTGGTGGCTGCACGTTCGCTGCGCTCGATCGACCTCCAGGCGCTGTCGACGCCATTTGGCTATCGCCGGGAGTATGTGCCGGCAATGCTGTATGAACTTTCGGAAGCGTTGCGGCACCATCCGCAAGGTACGATATTGCCGAGAAATCAGAAAAATTACTATGACGAGCCAAAGATTTCTCCGGTGCGGTATTATCCGAGCAACGGTGATGACAAGGTGCCGACGGCGCTGTTTCTCACACACAAACGCCGCGTTGGGTTTGTCTATGACGGCGACAAGTATCCCGACGATATGATTCATGTGGTGGAGCGAAATTCAGAGGTTATGCGCCTTGACCGCCTCTCGGAGCTTGGCAGGTTTGCCGTGTCGGTCCTCGAGACGGAGCCAGCAAAAGTCAGCGATACCGACTACATGCGCATGCGTGACTATCTGCTCGAGCGCGTTGAGCGACGTGACGGCGTGTATCGTTCGTCGACGACGGTGTACGCGTTTCGCGAAGAGCCGCAAAAAGATTAACGGTCCGAAATAGGCGTGAGCAATCCGCGGATATAGAGAAGTTCGCGGATTTTTTGTTGGATGTCTTCGACGCTAGGGCTGGCTTCGATCAGGGGAAGATTGTCCCGTGTACCGATTTCGATGTAGCATTGGTCGACGCGATCCTGAAATGAATTGTCGCGCATTTCAAAGGTGTCGGGCGTTTCGAGCACGCCGCGGTCGCCGATGCGCTGCCGACGCGCATCGTTGTCGAGATAGAGGATGACTTCGAGGTCAGGGTGCATGTAGAGCTCGTCGGTGTGCGCTTCGGTCGTTTCGCGGATGAGCTCTGTGGAGAGCCCTTCACCACCACCTTGGTAGGCTTCGGTCGAGCGCCAATTCCTAGCGCGGAGCACCCATTTTCCGCGGTCGATGAAATGTTCGCGGGCGTAGCGGTTGCTTTCTTCGCGTGACTCGGTAACCCATTGGAGGTTTTCGAGCGGCGTGCGCGGCAGCGAGCCGTCTTTGATTTTTGCGCGCAATTGTTTGCATTTTTCGGTCGGACCATCTGGTTCGTGGATGGTGAGCGACTCGATGCCGTAGGCGTCTCGTAGCCATGTGGCGAGGAGCTCGACTTGAGTCGATTTGCCGGTGCCGTCATTGCCCTCGATGACGATAGATTTGCCGCGCTCGTGCATCATCGCAAATCCTCCTGCAGCCCCTCGACCGGGCGTGGCAAGTCGATTTCCGACGCAAACGCTCGTGGCAACATCATCTCTGGGCGCCACGCAGCTTTGATCTCGGCGAGGTCGTCGCTCGCGGAGGATTGATAATTTCCTGACGCTTTTGCGTACTCGGTCGCGACGGGACCGGTGGTACTAAAGACGATCTGCGCGATGCGGTAGCCGACGGGTAGCACGATGTGCTCGCGTTCGTTGAGATTGTGGATTTCCATCGTCCAGCGGTTGATGTAGCCTGGATCGCCCCAGCCGGCGCAGTAGCAGGCGCTGATGCCGATGCGCCCTGTCGTGCTGCGCGCCTGCATGCTCGTCGTGCCGGGTGGCAAAATGCCGATGAATTCGTGAGTATGCGCGAGGATGCGCTCGTTTGGCCGCAAAACGATGACAGGATGATCGGCTGGGATCGCGGCGAGGGTTTCGATGTCTGCGATTGATTTTGCGCTGATTTTTTTGCGGACTTCTGCCCATGGTTTGGCGATTTTGTAGTCACCGAAATAGCGCGCGACATCTGCTTTGTCGAACGGATTGAACAGATGGTCATCGTCTTCGTTGCCGCCTGCGTGATAGAAATAATAGCCGAGTGTGACGTCGATACTCGAGCCGTTGATCCGTGCTGGCGCCGGGTCGCACACGATATGTCCGTCGGCGATTCCTGCTGTGATTTGTGTGTCGCTGTAGACACTCATGGTTCCCCCTTGGTTTTCTTTATTGTATCATGATGGTATGAAAAGTATTGTGGTTGCGTATGATGCGATGCTCGGGATTGGCGCGGAAAATGATCTGTTGTGGAAGCGTGATTTGCCGGCGGATTTACGCCATTTCAAGGAATTGACGATGGGCGGATCGCTCATCATGGGTCGCAATACGTTCGATTCGATTGGCCGAGCGTTGCCTGGTCGCGAGAATATCGTCATGACACATCGCCCACTCGATGCGGTCGATGCTGTCGCAGTTGATAGTCTCGCAGCGGCGTATGCAGCGGCGCATGGCAATCAATTCATCATCGGCGGCGCGAGCATCTACGCACAAGCACTACCCGACGTCGATGTCGTTTATGCGACCGAGGTTCACGAGGCGTTCCCCGAATCAGAGGTGTTTTTTCCGATGCTTGGCAATGAGTGGCAAGAGCGTTCCCGCGAACCGCACCCAGCCGATGAAAAGAACAAATATCCGTACGATTTCGTGACGTACGTCCGCGCTCGTTAGATCGCGACTTGTCCGCGAATCGCGGGGTGCGAGGTGTACCCGACGATTTTGAAATCTTCGGCCTGGAAATCGCCGATATCTTTGACGTCTGGGTTGAGTTCGAGACGCGGTGCGGGTTTGAGGTCGTCGCGGCGCAGAAGTTGCTCTTCTACTTGGTCGATGTGGTTGTTGTAAATGTGTGCACTACCGAATGTGTGTGTGAAATACCGCGGCGTGCGGTCGGTCGTCTGCGCCATCGCGCTGAGCATCATGGCATACTGCACCATGTTGAAAGGCACACCGAGGAACCAGTCGGCACTACGCTGGTAGAGCTGCATATCGAGATATTTCTTGCCCGTCTCAGGGTCGCTCTGCTCGGATGCATTGAACTGAAACAGTGTATGGCATGGAGGTAGGCCTCGTTTGCTCATCTCGTCGATCTGCGCAGCGTTCCAGGCGCTGACGATGAGTCGTCGGCCCATACTACGATCCTCGGTGCGAATCGCTTCCTGAACCTTACGCAGCTGATCGATCGGCTCGCCATCGTAGCCCTCCCACGCTCGCCACTGATGTCCGTAGACCGGTCCGAGGTCGCCATATTTCTGAGAAAATGTCGTTTCTTCGTCGATTTTTTCATCGGCAATAATCTGGTCGAGGTACGCCTTTTTTAGTTGGTTCCACTCGTCAGATCCTTGCGGTGGTTGCGGAATCTTGAGCTCTTCAAGGTAGGCGACAAATGGCCACTCATCCCAAATGTGATTATTGTGCTCAGCGAGGTAGCGCAGGTTTGTGTCACCGTGGAGCATCCAGGCGAGCTCGGATGCCACCGCGCCCAGCGCAACTTTCTTTGTTGTGAGGACGGGAAATCCTTCGCGTAGGTCAAATTTCATCTGCTCGCCAAATAATTCGCGCGTCCCAACGCCAGTGCGGTCGCCACGGACTTCGCCTTCCTCGAGAATTCTTTCGGCGAGGTCGAGATATTGGTCTTCGTACCCTGGTCGCATTCGTTCTGACATACTTCCCCTTTTCATTACATATTTTCACCCCAGTATACAGCGCTATTTTCGCGTGATCTAGGGCGATTTAGTACCCTAGAATTTGTGCTAAAATGATTGTATGAAAACCGTTGAAACGCTGCACCATGCGCAGAGCGCCATTCTCTCTACCCTTCAGTACGCGACACGAGCACGCTACAGCGAACTGCGTCGTGCAGCGGGCATGGAGAGTGATTCGTTCAAATTCCATATCCGCAAGCTCGTCCACAACGGCTCGATCTTCAAAGCCGATGACGGACTCTACGAACTTACCGCTGAGGGCAAAGCCTTCGTCAGTCGCCTCGACAGAGGTACGGGACGCGAGATCGAGCAACCAAAATCATCGATGCTGATGATCGTGCGCTGCGGTAAATTCGTCCTCGCGCACCGCCGCGACCGTGAGCCGTTCAATGGGTTTTGGGGTATTGCCAGTTCCCCTGTGCTGCGCGGTGTGCCGCTCACTGAGTCCGCCGCCCGCGCCCTTCGAACGCAGACAGGCGTTGTGGCGCAATTTCGCGTGGCAGGTAGTTATCGCGTGATCGATCAGACGAAACGCGGTGTCGTCCTCGAGGACAAGATTTTTGCAGTGATGGTCGCCGACCTCGATCGACTCACGCCGCCGCGCGAGTGGTCGGGCGGCGAAAGTCTCTGGATGTCCGTCGACGAACTACTCGCGAAAACGCCACTCTTTCCGAGTACTGGAGGTGTCTTCGAGATGCTCGCGACCGGACAGCCATTTCGCGAGGACGTCTGCGTCTACCGCGATAGCCAATACTAAATCGCTCGTGCTACACTAGAGGTAGTATGCCCGAGTCATCTCTTTCACTTGTCATCTGGTTTTTTATCGCCTATTCATTTGCTGGCTGGCTGTGGGAATTTTTGTTCAATCTCGTTGCCTACCGCCGCTTTCATTGGCGCGGATTTATGACCCTGCCATTGCTGCCGATTTATGGCGTGAGTGCGCTCGCAGTGCTCTATGTCGTGCGGCCGCTTGCCCACGATCCATTCGTGATATTTTTTGGCAGCGTGGTCGCGGTGACGGTGATCGAATTCGTCACGGGTTTTTTCTTGAAGAAATTATTTCGTGTGCGCCTGTGGGATTATACTGATTGGCCGCTCAACATTCACGGCTACGTCAGCGTGCCGAGTTCGGTTGGGTTTGGTGCGCTCGCGCTACTGCTTTTATATGAAGTGCATCCGTTTCTTGCGCTCCTGATCGGCACGGTTCCGGTGAGAGCGCTCGTGACCGGGGCAGTGATCATGAGTATCATTTTTGTGCTCGACTATATCAATTCTCTCGCTGGACTGATTCATCTGCGTGTCGACATCGCAAAAATACAGGGGTCCATCGACGAAATTCGTCGTGGCATCGATGGCAAAGTCGACAGCCTCGCGACGCAGCGCAAACGCGTGCGAGCCACGGTGTATCGCTGGTATCGGCACAATGTTCGCCAGACCGTGAAAGCATTTCCAAGCATCCGAACGTACCCAAAACGCACCTCGCGCTCGCCAAAATCTCGCTAGAACCCAACAAAAATACCCGCAGACAATTGCGGGTATTTTACTGCACCAAATAGATTAGTTGGCTTGGTTTTCGACCTTGATGCCAGGGCCCATCGTGGTTGCGATTGCCGTAGAGAGCACGTAGCTACCTTTGAGGCTCGATGGTTTTTGGTTCTGGAGGCTTGCGAAAAATGCCTTTGCGTTTTCCTCGAGTTCGGCGGCGCCGAAGCTGACTTTGCCCACTGAGAGGTGGATGGCTGCTTGTTTGTCGACTCGATATTCGACCTTGCCGGCTTTTGCTTCTGTCACAGCTTTTGTGACGTCAGCAGCAACAGTGCCGCTCTTTGGGTTTGGCATGAGGCCCTTTGGACCGAGGACACGAGCGTATTTGCCAAGTTTTGGCATGTATGCTGGGGTTGCGATCAGGACGTCGAAGTTCAGTTCACCTTTGTCGAGCAGTGCGGTGAGCGCTTCGTCACCAGCGATATCAGCACCGGCTTTTTTCGCTTTTGCAGCGTCGGCTTCTGGAGCAAATACGGCGACGCGGATGGTTTTGCCGGTTCCGTGTGGCAGGACGACGGTCGCGCGGATGTTTTGGTCGGCCTGGCGTGGGTCGACGCCGAGGCGGACGTGGACTTCGACACTCGCGTCAAATTTTGCAGGGTTTGTCTCGACGGCGAGTGCCAATGCCTCAGTGAGGGTGTAGACCTTCTCTGACTCGACTTTTTCGGCGACCTTGCGGTAGTTTTTGCCGCGGCGCTCGATCAGCGGGCGAACTTTTGGTGCGGGACCTTTTTTCTCGTGCGCGATAGCGTCACCTTGTGGCGTGGTGTCGCCAGCTTCTTTGCGTGCCTCTTTTTCGGCCTTTTCTTCGGCTTCTTTTTGGGCTTTTTCGCTGCGCTTGCCAGCCTTAGTAAAGCTCTCTTTCATTTCTATGGTAGCTTCGGTAGCGCCATCAATAATTTCGTCGACAACTTCTGTTGTAGCGTCGGCTACTTTATCAACTACACCGGCAATTGCTGCTTCAATTTCAGCAATGGTGTTCTTTTCGGTTACCTCTAAGCCAAGCTCGGTAGCCTTTTCTAATAGTTCGGCTTTTTTAGCCATAGTCATATCTCCTGCGGTACAAACGGCGTAGTATGCGCCTCCCGACCTTATGTTATTGATAAACGTATTGTAACAGATTGAGCGTCCTAATGCAAATGAAAAACCGGCAGACCCCGAATGAACGGGGGCTGCCGGTTTAGAAGGGCTAGTACGCGCTATGCGTTCATTAGCTCTTCGTCCAGCGCGTTCGACTGCGCCGTCAGGTGCACGGCATCCGGGTCGACCACACCATCGCGAATGTCGCGCAGCAAGCGCTTCATGCTGGTGCGTGCGGCGCGTTCCAGCCGCTCGTGCGAGATACCGTCGTGCCAGTGGCCACGCGGCGAACCGTCGCGGCGCACGTACCGTGCCTTGCGGTTGGTTCCCCAGCACTTCTTGCTGAACGGCTTGCGGCCGGAATGTGGCGGCAAGCTGTCCTCGATGCGCTGACTGAGCTCCTGCTCGCGCGACCAGGGCTTCCACTCGTAGTAAGCTTCCGGGTTGTCCTCGACCACTTCCGTGCGATAGTCGTACGGATCAGCCCCGTAGTAGGTTTCGTAGGGCGTTGTCTGTTGGCGCCAAAGTTCCCAGTAGGCATCTTCGACGTCGTCAAAGCTCATCCATGCGTCGAGTTCACGACGCATGCGCAATTCGCCCTTGCATGCTTCGGCATCGTACGGGTCAAACCCGTCGCCGTAGGTGCGTGCCAGGTAGCAGATGCGTTCCTGATCCTCGCGCCCTGGGTACAGGTCGCTGAGGTAGGGCAGATCCTCGAGCGAGGCTACTTCGCCCCGACTTCGGGCGTCAAACCACTCCCCGAACGACCCGGGCTTGAGCTGTACCTCTACCGTGTTTCGCATGTGCGAGCCACCTTTCATTGGTTGTGAGTGACTTTCTATTTCTATTATAGCACAAATTATATAAAAATGCAATATTCTGTAACATAATTTCACTCATTTGCGCAAGCAACGACCCCTATCGCCCACCACATCTAGCGCCTGCATATTGACATAACCACTATGATTTGATATTATGATATTTGTGTTTTTTGAAATCCGGCAGATTTTACGGAGAGTTTCAGGACACGAAATCCACG
>CAZYRC010000005.1:0-742 GCA_964649505.1 uncultured Candidatus Saccharibacteria bacterium
GTAGTTCAGAAGAACAATATAGAGACTATTCAGTATTTCAGGGGTTCGACTGGCGTCGTCGTTCGTCGACCATAGTAAAAAGACTGGCTTTTGCCAGTCTTTTTACTATGGTTCAGACGAAGCGCTCAAACCTTCGACGCAATGTCCTTTCACGAATCAGCTCTTGTCCTCACCACAACCAATTTGCTATCATACCCCTATGAAACCTCGACGTAGCCGCTCGCTCACTCTCGCTAATTTTTTTGGCACGCTCGGCTATCTCTCGCTCGTGATTCAATGGAGTTGGGCCGGACTCTTGCTGCTCGTGCCGTTTATCACGAGTGGCGGCATGGACCGATTTTTTGCAAAAAAAGCCGAAGCACCCGCACCCCAAGCACTTGAATTTGGCGCGATCACTCCTGTCGTCACGATCATTGGCATTCTCTTTTCGTTCGTCATTGTCGCGATCACAATTGTCGTCCTGCTGAAACTTCCGCGCACGATCGGCCGCAAAGGCGCGCAACTTTCTCATTCGACTGCGCGCGCCGCATTGCCTATTGTCACGCGCAACCATCCGCTACCCGAAAAAAAACGTATGAAACTTTCTTACCGCATCATTCTCGCGCTCAAACTCACCGCGACGCTTCTGCCACTCGCGCTCCTCTGTTTTGCCGTACCAACAAATGGCATCACCACCGAAATCATCTGGACACTTGGCCTTTTCTGCGCACTGTGTACGCTCGTTTATTTTGGTGCGCAACAA
>CAZYRC010000005.1:752-27447 GCA_964649505.1 uncultured Candidatus Saccharibacteria bacterium
TCATCGTTGCGCTTCGCAAACCAAATCTCGACCGCGTCTGGTAGTAGCTACGCGTGCGGCGGCGTGATGTCGATGGCACGCGTCTCTTTGCTTTTTGGACGGCGCGACTCAGTCTCGAAATGATACAACAAAATCGTCCCAAATGGCATCTCGACTTCGGCCATGTCCTGTTCGTCGATATCTTCGAGATGTTTCATCAGCGCGCGAATCGAATTGCCATGCGCGACAAGTAGAATGTTTTCACCCGCCTGGAGCCGCGGCAAAATTTCCTCGTCAAAAAACGGCACAACGCGCCCGTGCACATCTTTGAGCGTCTCGCCTCCCGGCACCGGATAATCCCAACCGCGACGAATGCCCGTAAACGCTTCATCGCCAATTTCATCTTTGACTTCCCATTTGTTTTTGCCAGTGAGGCGCCCATAGTCACGTTCGTTGAGCGCGGCGTTGTGCAAAATCGACGCGTCGTCCGCAGAAATCGGAGCTTTTTTACCCTTCAAAATACCAGCAAGCGTTTGCTGCGTACGTTTGAGGTCAGACGTGTACGCCCCGTCAAAATCAATATCATCGAGCAGTTCACCGAGCATCGTCGATTCCTGCATGCCTTTTTCAGTCAGATTCACATCCGTCAGGCCCGTCCATTTTCCGAGCAGATTCCACTCACTTTCGGCGTGCCGACTAATAACCAATAATCCCTGATGTATTTTCTTTGCTGTCATACCTATAGTATGGCGCGGTTTGAGTAGAATTACAAATCGGGCTACAATAGATATATATGGATACATTTTCAATTTCTTCAATCAAAGCACGACAAATTTTAGACTCCCGCGGCAACCCAACCGTCGAAGCGGACGTTGTCCTCGCTGACGGCACCCTCGGCCGCGCCGCAGTCCCGAGTGGCGCAAGTACTGGTTCTGGTGAAGCACTCGAACTGCGTGATGATGATGCAGGCTGGGGCGGCAAATCCGTCTACAAAGCGGTCACAAACGTCAACGAGACCATCGCACCCGCGCTCGTCGGCAAAGATGCCTCAGACCAAAAATCCCTCGACGAAGCAATGTTTGCGCTTGACGGCACCGACAACAAATCAAACCTCGGTGCAAACGCCGTCCTCAGCGTCAGCCTCGCCGCCGCCAAGGCCGTCGCGAACGCAAAGAAGCAACCGCTCTGGCAGTATGTAGCCGAGATGACCGAAAGCTCACCAAACCTCCCACTGCCAATGATGAACGTTATGAATGGTGGTGCGCACGCGGCATTTGCTACTGACATCCAGGAATTCATGATCATCTGCAAAGGCGCGCAAAACATCGAAGGCGCGCTCAAAATCGGCACCGAAGTATTCCACGCCCTCGCAAAAGTTTTGAAAAGCAAAAACTATCCGACAACCGTTGGTGACGAAGGCGGCTTCGCACCACGCGTGCGCGAAGGCAACCGCGAACCGCTCGCATTGCTCAGCCAAGCCGTTGCTGATGCTGGCTACGAACTCGGCAAAGATGTCGTGTTTGCGCTCGACGCAGCATCGAGCGAATTCTACGAAAACGGCGTCTACCAACTGAAATGTGAGGGTCGCGAACTTTCGAGCGCCGAGATGGTCGACTGGCTCGAAAGCCTCGTCAACGAATTCCCAATCGTCAGCATCGAAGATGGCCTCGCCGAAAACGACTGGGAAGGCTGGAAATTGCTCCGCGAACGCATCGGCGACCGCGTCCAGCTCGTCGGCGATGACCTGCTCGTGACCAACACGACGCTGCTCAAACGCGCCATCGACGAAAACGCTGCCAACGCAATTCTCATCAAACCAAACCAGATCGGCTCACTGACGGAGACGATCGACGCCGTCAAAATGGCGCAGGCAGCCGGCTGGAACACCGTCATGAGCCACCGCTCTGGCGAAACCGAAGACACGACGATCAGCCACCTGGCAGTAGGTCTTGGTTGCGGCCAAATCAAAACCGGCTCGCTCTCGCGCACCGATCGCGTCGCGAAATACAACGAACTTTTGCGCATCAGCGAAGACGACGAAGCACTTGCGCTCGCCCATCCTTTCGCGCAAAGCTAATTCTATTCAGAGACAACAAGCACACCGTTTTGGCCAACGAAACGGTGTGCTATACTAGAAGTAGAAAAAGCGAGGGTCAATGCTCAGTATCAATGGAAAAAAATCTGTTCGTCGTGCGCCGAGAAAAATTCTCGTCGTTGCTTCAGTGCTTTTGATCGCGGGCGGACTCTACACCCTTGCGCTCGTTTTTGCGCCGGCCGCAGCGCCGTATCTCGTCACCAAGCCGATCACCGTCAGCGCGCTGCCCGCTCCGAAAACCACCGACAATCGCATCATCATCCCGAAAATTGGCGTCAATATCCCCTACAATGCCGGCGGCAAAGCAGCGCTCGATCAGGGTGCCGAGTGGCGCTATCCAGAGCGTGGCAACCCCGCAAAAGGCGGCAACTTCATCATCGCCGCACATCGATTCACGATCCAGCCAACGATCGGCGGCACCATCGAAAAATCACCATTTTATAATATCGACAAACTCGTTACCGGCGACAAAATCGTCGTCGACTACGACGGCGTACGCTACGGCTACGAGATCAATTCACTCTCGACCGTGAAGCCCGACCAAACCGAAATCGAAGCGCCATCTGACACCGCGAAATTGACGCTCTATAGCTGCGAGCTCGACGGTAGCGATGCGGGACGTGTCGTCATCGTTGCGAGCCCACTCGGCAAAATTGCGCTCGGCGTCGACGCGACGCCCACCGAATAATTGACTAAATTTCCGCCTGACGACCCGCGCCGAATTGCTGTTCGTGATAGCCGACATACCCCTCGGCCCACTTGCGCGTCGACTGTCCGTAGTAGCGATCGTTGTCGAGAATTTGCTGGCGCGTGACAATCTCAAAGGCTTCGATTTCATCGCCATCGATCTGGACATGCTCGAAAAACGAATCGCCCACACGCTGCTGAAAAATAAATTGATACGTCTGCGCGATCGGGCTGACGCGGTCCACAACAAACCGAAATTCGAGTGCTTCGCCGTCCGCCGCGAGACCAACCTCCTCGTGTGTTTCTCGCACCGCAGCCTGGCGCGGCGTTTCACCAGGATCCACCACACCGCCCGGAAATGACCAATATTTTTTGTACCACGCCTTCACGACCAGCACGTGATCGTCGTCCGTGAACAGCGCGACCGCCGCGCTCGACATACGTTTTTCGAGCGTCTTGAGCCAATCAACAGTCTCGGCTTCTGTATATTCGTGCATTATTTCGCAAACTCGATCGCACGCGTCTCGCGGATCACGTTCACTTTGATCGTCCCTGGGTACTGCATGGTACTTTCAATTTTGTTTGCAATATCGCGCGCCAATTTGATCGCCGAAAGGTCGTCGACGTGCTCTGGTCGCACGATCACGCGCACTTCACGGCCCGCGCTGATCGCGTAGGCCTTGTCGATTCCTTTGAAACTCGTCGCAACGTTTTCGAGATCACGCATTCGCTCCGCAAAATTCTCTGCCGAGATATTGCGAGCTCCTGGTCGCGCCGCCGAAATCGCGTCACAAACGCGCACGATCAATGCCTCTGGCGTCGTGGCTTCGATGTCGTCGTGGTGTGCCTCAATCGCGTGCACGATATCCTCACTCATGCCGGCTTTGCGCGCCAGTTCCGCACCGATGTGGTGATGCTTGCCTTCGATTTTGTGTGTCACGGCTTTGCCCATGTCGTGAAGCAGTGTCGCGATCTTCGTGACGCGCACATTTGCGCCAATTTCCTCGGCGATCATCCCCGCCATGTGCGCCATTTCGGTTGAATGCATCAGGACGTTTTGGCCATAACTCGTGCGGTATTTTAGTTCACCAACCAATTTCAAAAGATCCTTTGGAATGCCAGTCACGCCAACTTCACGCGCCGCGTCTTCACCCGCGCGCAGCGTTTCTTTTTCAATTTGTTTTTCGGCTTTTGCAAATACTTCTTCTATGCGTCCCGGATGAATGCGTCCATCTTTCATCAGCATCTCAAGCCCGAGCCGCGCGACCTGACGACGAATCGGATCAAAGCTCGAAAGCACGACCATACCTGGCGTGTCGTCGACGAGGAAATCAACTCCGGTCGCGCGCTGCATCGCCTGGATGTTGCGGCCTTCTTTGCCGATGATACGGCCTTTCATCTCGTCGTCCGTCAATTTCACTGCCGTCACCGTGCGCTCCGCTGTGACTTCGCTCGCCATGCGCTCCATCGCGCTCAGAATGATCAATTGTGAACGCTCCTCAGCATCATCCACCGCTTCTTTTTGCATCTTTGCGACGAGCCCCGTGAGATCATCTTTTATGTCGCGCTCGGTCATCTGCATCAATTTTTCGGCGGCGTCTTTTTTCTTTAGTCCCGCGATTTTTTCGAGCTTCTCCTGCTGGCGCGTGCGAATGTCGCGAATCTCGCCCTTCAGCCCTTCAACTTCGTCTTCTTGAGCGCGCAATTTCTCAGCACGTTTGTCGAGCTCATCGAGTTTGCGATCGAGACTCGTTTCGCGATCTGCCAAACGATTCTCGGTTTTTTGCATTTCGCGGCGGCGTTCGTTTTCGATTTTGAGCGCCTCGTCTTTTGCCTTCAGCACGATATCGCTTGCCTTTGTCTCGGCACGTGCGACGAGTTTTTCGGCGTCGTGCTTGCCTTTGGCGGTGCGCCGTCGATCGTAGACGACTTTTCCGCCCACGCCAAACGCAATCCCCACGATTGCGGCAATAATCTCTATCATATTGGTTCCTTTCTCCAGTATCCCAGCGTGTGTTCGTCGCGCTGTCTCATGTGTTCAAAAATACCGGAAGTTGATTCGTTGATGTCATCGCTCTTATACGTCAAAAACATTCGAGAGCTATTTCTATTGTAGCGCCTCGGCTAGTCCGAGGGCAAGCGTTTTTTGCGCTACTTTCGCGGACTCGTGACGCGCGCTTCGCCACCGTATTCTGGCAGCACGATTTCATCATTTTCGCCGTCAGCGAGTCGACGCTCGCATGTTTCGCGCCACTCCTCGCCCGTCGCGCCAACGATCGGAATCTTCTCCGCGTGCGCCATTGTATTTAGTACCGTCAGCCCAATTCTCAGACCTGTATAACTTCCCGGCCCACGAAACACGCCGATTCCTGTGATGTCAGAAAATTCATAGCCGAATTTTTGCAGTGTGTCGCGCAAAAATGCCAACATGTCGCGCGCAAGCGTCCTCTCAGCCTGCCATGAAATATGCTCGCGGCGCTGGCCGTCAATCACGTCAATATGCGCTTCCATCTCCGAACTATCCCACAAAATAATCATCCTAGTTCCTCACTTATTTTTTTCAGTCGTTCATCGTCTGTTGTTATTTTAACAACACGTGTCATCTCGTCGCGCGGCGCGATTTCGATCGTGAGCGCTGTCGCTGGCAAAACGTTTTCGACAATTTTTGCCCATTCGATCACCGTGATCGTGTGCGGATCGCACACAGATTCTGCGAGCTCCATTTGCATCACGCCGGCATCTTGCAGCCGATAAAAATCATAGTGCGCAAGTCGGATGCCGCTCGGGGTTTCGTAGATTCGCGAAATCGTAAATGTCGGACTCTGGACGTCGTCGCTGACGCCGAGACCGCGCGCGAGACCTTTTGTGAAGGTCGTTTTGCCCGCGCCGATATCGCCGACGAGCTCGATCACCTCACCACCAGAAAGTTTCGCCCCCAGGCGCGCACCAAAATCTTGCATCCCATCACTCGAATTGATCGTGTAGTTCACTCTAGTCACTATACCATATTTTTGACTAGCACTCTCGGTCGTTTTCGGGTACAATAGACACAAGCATTATGCGTATTCAAGATGACACGCTTGTCAAATTGCTCGAGCAGGGTGGTGTGGCGACTGAAACACAGCTTGCCCCTCTCAAAGAAGAGGCGGCTCGTCAGTCACGCCCATTGCAAGACGTCGTCATCGAAGCGAAATTGATCACCGAAGCAGACCTGACGAAACGTTTCGCAGAATACGCTGATATTCCCTATATCGAGATCGACCCGCGCGACATCCCGACAGAGGTACTCAATCGCATCCCAGAACGCATCGCGCGCCAGTACAACGCCGTGATTTTCAAAATCGACGAAGACGGCCTCGTGCATCTCGCGATGGATGACCCGGACGACATCCAAGCGACAAGTTTCATCGAAAAAGAAATCGGCGAAAATACGAAAATTTACATCGCGCCGCACGACAATATCCTCCTCTGTCTCGAAAATTACCGCGGCGACGTGAACGAAGAGCTCAACCAAGTCATCGATATCCAGCGCGAGGACGACGGCACGGCGCAACAAGTTTCGGAAGCGGATGTCGCCGAAGATTCACCGATTGCTCAGACCGTCAACCTGCTGCTCGAATACGCGATTCGCTCGCAGGCATCCGACATTCACATTGAGCCACGTGAAAATTTCGTGCAGGTGCGCTACCGCATCGATGGCGTACTAAAAGAAGTCAATCAACTCCCGCGCAATGTCCTCGGCGCCCTCGTGTCGCGCATCAAAATCCTCGCCAATCTCAAAATCGACGAACGCCGCGTGCCACAGGACGGCCGTTTCAAAATCAAAGTCGCCGGCAAACAATACGCCCTTCGCGTCAGTACACTCCCGATCGCCGACGGCGAAAAAGTTGTCATGCGTATTCTCGATGAATCAAACCAAGCCGTGACACTCGAGCAGCTCGGCTACTGGGGTCATTCTTTGAGCGTTATCACCGAAGCGATTGCACAGCCAAACGGCATGGTGCTGATCACCGGACCGACCGGAAGTGGAAAATCGACCTCGCTTTTTTCAGTGCTCACCATGCTCAACAAACCTGACGTAAATATTTCGACGATCGAAGACCCGGTCGAGTACAAAATCCCCGGCGTCAACCAAACACAGACGAACGCTAAAGCTGGCATGACCTTTGCAAATGGCCTGCGAGCGTTGCTTCGCCAAGACCCGAACATCATCATGGTGGGAGAGATTCGCGACGGCGAAACCGCCAACCTCGGCGTCCAGGCGGCGCTAACCGGACACCTTGTCTTTAGTACCCTTCACACCAACAATGCCGCAACGTGTCTGCCGCGTTTGCTCGACATGGGCATCGAACCATTCCTGATCGCGAGCACTGTCAAAGCTGTCGTCGGTCAGCGCCTGGTGCGCCGCCTCTGTATGACCTGCCGCGTTTCGTACACGCCAGAGGAGACTGAAGTCGAGGAAGTCGTACAGCTTTTCAATCTCAAACCTGAACAAGAATTTAGCTATATCCACGACCTCGAAACGACCGCATCCGAACAAAAAGTCGGCGGCGATACGCCGCTCGGTACAAACGAAACGACCATCACGACGCTCTGGCACGCCAATCCCGAGGGCTGCGAAGAATGCAACCACACTGGCTTCAAAGGCCGAATTGGTATTTATGAAGTACTCGGCGTAAGCGTTCCTATCCAAAAAATGATCACCGCAAATGCGACCAGCAACCAGATCCAAGACCAAGCGATTTCCGAAGGCATGACGACTATGCAGACGGACGGGTTGGTCAAAGCGCTCCGCGGCAATACAACGCTCGATGAAGTTTTGAGGGTGACGCGAGAATAACATGACGAATTTTCACTACGTCGCAACCAACGCCGCTGGCGCCACCGTCCAAGGCAACATCGAGGCAGCCGATCGCTCGTCGGTGCTCTCAACGCTCAGTCGGCAAAATCTCAAACCCATCAGCGTCAAAGAAGGTGCAAGCAAAAAAGGTTCGTTCACAGCGCTTGATTTTTTTGGCGCGCACAAAATCAAATCAGACGATCTCGTGATGTTCACGCGCCAGCTCAGCGCGATGGTTTCGGCCGGCGTACCGCTGCTGCGCGCGCTCACGTCGCAGCGCGACCACACCGATAGCCAAGCCCTGCGTACGATTCTCGACGGCGTCATCAAAGACGTCGAAGGCGGCGCACAGCTCGCTGACGCACTGATGAAATACCCAAATGCATTCAACGATGTCTATGTCAACATGGTGCGCGCTGGTGAAGCCGCCGGTATCCTCGACGACATCTTGAAACGCCTCGCTCTCCAGCAAGAAAAAAACGCCACCATGCGCAAAAAAATCAAAAGCGCGATGACGTATCCGATGGTGCTGATGGTGATCACGGTGGTTGCGTTTTTCGGTTTGATGATCTTTGTCATCCCGCAGATTGGCAAGATTTTGAAAGATCTCGGCGGCCCGGACGCGCAGCTTCCCGCACTCACCCAGGCGATGCTCGGGATTAGTGATTTCCTGATTCACTATGGACTCTTTCTCTTGCCGTTGATCGTCGGCGGCATTGTCTTTTTGATGCGCTGGCTCAAAACACCGCACGGCAAAAAAGTGTTTCACACGCTCGTGCTCAAAATCCCGATGATCAAGCCAATCATCCAAAAAGTCGCTGTCGCCCGGTTTGCGCGCACGTTTTCGGCGCTCATGGGCGCCGGCGTAGCCGTCCTCGAAGCGCTCGGTGTGACTGCCCGCGCAGTGGGCAACGTCGTCTACGAAGAAGCCCTCGTCGACGCCGCCGAGCAAGTCAAAAATGGCAAAAACCTTTCGGCCATTATCGAAAAAAATGACCTCTTTCCGCCGATCGTCGCGCAGATGCTTGCGGTCGGCGAAGAAACAGGGCAGACGGATATTGTGCTTGTCAAAGTGGCGGATTTTTATGAGGAGGAAGTCGACGTCGCCATTGATGGGATTAGCTCCATCATCGAGCCAGTGATGATTCTCGTCATGGGTTCGATGGTTGGTTTGATCGCAGCGAGCGTGATGGGCCCGATCGCCGGCCTCGCACAAAGTGTGAAAGGATAGCGTATTTTATTCCGCTCATGTTATACTGATAAGTGATAGAGAAGCTGTGGGCATATGTCAAAATTATTCTACAAAGACAAACCAATTATCGGACTTGATATCAGTCAAACTGGTGTCAAAGTGATGGCGATCGACCCAAAACATTGGCTCGTGCTCGGCTATGGCTCGCTCGATCTCGATCCCGCGAAAGTCCAGGCCTCGCTCGACAATGCCGAGGACACCTACCTCTCAGAGAGCATCGCGTCTCTGCTCAAAAACAACATCGTTGGCCAGCTCCACTCCGACCACGTCATCCTTGGATTGCCGACAGGGCGAACCTTTTCACGCGCCTTCACTATCCCGATTGCCCAGGCAAATCACGTCAGTGAAGCGGTCGAAGTCGAGGTCGAGCAGTATATCCCTGTGCCACTTTCGTCGCTCTATGTCGACCACGAAGTCGTCGACAAAACGAAAGACAATCTCACCGTGATTATGTCGGCCGTGCCGCAGACGCTTGTCGACAATTGCCTCGCCGCTGTGCGCAGTGCCGGGCTCGAGCCAATCGTCGCCGAGCCGAGTATCAATGCCGTCGCGCGCGTCCTCCAGGCGACCGAAGAAGGCCATCTCTCGACCATCATCGTTGACATCGGCGCGGCCAGCACCGACGTCGCCGTCCTTGACAATGGCCTTGTGCGTATCACGAGTGGTATCGGCCTCGGTGGCAACACCTTCACGCTCGATATCGCCAAAAAACTCGGCGTTCCGCTCGAAACCGCACACCAGTACAAAGTCCTCAGTGGCCTCGCACCGGGCCCCCGCCAAGAGCGCGTCACACGCGCCCTTCGCCCGAGCCTCGAACGCATCGCGACAGAGGTGCGCAAGGTGATTCGCTACTACAATGAGCGCCTCTCGGTAGACAAAAAAATCGAACAGGTCCTCATCGTCGGCGGTGGCGCGAACGTCCCTGGGATCGGTGAATTTTTCACGAACGAACTCGTCATGCCAGCGCGCGTCGCCAGCCCATGGCAAAATCTTGATTTTGGCGACCTCAAACAGCCAGGCAAACAATTCCGCCCACGCTACATCGCTGTCGCGGGACTTGCCGGCGTCCCGCCAGAGGAGGCCTGGAAATGATCAATCTCCTCCCGCCTGCTGACAAAAAACAACTCACCGCCGCACGCACCAACACGCTGCTTCTTCGCTACGTCGTGCTGATGGGCGCATTTATCGTCATCCTCAGCATCGAAATCCTGGCTGTGATCTTTCTCGTCAGCGCCGAAAAATCCCGCAACGAATCGGTCATCGCGGACAACACCGCCAAAACCGCCGAATATTCCGCAACCAAGCAGCAAGCCGACCTCTTTCGCACCAACCTCGCAACAGCCAAATACATTCTCGGCAAACAAGTTCCCTACACGACACTCATCATGGGGCTCGCAAACAACCTCCCCGACGGATCCGCTGTCGACCAGCTGACTATCGACCCGGCGACATTTGGCACCTCGACGACCCTCACCATCAAAACCGTCTCCTACGAAAAATCCATCGAAGTCAAAAACGCCCTCACCAATGCCAAAATTAATGGCAAACCACTTTTCACATCTGTGAGCTTCCAATCCGTCGCCACGAGCGAAGCTGCATCGAACTACCCGCTCACCGCACTCTATAACGTCACGTACTCAAAGGACATTCTGAAATGAAACCCTCGTCGATAACCTCAACTAGCCTTCGCGTCATCCTCTCGATCTTGCTCGTCTTGCTGGTGGCGGCGGGCGTCGGCGTCTTTTTGCTCGGGTACAAACAAGTGAAAAACTATTCCGCCGAATCACAAACCGTCGCCGCAAAAGCGCAGGCCAGCCAATCGAGTCTCGAGCACCTCGTCACCACCAAAAAATTCCTTGCCGAAAACAAATCAGCCGTCGAACGCGCAAACCAACTCGTCTCCGAGAGCAAAAGCTACGTCTACCAGGATCAAATCATCGCTGACATCAACAAATACGCTAGTGAAGCCGGACTCGCCGTGACGAACATCTCATTCGCCGATACCAAGACCGCAAAAGTTGGCTCCTCGAGCTCGACAAGTTCCTCAACTACCGCGACCACCGCAAAGACCTCGACCGCCAGCGCGCCCGCCGGCGTCAAATCGATGACCGCGACCGTCAGCCTCAAAAACCCTGTCAATTACGATGCGATGCTCAATTTCATCCACCTCGTCGAGCAAAGCCTCTTCCGCATGCAAATCTCACAGATCAGCCTTTCCCAAAGCCAGGGCGATCAGGGAGGTTTGACCAGTGACATCCTAACGATAGAGGTATACGTACGCTAATGAATATCGATCTCAACCCCGCCGCACTCTCCAAAAACATCTCTCATTTTCTCCATCGATTCCACGTGATGATTTTTACGCTATTCATCCTCGGTGGTCTCGCGGTGGCGACGCTGATGCTTTATCTCGCGACGATCGATACATCTGGTGTCGTGATCGATAGCGAGCCAACAGGATTTGACCAAACGACCATCGACAAAATCAACACCCTGCGCGGACCAAACGACCCAGCGCCCGCGCTCAGCAAACCATCAGGTAGAACAAACCCATTTCAATAGGAGAAGCGCGTGATATTACTCGGCTCAACACTTTCAAACACCGCTGTCATGGGACTCCAAACCGGCTCTGAACTTGCGCGCACCACGATTCCGATCATCGACCCTGCAACTCTCGTCATCGTCGCCTACGAAGTCGAAGGCCCACTGCTTAGTGCGCACCCACTACTGTTGCGCATCGCTGATGTGCGCGAGATGGCAGACATCGGTTTCATTGTCGACTCGGAGGACGAGTTCATCACTCCCGACGACGTCATCAAAATCAAATCGATTTATGATCAGCATTTTCATCTCGACGGCATGCTCGTCACCGACGAAAAACGCCGCAAACTTGGCAAAGTCATCGACTTTACCGTCGAAACCAATGGCTTTGTCATCCAACAGCTCACCGTCCGTCGTCCGTTGCTGCGCAGCCTCAACGACACCGAGCTCATCATCCACCGCTCGCAGATCATCGAGATCAACGATCGCGCCATTGTCGTGCATAGCGAGGCCAAAGCGCCCGAGCCCGAACTGCACGAAGTCGTCGGTAGCTACGTCAATCCATTTCGCAACAACAAACCCGCCGCCGAAGCCAAAAACATTCCCGACGGCGAATAGCTATTCTTCGTCAGCGGTCGCGAGCGCGGATTTGATGGCATCGTAGCCAAACCCCTGGCGCGCGAGGTACTGCATAAACTTCTGCTCGTCAGGATATTTACTACGTTTTTTTGCAATCATTTTCGCAAGTTCATCATCGTCACTACGACCGCTCTCAGCAACCACCTGCTCGACGATCCCGCTCGCCACGCCCTTTGCCTGCAATTCTGCTCGAAGTTTGCGAAGGGAAGTGCCTTTTGTAAGATTTCGAGACTCGACCCACCACCGTGCAAATTGTTCGTCATCAACGTAGCCTTTGTGTTGTAATTTTGTCAACACTCGATCTGCTAGGGCAGGGGCGTAGCCGAGAGTTTCGATGAGCTTTCGCTCGCCTTTCGCCCTTCCCCGCGTCACTGTCACCATACGTCGTTTGGTGAGTGTTTTTTTGTACAAATAGTCGCGCACTTCTCTGACGCTATGCGGCCGCATCAGACAATACTCGAGCGTCCGCGCATAGAGCTTGCCAAACTGGCTCTCCGTCTCGAGCTCCGCCAACTCTTCCTCATCAACTTCCCTCCCAACCTTGACGTCAAGCTCAGTCACCTGGGAAATATCTAAACTAAACCGATACTTGCCGTCGATATTGACATTGATCCGGTCGGGGCTGCGAACCTGCGATGAAATACTCGTAATTTTCATCACTCAAAAGTTCGACTACTCGTTCTCTGTCGCTGCAACTTTGTCGCGGACTTTTTTCTCGATTTCAGCGAGAACTTTTGGATTTTCCTTCAGATATTTCTTGGTCTGCTCGCGGCCTTGGCCAATTTTTGCGTCGTTGTAGTCAAACCATGCGCCGGCCTTGCCGACGACGCCATGCTGCACCGCGAGGTCGAGGACGTCACCGGTTTTGCTGATGCCTTCGTTGTACATGATGTCAAATTCGGCGACGCGGAATGGTGGCGCAATTTTGTTTTTGACAATCTTCACCTTTGTGCGGTTGCCGATGATCTCTTCGCCTTCTTTGATCTGACCGATACGGCGGATGTCAGCGCGGACCGATGCGTAGAATTTCAATGCGTTACCACCGGTCGTCGTCTCTGGGTTGCCAAACATCACGCCGATCTTCATGCGGATTTGGTTGATGAAGATCACCGTTGCTTTGGATTTGTTGATGATGCCGGTGAGTTTGCGCAGCGCCTGGCTCATGAGTCGGGCTTGCAGACCCATGTGGCTGTCGCCCATGTCGCCATCAATTTCGGCCTGCGGCACGAGCGCCGCAACCGAGTCGACAACGATGAGGTCGACGGCGTTTGAGCGCACCAGCGTCTCGGCGATTTCGAGGGCCTGCTCACCATTGTCCGGCTGGCTGACGAGGAGATTGTCGGTGTCGACCCCGAGTTTTTTAGCGTAGGCTGGGTCAAGTGCGTGCTCGGCGTCGATAAATGCCGCCGTGCCGCCTTGTTTCTGGATTTCGGCGATCGCGTGAAGTGTGAGCGTTGTCTTACCCGATGATTCTGGCCCGTAGATCTCAATGATACGACCTTTTGGATAGCCGCCACCCAGAGCAATGTCAAGGCTCAGGCTACCGCTTGGCAATAGCTCAACGTCGACTTTTTTTGCTTCGCCCAGTTTCATGATCGAACCATCACCAAATTGTTTGGTGATCTGATCCATTGCCAAACCCAATGCCTTGAGTTTGCCTTCGTCTGCCGTTGGTTTTTCGGCCAATGTCTTGCTTTCAGTCTTTTTTGCCATACAGTCCCCTCTTCTATTAGTTCTCTTTATTATACCCCGCATCGTCAGGATTTGGTATACTAGGAGAATGAAACATAAAGGCTTTACTATTATTGAACTTTTGATTGTCATCCTCGTCCTCGGTGTTGGCGGCTGGCTTTTTTTCACCGAAAAAGCGACAGTCACAGCCGTGCAGCGTGATGCCGCACGAAAAGTCGCGGTCAATGCGATGTACTACAACCTCGAGGAAGTATTCTATCCGGCAAACAAATATTATCCGTCCTCGATCGACAGCAAAACATTGCGCGCGATGGATCCAGGACTTTTCACCGATCCAAACGGTATCAAACTCGGCGAGACTGGATCAAATTATCGCTACGACCCGACGGGCTGCAACACCGACGGGCACTGCACCGGCTACACACTTCGCGCCGATCTCGAACGTGAGGATGATTACGTCAAAACAAATCGCGACCACTAGGTTCTAGTCGTCGTTGATATCTTCTTCGCCGACCGGGCGACCGTTTTTGAATGCCTCGACCGCATTGTTGAGGATTCCCACCTCACGTTTTGGATTTGCAACATAATCAAATCGATATGTCGTCTCGTCACCCTCGGTGCTGAGGCGAATCGAGCCGTAATTAAACATTGTCTGAATCAAACCGTGCTGGCGATAGCTCGAATCTTCGATGTTTTGCAAACTCACCGTCTGCTCGCGCCGTGAAAAAATACTCGTCTGAATCTCCTGAATCACCGATTCGTTTGTCAGGAAAAAACGGTTATTGATATACACCCACGCCGCGAGATACCCACCAATGAGCAGAAGGATGATCATCAAAATCGCCATCAGAACCACCATGCCGAACCCAGATTCTGGCAGCCCGAGACTCGACACCAAGATGTCATAATTCATCACAAATAGTAGCACGATCGAAACTCCAATCACCGTCGAAACCAACGGCAACACCATGCCGATCGGATGGCGACGCACATCGCGAATCACATACTCATGACTTGAAAGGTTGAGCTCTGGATAAAGCGCCACCGAATCCTCATGCCGCTTCTTTGTTTCTTCCGAAATTTCTTGTTTCATCGGCTCGACCGCGCGCGTCATATGCACGACGGTGGTCTGCGCAGGAGCGGGCGCTCCATCGGCTGTCGCCCCTGCCGGTGGCGCCGAATACAACGGGCGGCCCTCGGCGTCGTAGGCAAACGGCTTGTCGCCAGCTCTCGTGTCGGTGAGTTCGTCGTCGTTGTATTTGTCGTCCATCTTGCCCTCATTATATCCTATTTGCCGAGATGTTTTCGCGCTTTTTGCGTGACAACGCGACCTCGCGGCGTGCGTTCGATAAATCCGAGCTGCAAAAGATACGGTTCATAAAAATCCTCGATCGTTGTCGCCTCGTCACCCGTGAGCGCAGCGATCGTATTGAGCCCAACAGGATGGCTATCGTACGCGTCAATGATGCTTTCAAGCAATCGTCGGTCAGCCGGATCAAGCCCAAGTTCATCGACTTCGAGCAGCTCGAGCGCAGATGTTGTTGTTTTTACATCGATTATACCATCACCGTTCACATCAGCATAATCCCGGACGCGTTTGAGCAAACGGTTTGCGATACGCGGCGTGAGACGGGCGCGTGTACTGAGTAGTTTCGACGCCTCAGGTTCGATTTTGCTCTGCAAAATATCACTGCTGCGCGTGATGATTCGCGCGATTTCTTCTGGTGTGTAAAATTCAAGTCGATAGATATGTCCGAACCGGTCGCGCAGCGGCGCCGCGAGACTACCCGTTCGCGTCGTTGCACCAATCACCGTGAAGCGCGGCAGGTCAAGCCGGACACTGCGCGCCGCCGGGCCTTTGCCGATCACGATGTCGAGCTTGAAATCTTCCATCGCCGAGTAGAGCACTTCCTCGACCGCTCGGCTGAGCCGATGTATTTCGTCGATAAATAGCACGTCGCCATCCTGAAGGTTCGTGAGGATACTCGCGAGATCGCCTGCACGTTCGATCGCCGGACCCGCCGTGACGCGAAGCCCTGCGCCCATCTCGTTTGCGATGACGCTCGCCATCGTCGTTTTGCCGAGCCCCGGTGGACCATACAGCAACACGTGATCAATCGGTTCTCCACGTTTTTTCGCCGCATCGATACTGAGCTTAAGATTCTTTTTCAGCCGTTCTTGCCCAACATACTCTTTGAAGTTCTGCGGACGCAAACTCACCTCGATGCGTTGCTCTTCGTTGTCGTCATCGTGGCTACTTGTATCAACTATCCGCTCGATTGCCATATACCTTATTGTAGCAGACCTCTAGAGGTTACCGCTCTCCAACAATTCTCTGATAAGCGTTAGTGTTGCCCGGCCAACTTTATGAGGCACGACTTCCTTCGTTCCGAACCCAGGATCACTAAATGTTTCTCGGCCAATTGACGTTTGCCGAAAACCTCGTGGCCGGAGCTTGAAATGAACGTGCGTCGGTTCTCCGGCCGCCGCCGCATCATTCATGTCGCAGGCAAGATTCATATGTACTGGATGAAATTCACGCTTCATCGCGGCAGTCATCAAGCGCACGAGATCACGAAGCTCTTGCCATTCCGTATCGCTCAGCTCATCGATATCACTTCGATGTTCGCGTGTCGTCAGATAACTCGCTCCGAGAGCACCCTGGTCTTTCATCAAGACAGCACGCCACCCCGTGCTCTCTGTCGTATCGTCAAACAGTGTCACGTCACCGTTCGCTGGATCGCTAATAATATCACATATCGTACACTCAGGATTTCGAACCATCGCCTAGCCTTTCAACGCTTCGCGTACGCGTTCGCTCGTCGAGAGCTTCGAGTCGACATGTTCGAGCGCTTCTGTCGCATCGTTCAACGTATAGCCGAGCGCAATCAGCGCCTCGAGTGCTTCATCACTCGTATTCAATTCGGTCTGGACTCCTCCATCTTGACGGCGATACACAATCGGCATGCCCACCTTGTCACTCAGATCCACGACCACGCGTTCGGCAGTTTTCTT
The DNA here is from genome assembly GCA_964649505.1 of uncultured Candidatus Saccharibacteria bacterium. Classification (GTDB taxonomy): domain Bacteria; phylum Patescibacteriota; class Saccharimonadia; order Saccharimonadales; family Saccharimonadaceae; genus Saccharimonas. The sequence goes on from CAZYRC010000005.1 coordinate 17,493, forward strand.
GCCGACTCCTGATGCTTTCGCGAGATACGCACTATCGGCATTTGCGATCGCGTTACGCACGTGCTCCGCCTCATCAAGGCTGAGAATCGCAAGTGCAGCTTTCGGACCAACACCTTGAACTGTAATCAGCATCTCAAATAGTTTCTTTGCCGCGAGGCTCGAAAACCCGAACAGTTCCTGCGACTGTTCACGGATGTGATGATAGGTATAAAATTTCACTTCATCGCCGAGTTTCACGGCATCGAAATCACTCGTCGGCGTATTGACTTCATAGCCGATGCCGGCAACATCAACGATCACTGCCCCACCGAATTTTTCTGCCACTTTTCCAAAGACATGTGCAATCATATCTTCAGTATATCATCTGCGGCGCGCTAGGGCGACGTCGGCGCAACACTACAGGAGGTCGTATTGGTGGTGTAGCGTTTGTTGTCGAGCTGCGAACTCTGAATTGTGACGACCTTGCCGATCGACGTGTCGCAGGCTTGTATCGTGCCGCTACTATTTCCGTTGTCGTTGCCGTTGTTGCTATTCGAATTACTATTTGACTTACAATTTGTCGTATCCATCGAGTAATCCGTCGTATTGTATTTGTCGCGGTCGATCGTCACGACCGAACCGGTTTTCAGATCGCAAGCTTGCAGCGTTGGTGGTTTACAATTGTCGGTGTTTTTTGAGTACGCCGTGTCATTGTAATCGTCTTCGTTGATCGAAACGACAGTACCAGTCGACAATTGACAGACATCGATTTTCGTTGGCTCGACGTTACAATTATTTGTCGGCAGCGCACCTGTCATGAAGAATTCTTTGTACGTATTGCTGCCGGCTTTTGTGGCTAGCCCGCCCGTGCCAGTACACACATCGCGCTGCGTGATACCGCCCGGTACAGGAAATTGTGTATTTTTTTTGCCGGACAAAATCTTCGTCATTGTATTGCGCCAAATCGGGCCCGCCATGTCGCTACCACCGCTGCGCATCGTCGTATTGTCGTTATTGCCAACCCACACGCCGACGACATAGTCAGGGTTGTAGCCGATCGTCCAGGCGTCGCGGTTGTCGTTTGTCGTACCGGTTTTCACCGCGACGGTGTGCCCCGCGACGTTCAGGCTGCTCCCAAAAATTCGTGCGCGTGTCGTGTTGTCGCTGAGGATATTTGAGATTAAATACGCGCCTTCTTTGCTAATCGCTTGGTGGCTTTGGTGATTGACGGTGAATATTTTTTTGCCGAATTTGTCTTGGATTTCGCTGATTTTTTGGATGTCATATTGCTGGCCTTGATTTGCGAATGAGCTATATGCATGCACCATCGTTTCCAGCGGGACCTCGACCGAACCAAGCGCAAGTGAGAGCCCGTAATTTTGGTCTTTTTTGACTTCGCTGATTCCGAGATTGTTTGCGGCTGTGATCGATTTGTCGATGGTGTATTTTTGCATGACGTGGATACTCGGGATATTGAGCGACCAATCGAGCGCCTGGCGCACCGAAACTTTGCCACGACTGGCTTCGTTGCGATCGGCATCACGTGGAGTGTAGCCACCACCAAAATCCGTGACTTTGTCTTCGAGAATCGTTGCCGGTGTGATCACGCCATCGGCCAACGCATAGGAATAGTAAATCGGCTTGAAGCTCGAGCCCGGCTGGCGCGCTGTTGTCGTCATATTGACCTTGCCCCACTTGTCGTTGTTCCAGTCGGCACTGCCGACGAGGCCGCGAATTTCACCTGTTTTTGGATCGAGCACCATCGCACTTGCATTTGATCCGCCCATCGCGTTAATGTGTGTCATGCCGTTTGCGACACTTTCTTGAAGCGCGTTTTGGACGTCGAGATCAAGCGTGGTTTTCACCTGATAGCCCGAGCGCACGACTGTCTCATAACCGTATTTTTCGCTGAGCTGATTCATCACCATTTCTGCAAAATGCGGCGCAGTGGTGTTTGCGTTTGTCGCACCCTCGCCGTAGGCAAGCTGCTCAGCGAGCGCCGCGTTTTTGTCGGCTTCGGAGATAAATCCAGCCTTTACCATACGCGTGAGTACTGTCGTTTGACGCTCTTTGGCATACTGCGGATTCCCACTAATTGGTGAATAGGCGCTCGGCGCCGGCAACACACCGACGAGCATCGCGCTCTGTGCTACGTTCAATTTGTCAGGTGTTGTATTGAAATACGCCCGCGCCGCGTCCTCGATACCAAACGCGTTTTCGCCAAAATACACGGAGTTGAGATACATATCGAGGATCTCGTCCTTCGTATAATTTTGCTCGACTGCCATCGCCATAAACACCTCTTGGTATTTGCGCAGGTAGCTGCGCTGGTCGGTGAGCAATGTGTTTTTGACGAGCTGCTGCGTGAGAGTCGAGCCACCGCCGTAATTCGTAAACAGCGCGCGCAGTGTACTAAAAATATTGACGCCGCCATGTTTGTAAAAATCCTTGTCCTCGCTGGCAAGCAGCGCGTTTTTCATATCCTGCGAAATGGCGCTGAGCGGCACACGATTGCGATGTTCGGCGCGTCCGATACTATAAAATGCCTTGCCATTGATATCTTCGAGCACTACGCCGGTGTTGTTGCGGTTCATCAAACGCTCCGGATCTTTGATATCGTTTGCCAAAATCAAATACGTGATGAGCGGCGTCAAAATCAAAAAAGCAGCAATCGGGGCTGCGATGACCAGAATCTTTTTTTTGCGTGAGAGATTGCGAAACCACGCGAATCGCCCTGTCGCTTTTCGCGCAGGTTTGCGAGTGGCGTGTTTGACCGCGCCGAGGTTTGCATAACGGCCCATGCGGGCAGGTTGGGTGCGTTTCTTCATACTCATTTATTATACTACGAAATCGCTTTTGTATAGATTTACTGACCGCGCAGGACGAATCCACACATGATCGCCGCAGCGAGCGCATCGGCGCAGTCGTCTGGTTTTGGCACTTCACTGAGGCCGAGCTGCACGCGTACCATTTCCTGAACTTGCGGTTTTTTGGCAGCGCCGTAGCCAGTGATCGATTGTTTGATTTCGTTTGGCGTGTATTCCTCGATCCGGAGCTTCGCCTGACGACCAGTCAACATCGCCACGCCACGTGCCTGCGCCACACTGATCGCCGTCGTAATATTGCGACTAAAAAACAGCTTTTCGATCGCCATCACATCGGGCTTTGTTTCGGCGACGATCTCCGTCAGCCCATTATAGATTTCTTCGAGTCGCTCGGGAAGCGGTGTATGAGCTGGCGTACGAATAACTCCGGCCGTGACGAGTTTCATACGGCCGCCGTGGGCGTCGATGACGCCAAAACCAAGGATACCAGTGCCTGGGTCGATCCCAATAATTCTCATAGTTTCAGTATAAATTATTTGTGCCCAAAGGTCACGAGACGCCGCACACCGCGACCGATTTCGGTGCGCCATTCCCACGCCCCGTAGCCGAGTGCGGCGACCGCAATCGCGGCAAGCCCCCACCACGTCGATGCGCTATTGCTATTCGTTGCGATCGGTTGGACCGGAAACGCAGCGAGCGGCATCTCGCTGGTCGGTGTTTTGCGACAGCGATTCGTCAGAGGATTGCGTGTGTACCCCTCATCACATGGCTTCACGATATCGTCGGTACTGGCGATTTTTTTGCAGCGTCCAGACGTAGGATTACGAAATTGTCCTTCGCCACATGGTTTCAGCGCACTTGCGACTGCCGAAACGATCGAACGACAGCGCCCGGTTTCTTCGCTGCGGTACTGACCGTCTTTACAGGCAGCAGGACTTTTGGTTGACGTAATTTGGCGGCACCGCCCGGTTTCTGCGGAACGATACTGTCCTTCTTTGCACGGCGTCAATTCGACCGCGCCTTTACCCGGTGTCGTTTCGAGCTCGGGGACAATATCACGATTTTCGTGCGCTTGCGGCGTTGGCTCAGCCCATCGCCACGCCAAATCCTCAGCAAAATATGCCCATGTCTTCCCGGTGTTTGCGACCGTATCCGCACTCTCGTATGCTGCGACACCTGCATCGTACTCTTTGAGGTTGAATTGATCTTCGAACCACACCGTTCCTTGATCGGCGAAATACAAATTGTCGCCGCGCACCGTCTGCTCGATCGTCAGCCATCCACGCGCCGGCAACACACCCGAAAGCTGCGATTTGTACTGGCTCGTCGTCTGCGTTCCAGCGACGCCACTGCGCATCACAAACTGACTGAGATCGATCGGTTCGTCCGTGAGATTTTCTAATTTTATATACGGCCGGCAGCCCGATGCTGTCGTCAGCACATCGCGCTCCACACACTGTTTGGCGACATTTGGCAGAAATTCAATGACGCGAAATGGCAATGAATCGTACGGCAATTCGTATACTTGCGTGAGATCGTCGCGAATCGTTGCGGTTGGTTTTTGGCGAGAAAAGTCTTTGATGAGATTACCTGTTTGGCTCGTCATACTTCGTTTCCAAATTTCACCTGGATGCGGCTGAGTAGCGGTTGTTATATCGGTGATAAAAATCTCTTCGATCAGCACTCCAGCACGCAGTACACGCACTGCGCGCATCGCACCATCCGGCGCAAAATCACCACACGAAAAACGAATCGCGTTGTGCAAATCAAACGAGCTCAGACCGATCGCTGAGGATGACTTGATATATCCGGAAAGCGGAATCTGGCACATTGCGCTATCAATCACCGCGCCATTACTCATCGCGGGCTGTACGAGCACGATACTGTACGGCGCGAGATCGACAAATTTGTCGGTGCGATTCGTCAGCTCGATGTAGTCAAATGTCGTACCGGTGCTTGCCAGGCGGAAACTCGAAATTACGATATCATTGCTAGATGTTGGATGTTCGACAGGCGCGTATGCCGGGGTCGTGACGGTCGCTTGGATTGACGTGGGTGTCGGCGCCGGGGTGGATTGTGGAACAGGTGCGGGTGCAACAACAGGCGTGACAGCTGGTGCGGTAACGACCGGCGTATCCTGCGGCGTCGCGACAGGCGCGGTCGCTGCCGCCGCTACAGGTTCCGCGGGGGTCAGCGTAGGAGCTGCTGGCGCGCTCACTGTCGTCGCGTCGACAGGCGCGGTTAGCGCAACGTCAGTGAGCGCCTCAGCCCCAGCACTCAGCGGCGATATCACGAGCCCCACCGCGAGACTCGTGAGGACCGTGCGCCACAGAAATTGTCGTGTTTGTTTCATGTTTATGCTTAAAACCTTGCGTTTAGTTATACGCAAGGTCTAGCGCCGTGTCAACTATTTGCAAAGTCTATGCTTCGTCAAGTTCGACGGTGATGTCGGCATTCGTATGAACATTTGTCACATCATCGACGTCTTCGATCGCGTCCATGACCTTCATGACTTTACGCGCCGATTCCGCGTCATCGACCGGCACGTCATTGTGTGCAACATATTGCAATTCGGCATCCGCGACTTTGAGCCCGGCGTCGACAATCGACTGACGGACTTTTGCGAGATCTTTCATATCCGTATAGACAATCAATTCACCGTCATTTTCGACTGCATCCTCGGCGCCGGCGTCGAGCACCGTGAGCAGTGCATCTTCACCGCTCGCGAGTACCCGAATCACGCCTTTTCGCTCAAACTGAAACATCACGCTTCCGGCGTCCGCCATCGTCCCGCCATTTTTCGTGACGGCCGTGCGCACTTCCGGGTACGTGCGGTTTTTGTTGTCCGTTGCTGTCTCGATGATAAATGCAACGCCGCCAGGACCGTAGGCTTCGTACGTGATTTCTTCGAGCGTTGCGGCGTTTTTGTCGGCGACACGATCGATCGCACGCTGAATGTTGTTTGACGGCATGTTCGCCGCCTTGGCTTTTTCGATCGCGAGCGCGAGCGACGGATTCATCGCAGGGTCGATGCCACCACGCGCGGCGATCGCGATAAGATTGCCGATTTTTGTAAATACTGCGCCACGTTTTGCATCAACGACGGCTTTTTGTCGGTGGGTAGTCGCCCATTTGCTATGTCCTGACATGAAACCTCCTGGAAGTTTTAGTGATTCAATTTATTTTAGTATACCACATTTTCCTCTGTTATTCTACGACAGACGCCTGATATAAGCGCACACCGCTGCGCCATTTCATATAGCCAATCACGCCTCCCGCGGCTGCGAGGTACAGCACGAGCATCCACCATTGCCATTGCGGTTTGCTCATCGCCCAGTCCGGGGACGCGCACCATTCGACGATCGTCGTTTGCAATTTGAGAAGTTGCGCAGCGGGCCAGCCCCACACGCTCGCGAACGCCGGCAAAACCAACGTCCCCATTCCAGCCACAGCGACGAGCAACATCGTGATCGGAATCATCGGCACGACCAACACATTTGCAATCGGCGCGACCACGCTGAATTGTCCAAATGCCATGATCATCACCGGCGTCGTCGCAACGATTGCCGAAAGCGTTTCGATCAAAAGCCCGCCGACAAATGGCACGCGATCGCTTCCAAAAAAATAACTCGTCACAATCGGTGCAATGATCATCACGCCGGCAAATGCCGAAAAACTCAGCAGCCAGCCGAGATCGCCAAGCGCAAAACTCGGGTCGATCAATACCGTGATCATCGCGGCAAGCCCGAGCAGCGTCACAGGATGAAATTTCCGCCCGACATACCACGCCCACAGCCCCATCCCCGCGACGAGCCCCGCGCGCATCATCGTCGCACTCATGCCCGTCATCGCGATAAAACCCACAATCAGCACGGCGCCGCTCAACGTCGCGAGATATTTCGAAATCTTTGCGAATAGTCGCCGCCCGATTCGCACGAGAATCATCAAATTGTAGCCGCTTGCCACGACGATGTGCGTGAGCCCCGCGATTCTCAGCGCGTCACTGAGATGCGTTGGCAGCGCCGATTTCGCACCGAGCAAATACCCCACGCCGAGGCTCGCTTCTGGCTCTGGGATTGCCTGTTTCACTTTCGCAGCAAATCCATCGCGCACTTCCAGCGCGACATCGCCCGGTACGGGACGATAGGCGCTGACAACCTCACCTTTGATACTCGCCGGAAAACTACCGAAGCCTTCGTCCAAAATCCCATCTACACTCACCCTATCACTGCGTCGCACTGCACTCGCTTTTGTCGCCGACACAAACACTCGACCCGGCAAATCGTGGCCATCATATCGCACCTGCGTCAGTTTCATCCGCGTCGCGCCAAATTTTGCCGCATCGACATCATCACTCACCACGCCAGTGATTCGTACGTGCTGCGAACGTAGCGGTTGATACACCGCCAGCGCCTGTTGCCCGACCGATCCGCGCGCAAGCCCGAGACTCACTCCCGCAAAAAACGCCACCAGTACCATCAGGCGCCGCGGCCGTGCAAAGGCAAAAAATCCACCCAGCACACCGAAAAAAACGAGCGTCATCACGTCCCAGCGCCACAATTGCGCGAGCGCTGCACCTGCTACCACCCCAAAAAATAGCCACGTCGCGTGCCACGTCGGATGAATTTTCGCGCTCAGCCACTGCATATGTTGATGGTACACCTTGACACATCACTATGCAAAGTGGTATATTTTATGAGTCGAGCGGGCCCATAGCTCAGCCGGTTAGAGCACCTGCCTTTTAAGCAGGGTGTCGTGAGTTCAAGCCTCACTGGGCCCTCCATAGTAAAAGTCCTACCACCGTGTAGGACTTTTACTATTGAAAGAACCCGCCATATTTGGCGGGTTCTTTGCTTGGAAATATATACTATTTCTTTTTCTTCTCGTGATGGTTCGATGATTTCTGGAAGACAATTTCGGCGAGCGCCAGGCCGACGCAGACCGTGATGATGGCGTTTTGGTATTTCACAAATTCGGTGACGTAGTGCGCGCTCTGCTGATCCAACACGACAGCATTGCTAAATGCGCCATATGTCAGCACGACGCCCATCACCGCGAATACGATACTCCCGAGCACACTTCGATGATGCGATGGAGATTTGTGCGAGCGCAGCATCACGAGAATCGCCGGGATAAATGTCAACGCGATCGACACCAAACTCACGAGTGGTGGTTTGGTCACGACGAACCCGGCATTCGCGACAATCGGCGTCAGCGTATCCGCCCAGAGTGACGCGAGTAGCGCTCCCGCGGCAAGCGCTAGTGTCGGCACGCCCATGCGTCGTCGGCTCGCCCACGCAACAAGAAACAGCAGACCGAGGTAGAGCGCCAACATGATGATATACGTCATGTATACAGTATACCACTACCGCTATGCCGAGACCTCAGAAGAGCGGGCTTACGCCCCGACTTTGTCTTTTTTGTGGCCGCGCTTAGCGTTGCGTTCGATGTATTCGATGATCGGCGTCGCGACATCGCGACCGGTCACTTTTTCGATACCAAATCCAGGGCTCGCGTTTACTTCCAAAATTAGTGGGCCGCGGCCAGAACGCATCAGGTCGACACCCGCAATCGTCAGGCCCATCGCCCGCGCTGCTTTGATCGCCATTTTGCGCTCTTCATCGGTCAACTTCACCGACACGCCCTCACCGCCTTTGTGTAGATTGCTGCGAAAATCATCATCGAGCGACTGACGTTTCATACTCGCCACCACGCGGCCGCCGACGACAAACGCACGGATATCCGTACCAGCTGACTCAGAAATAAACTCCTGCAACAGCACGTTCGTGCCATCTTCGTTGCTCAAATAAAACGCCTGCAGTACCGACGTCGCCGCCTTTTTTGTCTCGGCGAGCACCACGCCATTGCCGTGTGTCCCGCGGGCGAGTTTGATAATCACTGGCGTACCACCAATTTTTTCGAGCAGGTCATCAATGTCGGTCGAGTTGCGACTAAACACTGTTTTTGGAATCCCGACACCCGCCTTTGCAAGCAGCTGCATGCTGCGAAGTTTGTCGCGCGAGCGCGTGATCGCAATCGAGCTCGACACCGTATACGCGCCTTGCGATTCGAGCTGGCGAACAATTGCCGTACCGTACTTCGTCATGCTGTTGGCAATACGCGGGATGATCGCGTCATACTTTGCAAGGTCTTCCCCACGGTAGCTCACGGTTGGGTTGTTTTTTTCGATACTGGCATAGCATTCGCGGTATTTAATAACCTTTACTGTATGCCCACGGGCAAGCGCAACTTCTTTCAGACGTTTCGTCGAGTAATTGCCGGTGCCGTTACTGAGGATTGCAATGTTCATAGTTTTATATCTCCACGATTGTTATCTATATGGTATTTTTTGAAAAAAGCGTGCGGGTCTTTTTTTAATTCTTCGGTGAATTTGTACCCGGTATTATCTGGGCCCTCGGGTCTTATTTTCGATCGCTTCGAAACGTCAACAAGAAATTTATTACGAAGCGTCGAGCTCCCGACTAGCACGGGGAACGTGTTTTTTGATCGATCAGCAAGCGTGAACCGACCACGGATCGTACGCCCGCCGAGAACCACCGCGAGCTCAACTTTATAGCGAATTTTCGCCGAGCCATTTGAGCTTCGGACCAAGTGCACGGTATAATTTTTTGCACTATGCACTTTTCCAGAAAAATACGGTGAGCCATTGGCAAACAGTACAAAATGTAACACACCATCTCGGCCCATGTGTAGTTCACTCGCCCAGATCGAAGAGCTGTCCGCGCCGGTGTCAATCTTCACCGGCACATCACGAATATTTTCCGCAGGAAAATCGGCGGTGCTTGTGCGACCAATGATTGTCATCGGTTTTTTATCATTCATGCCTTTCTATTTTACCATATTTGTGAAAATAAAGCAATACTCCACTACTGTTTTGTATGGATTTAGTATACCTTTTTTCGTGTGAGATTACGAGAAGATACTACGCTTTTTTGCGGTATCGAATTGCTCGAGAATTTCACGTTGTTTTTTCGTCAATTTCGTTGGTGTGTCGACGATGACGCCAACGATGTGAGCGCCGCGTGAGTCGCGATTTAGGTGCGGGACGCCATGGCCGGAGAGTTTGAAATCGGTTCCTGATTGCGTGCCAGCGGGGATTTTCATGGTGACGACGCCGTCGACGGTTTCGA
>CAZYRC010000006.1:0-23903 GCA_964649505.1 uncultured Candidatus Saccharibacteria bacterium
TATACCAGTGCTCGATTTTGCCTTGCTCGTCGCGACCCATGTCAATCTTGACGGCCGGCACCAGGTAGTCGGGATCATCCGGCGGAACTTCACACCCCCAACTGGGGTGATGCTTGACGTTCGCTGCCGGCCGCTCGATATCCTGGTAGTTTTCGGTACGAGGCATGGCCCCCTCCTTGGGTTCTTGCAAGGCGAGTTCCTTGCGAGTATCATTATACAACACAATACATTATTTAGCAAGTATCATATAAAACACCCCTTTCGGAGTGTTTTATATCCTAGCAATACAGTGTGTTTACGCGTCAGCGAGTGTGTAGGTAGCTTTCGCAACTCGTTTGAACTCAGGCTTGCTCTGGAGATTGAGTAGAATTGTCGTTTCTTTCACCTGGCGGCTTTTGAGGACGCGTTTGACGATTTCGTCGCGGTGGAGCGGTTCGCCGGCTTTTTTCAGGACATTGGTGATGATGTCGCTGACGGTGCCTTTGCGGTAGCCCCATTCATCGAGTGCGTAGATGCCGCGACCGATGAGAACGAAGCGTTTGTCTTTGATGAGCTCGTTGTGGATGGCTTGGGTGGTGACGTCTTTGCGTTTGAAATCGCTGTCTTTGATGTGAGTGGCGATATCACTAAAGTGCATCGGTTTGCCGTTGTCCGCAAGGATGACGTAGATTTTGTCGCGGATGTTTTTTGGGTTGACGGTTGGCCATTTGACGAGACCCCAGACGTCTTTGAGGCTAGCAAGACCTTTTGAGAGGCTAGCGAGCGCGCGGACCTGGGCTGGGCTTTCGTAGCTGAGCATGCCGTGTAGGGCTTCGATGTCGATTGGTTCACCATGTTTTTTGATGGTTTTGACGATGGCGTCAACTTCGGCGCGGATTTTTTTCTCGTCACCCATTTCGGCGATACCGACACCTTGGTAGTAGTTGTCGTTTTCGCTGACGATGACAAGTTTTGGCGAGAGTTCGCCGACAAATGCGACGTGAGCTTTGGTGATGTTGGTCGGGGTTGCGTCGACGAGGCGGCTGGCGACGTCTTGGACGCGGCCGATGCGGCCGTTTTCGGAGAGGTCGCGGACAATGAGGCGTTCTACGTCGTGGACGGCTGGGATTTTGCCTTCTTCGGCTGCGATTTTGAGGCGGATGAGGATTGCTTTTTCGAGCTGACGAACGCGTTCACGGGTGATACCGAGAAGCTCGCCGATCTGTTCGAGCGTTTCTTTGCGATCAAAAAGACCAAAACGACGCGTGATGATTTCGCGCTCGCGATCTTGGTCGATGACTTTCAAGATGTCTTGGACGGCTGATTTTAGGGTTGATGCTGTGTCGCTCGTAGCAGTTTCGCTCATGTTTTCTGACTCTCCGCTCCCCTGCCTCACCTACTGGGGAATTACGATTTATATTCAATCTGGGTGCTATTATAATACATATTTTCGCCTATTGTCAACCCCCAAATTGTGTGTAACTTTATTGTACCACAATATCGACGCTTATGGTAAATACTTTTTTTGGACTTTTTTTGGTGAAAAAGAATGGTCAGGCTAGCCAGATTTGATGAAAAAGTCAAAATCTACCCCTGTTGCTCTATGTCTTCTGTGTAGAAAGATTCCGGTGATATTAGATCATATTCTGTGGAAAAATCGGTGCCATGACAAAAAACCCGCGGTCGAAGCGCGGGTTTTCGATGAAAATTGTTGTATTGATTATTTTGTGCGTTTGCGTGGGGCGCGGCGAGATTTGCGCGCGGGCGCCTCGGCGAGGAGTTTTTTGGCCTCGGCTTCGCTGAGTTTTTTGGGGTCGGTATCTTTTGCGATCTTGGCATTCTTTTTGCCATCGGTGATGTAAGGACCAAAGCGGCCGTTGAGGACCTTCACGGTTCCGAAATCTGCGATAGTTTTTTCGGCGTCGGCTTTGAGTTTGGCGGCGTAGAGTTCGCGGGCTTTTGCCTCGCTCACCTCGCGTGGGTCGTCTTCTTTGAGACTGACGTAGAGCTTGCCGACCTGAATATAGGGACCGAATCGTCCGATGTTTGCGCGGATTTCTTGGCCATCCTCAGTGGTACCGACGACGCGGGGTAGCTCAAAGGCTTTGAGCGCCTGCTCGAGTGTGACTGTCTCGAGGCGCGCACCACGTGGCAATGGCGCAAACTGCGGTTTTTCGTCGCTTTCGGCTGAGCCGAGTTGGAGCATCGGTCCGAATCGTCCGAAGCGCGCGATGATTGGTTTGCCGCTGCGCGGATCGGTGCCAACCTCTCTGTTGGTGCCGACAGTACTACGGTCGATGTCTCCTGATTTTTCGATCAGATCGTGGAAGCGGTCATAAAAATGTGACAGCATGGTGTTGCGTGGGAGTTTGTCCTCGGCGATATCGTCGAATTGGGTTTCGACGCGCGCTGTGAAGCCGTAGTCGACCACTGGTTCGAAATGGTCTGTCAAAAAGCCGCTGATGAGTTCGCCGGCGGGTGTCGGGACAAGTTTTCCTCTGGTAGAGCCGGTTTTTTCGCTATCGACATCGCGCGAAACCGTCTCGCCGTTGTAGCTGAGGACGATAACGTCGCGGGGCTCGCCTTCGCTTTCGCCACGCTCGACATAGCCGCGCGTCTGGATTGTGTTGATGATCGTCGCGTAGGTCGATGGGCGCCCGATGCCGAGCTCTTCGAGTTTTTTCACGAGGGAGCCTTCGCTGTAGCGTGCGGGCGGTTTGCTAAATGTCTGGCGGGCGGTGGCATCGTGGAGTGTCAATTCGTCCCGTGCAGCGAGTGCCGGGAGGAGTCCTTCGGCTTTTTTGCCTCCGTACACGCGGAGAAATCCATCAAAAATGACGACTTCGCCTTTTGCTTCGAACGTTTCTTTGCTTGATGAGATGGCAATCGTGACAGTGGTTTTTTCGAGTTTAGCCTGGGCCATTTGGCTGGCGATTGCGCGCCGTCGGATGAGGTCGTAAAGCCGCTGGTCATAGTCGCTGCCGCTCACTTCTTCGCGGTTGACGTCGGTCGGGCGGATCGCCTCGTGGGCTTCCTGGGCACCAGCGGATTTGGTTTTGTATTTGCGGACGGTTGAATATTCGGTGCCGTAGAGGCGCGTGACGTGGTCTTTGATGGCGGCGATTGCCTGGCCCGAGAGGTTGACACTGTCGGTACGCATGTATGTGATGCGGCCTTCTTGGTAGAGTTTTTGGGCACTGGCCATCGTGGCGCGTGAGCCCATGCCGAGTTTACTGTTGGCTTCTTGTTGGAGAGTGCTCGTGGTAAAAGGTGCTGCTGGATTACGCGTGCCAGGCGAAGTTGTGACGTCACTGACGGTGAACGTCGCGCCGTGGAGCGACTCGAGGAACGCCTGCGCTTCGGCCTCGGTGTCGAAGCGATGTGGTAGCTCGGCGCGGATCTCATCGCTGCCATGAAGCAGTAGCGCGGTGACGCGGAATTGGAAACTCCCGCTAAAGGCGTTGATTTCATTTTCGCGCTCGACGAGGAGGCGCACAGCCGGGCTCTGGACACGGCCGGCGGATTTGCCACCTGGGACTTTTTGCCAGACAACGGGGCTCAACTCAAAGCCGACGATGCGGTCGAGGATTTGGCGCGCCTGCTGCGCTTCGACGAGTTTCATATCAATCGTGCGCGGATGTTTGATCGCTTCTTCGATGGCGGGTTTGGTGATTTCGTGAAAAACGATGCGTTTAGTCGTGAGCGGGTCGAGCCCAAGCACTTCACAGAGGTGCCATGCGATGGCTTCCCCTTCGCGGTCTTCATCGGTTGCGAGCCAGACGTTTGCAGGGCCGACGGTTTTGACGGCTTTTTTGAGCTCAGTGATGATTTTTTTCTTTTCGGGGTCTATCTCGTAGACAGTTGCAAATCCATGCGTGACATCGATCGGATCGCGGCCATCACGGGTTTTTTTGGCGATCGAGCGGATATGGCCGACACTCGAGAGTACTTTGAATTCACCACCGAGGTATTTCTCGATAGTTTTGGCTTTTGCGGGGCTCTCGACGATGACTAGATTTTTGCTCATGCTTGTTCTCTACTATAGATATCGTGACGGCTTACGTCAAATACCAGTGGCATATACTACCCCGTGAAAATGAAAAATGCAAGTCTTTTTAGCGCAGTGACCATTGATTTGCGCCGAGCGCGCGGATGTGGCCGTGGAGCTCGAGCATGGTGAGTGCGACACTGAGATCGGTAGCGCTGCAGCCAATCGCTTGTTGGATGTCGTCGCCGTCACGGAGGCCGTTTTGGAGGTGTGTGAGGACGGCGGTTTCGAGGGGGTTGTCACCGAGAGCGAGGCTGGATTGCGGCTCGAGGGTATCTGGCGCAATGATTTCGAGGATATCTTCGGCGCAAGTGACGAGATGAGCGCCTTGTTTGAGGAGTTGGTTGCACCCTTCGCTCATCGGGCTCGTGATGTTGCCTGGCACGACGAAGACCTCTTTGCCCTGCTCGAGAGCGTGACCGGCGGTATTCAGCGTGCCGGAGCGTGCAGCGGCTTCGGTGATGATAATGGCGTCGGCGAGTCCCGAAACGATGCGATTGCGCTCGAGAAATTGATGGCTAAGTGCTGGCATGTCACGGTCGTATTCGCTGAGGATTGCCCCGCCCTGGTCGCAAATACGTTTTGCGAGCTGCGCGTGCGAGGTCGGATAAATGTTTGGCAAACCATTGCCGAGTACCGCGATTGTCGTGCCGCTAGCGTCGAGCGCAGCGGTATGCGCGAGTCCATCGACGCCCATGGCAAGCCCCGAAACGATCACCACGCCTCTGCTAGCGAGGTCATATGCGAGCCGCGTCGTGACCTCTTTGCCATAGGCTGTGGGTTTGCGTGTGCCGACGATGGCGACGCTCGGACGACGCTCTGACGGCAGTGTACCGATATAATGCAATATTTCTGGGGGTTTTGGTATATTTACCAGCACCTGTAAATACTTATGCTTCTCTGGTACGATGTTATTGATTTTCATGCAAATTCCTTATAAAAAGTATTGACTTAGTGACAAATGTGTGCTAATATAAGAAACGATTGATGAGTGGCAACACTCGATCAAGCACCTTATACCCCCTATTCTAACGCAAAACTAGCAATAGTTTTGCACTATGTTAGGTAGCGCACCAGGGCGTGTAATAGTATTCTACCCTCCACTGTTACACCGTAGAAAAGTTCTGATGCGTTTACTAACCCCTTTGTCCGGCGGACCTCGTATTTTGTGAGGTGGGTCACGCTAATACCCTGAATTTGGGTGGGATGAAGGGTTATACGGTGTCAGGTGATGCCCACCCTTACCTGGCACCTTATAAGGAAATGACCGCCCAAAAGGCGGTCATTTTTGTTTAGTGAAATAATGAACCAGGCCGCGAGATGACTCGGGACCTGGAGCTTGAATGGTCAGCTAACCTCTGTCAGCACCTTGAGGAGGCGCTCCAGGCTGCGTCTGGGCGCTTTGCTGACGCGAATGGCTTCGCTATCTACCCAATTCTATTAGTCGTCGAGGAACCACGGGAAGGCTTTTTTTACGGCGCGGACAAGTTCCGCGTACTCTTTGGCCCCTTCTTTGTTCTGAATCTTCGTCTGGTCAAACCATGACAACATGATTATTTCCTTTCAAGCTCCGATTTCGGGGCCCGTCGATACGAATTCCGTCGGGCTCGACGAAATGTATAGCTAGCGTACAATATTCTGGAGTTCTGCATAATGTTTGCAATGCGCGCCTGAGATTTGTACTATAAAAGAATGCAAACCTATCTGTTGATGATCAGCGTGATCGCGCTCGGCAGCCTCGTGTCGCTCGGGGGTGGTGCGGCGATTTTTCTCACAAAAGCGACGCGTCAGCGCGCGATTTTGCTTGCGCTGCCGTTTGGGGCGGGGGCGTTGCTTGCGGCGGCGTTTTTTGATCTGTTGCCAGAGAGTTTCGAACTGGGTGAACCGCGGCAATTGCTACTCTGGGCGTTGGCGGGATTTATCGGGTTTTTCTTGCTTGAGCGTCTCGCAAGTTGGTTTCATCACCACCATTCTCACCCGGCGGTCCATGAGCATCGCCAGGGCACGCAAAATATCATGATCATGATCGGCGATTTCCTACACAATATCATCGATGGTATTGCGATCGGTGCGGCGTTTTTGGCGAATCCTGCGACAGGGGTGATCACGACGATCGCGGTGAGCACGCATGAGATCCCAAAGGAGCTCGGAACGTTTGGCATGCTGCTGTCTCGAGGGTGGCGTGACCGACGCGTACTACTCGCAAATGTCCTGACGGCGATCGGGACGCTTGTGGCGGCGACGCTGGTGTATCTGATCGGATCAAGTGTGAAATTGCCGATCGCGGAGCTGCTCGCGATGACGGCTGGGTTTTTCATCTATATCGCGGCGAGCGATATTATCCCCGACATCCACGAACAGCCACGACGCGTCGGCACGATTCAGGCAGGTGTATTGCTGCTAGGGCTCGGGCTGGTCGCGGTGGTGATCACGATGCTCGGTGTGTAGTGCTGGCGAAGTCGCCAGCGATAAATGACCCGACGATTGCTTCGATGGTCTCGAATTGGGCCGAGATAGCGAGGAGCTCCTTGGCTGTGAATTTTTGGAGGACAAAATCAGCGTCGTCTATGCGGTCACGGAGGTCCTGGTAGATGCCGACGCGGATGCGTGCCGTATCGTCGCCGATGTGTGCATTGAGTGATTTGATGCCGTTGTTGCCTCCCCCGCTACCGCCGATACGAGTGCGGATGGTGCCGAGCGGCAGTGCGAAATCGTCGTGGATGACGAGGACGTCGCTGGCGGTGAGCTTATAAAAATCGAGTAATGCGCGGGCAGCCTGGCCGCTTTCGTTGTAGTAGGTCTGGGGTTTGACGAGCAGAACTTTTTCGCCGCCTTGCGAGGTTTCGGCGATGTCGGCGTGAAATTTGTCGTAATGTCGAAACGCTGCGCCCCACTCCTCTGCCAGCAGATCGCACATGATGAAGCCGACGTTGTGGCGCGTCGTTTCGTAGCGAGGTTCGGGATTGCCGAGGCCGAGGATGAGTTTCATATGTACTAGTATAGTACATTGACAAAAATACGCAATAGGTGTATAATATAGGAAGGTGGTTGTACTTTTCGAGAGGAAAAATGATGAACCTTTCAGATCTAGAGGAGAACGTTCGCGGCTGGAACTGGCTGTTCCTATTGATCTCTGCTGCAACCTCGGCAGTCATTGCGCTGATCGCGCTCTTTGCGCGAGACGAGGCACTTCGCAGCTTCATGATGCTGGTGCTGATCGTTACTGTCGGTGCGTTCTCAACATTTCTTTACAAGGTGATGTTCGCGCGAGAAATCGCGACAGCACGTTTCATGAAGAAACTGCCCTCAGTGCCGATGAGCGCCGAGGTTCAGGAGAAGCTGAACAGCATCATCTCCGAGGAGCTCGAAGATGAGAGCATTAACAGGATGCTCGACGAGTGGCGATATCGCTAGCTCCCCCTTCTCTACCCACCAAAAACCCCAGTTGGCGTAATGCTGATTGGGGTTTCTTCGTTTATTTTTCGTGGTCGTATTTTTCGGCGTCTTTGCGCTGTTTGTAGGCCTTGGTGACGGGTTCGAGACCGCGTGCTATGCGCTCTTTGTTGGCTTTGATTTGTTTTTCATCGCGCCAGGAGAATTTGATCGGTGTGCCAGCGTAATTGTAGGTTTCGCGCACCAAGCGCTCGAGGTAGCGCTTGTAGCTCCAATGGACGAATTTGAGATTTGAGCCGTAGATGACGAACCATGGCGGATTGTCGTCGGTTTGGACCATGTAGCGAAGCTTTGGGTGGGAGTTTTTGAGGCCAGCTGGCGGATGTTTTTGGACGGCTTGTTGCAAGAGGTCATTGAGGACGCGGGTTTTGGTCGGCTGGAGGCGACGGGTGCGGATGTCGAGCGCAAGATCAAAGAGTTTGGTGACGTTTTGGCCTGTGACGGAGCTGGTGAAAATGAGCGGCGCCCAGGGGACGAAATCGAAATTGTAGGCGATTTTTGGTGCGAGTGCGTCGCGTGTGAAGGCGTCTTTGCCTTCGACAGAATCCCATTTGCTGACAACGAGCGCAAGGCCTTTGCCTGCTTCGCTGATGATACCAGCGAGTTTTTGGTCGAGGGCGACATTGAGCTCATTGACGTCCATGAGGAGGAAACAAATGTCGGCTTCTTCGATGGCGGCGAGGGTGCGAAGGACCGAGAATTTCTCGATACCGACTTCTTGTTTGCCCTGGCGGCGGATACCGGCGGTGTCGATGAGTTCGATGGTGCTGCCGTGGTATTTGAGTTGGATGCGGTTGAGGTCGCGAGTGGTGCCGGCGACATTTGCGACGATGGCTTGTTGTTTGCCGGCGAGGGTGTTGAAGAGGTAGCTTTTGCCAACGTTTGGTCGGCCGATGAGGGCGATGCGGAGGATATTGTCGGGCGCGGTATCGTGGGCTTCAGGGAGGAGCTCGGCGAGGCGGTTCAGGATATCGCTGACGCCGGAATTGTGTTCGGCGCTGGTGCGGATGATATCTTTGACGCCGAGGCGGCGGAATTCATCGTCGGGGAGTGCGCCACGCAGGTCGGATTTGTTGGTGATGAGGATGACGGGTTTTTTGCTACGCAGGGCTTTTTTGGCGACGAGACGATCTTCGTCTCCAGGGTATTCGGTGCTGTCGACGACGACGAGGATGACGTCGGCGGCTTCGGCGGCTTCTTCGATTTGTTGCTGGATGCCTGCTTCGAATTCGTCGTCGGGGTCTTTGAGGCCGGCGGTGTCGACGAGCCAGAATTCACCGGTTTTGCTACTGTGAGCCGCCTCTGACCCGCTCAAAAAGGCTTCCGCACCCGTCTCTTGGGCGACTGCGGAATTTCCCGCTCCCGTCGTACGTTCGGCCTCTGGTCTCTCAACGTAGGTCGCTAGACGCGGGTCCTGTCGCTGCGATTCAGCATCTGTGAAAATCTGCTCCGCAGATTCTTCTTGATGCTCGGATTCTCGCGCCACCCGCTTGTCTGTTGACGATGGGTTGCGGCGGTAGGCCACTTTGCCGACGACGTTGTCGCGTGTTGTGCCGGCTTCGCGGGCAACGATTGCTTGCTGCGAGCGCACCATACGGTTAAAAAGCGAGCTTTTGCCTGCGTTTGCTCGGCCGATGATTGCGACGGTGGGAAGTTTTGTTGCCATATGGGACAAATTATAACAGAGGTAACGAAAAAATGCGAGCATAAGCAATAATGTATAGACAAATCATGCTGGACCTGTTGTAATGGCAGATACAATGAGTGAGCGGATTGAGCTGGCCGAAGAGGTGGTGCGCCATACGAAAGAGTGTGTGGCGACGCGGACGGTGCGTGCTGCTCTCGGGGCGCGTGCGGCGGGAATTGACGCGATGTTGGACCGTGTGGTGGTGGCGGATGTCGCTGAGGGACGGTTGGTACCGGTTGAGGAGCCGGGTGAGCGGGTGCCGGTAGTGATGGTGGATGAGTTCGAGGCGGTGAGGAGTGATTTGACGGCGCCGTTGCAGGACCAGTCCGATGCTGCGGGGCAGGATCTGCGGCTGATGACATTGCTCGAGCGCCGCCCTTCGCTTGAAGTGCTGCCTGAGGATTTTGGCCATGAAATACGTGCGATGATCAGGGGTCAGACACTGGGCAAGACGGTTGCAAGTACGCTGACACTTTTTGCAGATGATGAGCATTCGGCGTCGGCGATCAAATTGCATGGGCGGCCGCACGTCCTGGTCCGTCAGGGGCGTCCACTTCCCTGTTATGCGGCGACGCTCGCACATGAATTGAGTCACGCGCAATATTTCATCGAGCATCCGGTCGTGGCGGCTGATGAGGCGTCGGTAGACGCGTATGCGCTGTCGCTGGAGTTGTTGGGGTATGTCAATCAGATTCCACTCTACGGGGAGAATTTGCGTGATTTTAATGAAGCGGATTTTGCCCTCCGCATCCAAGCGACGCTCGCCCTCGCCCGGGTTGACCTCGAGGCGAGCAACCTCACGCTTCCGAGTGACATCAAAAGTCGGTTGCAAGCGGCGGGGCTGCCAAAATTTTGGTAAAACAGGGGGTGATTTTTAGGAATATATCACCTAGCGCATAGTGGTGATTTGGCATTCGCCTGGTTTTATATCACCAAGTGAATATGGGCCGAATTGTATGCGGTGGAGCGCGGTGACGGTGTAGCCGAGTGCGGCAAAGGTGCGGCGGATTTGGCGGTTGCGCCCTTCATTCATTGTCACCTGCCATTCGGTGCGGCTATCGTCGGAGAGGCGCATCAGGCCGAGGCGGCTTTGTCCGTCTTCGAGGTCAACGCCAAATTCGCCGATCATTTGCTGGTGAAGTGGCTCGAGCTCACGATCGAGCCGGACCTCGTACACTTTTGTTTTGGCGCACTTTGGGTGGGGCATGCGGAATGCCAAATCGCCATCGTTCGTCAGGAGGAGGATACCGCTTGAATCTCGGTCGAGACGGCCAACGGGCTTGAGGGTGTGATATTGCGTGGGGATGAGATCGTAAATTGTGGGGTTATCACCCTGGGCGCGGCGAGAACAGACGTAGCCGACGGGTTTGTGGAACGCGAGGTAGACATACGAAACGTTCGTGTGATCGAGCGGTTTGCCATCGACAGAGATGGTGTCATCCGGCGAAATGCGCGCGCCGAGTGTCGCTGTGCGGTCCCCTATCTTCACTCGACCGTGCGCGATGAGATCGTCTGCCTCTCGACGAGACACCCCGAGCTGGAGCGCGAGGTGTTTGTTTAGTCTCGTTTGGACGGGTGTTTCGTCCACGTGTTTAGGCGCCTGGAGCTGGTGGTTGCGGAGGCTGAGGAGGTTGCACGGGAGCTGGAGCGGGCGCTACTGGTACGCTGGGACGCGGTGTTTCCTCAAATTGGATGCCAGAATCTGGTGCTGGCGGTGTCAGAGGCGTACTCTCAGGGGCGGCAGCTGGCTGGGGTGGCTCACTACTCGGCGCTACTGCTGGGGGAGGCGCTACTGGTGGCGCCGCTACCTCTGGGGTCGGTGCTGCAACGGGCGCTGGAGCTGGGACGGGTGATGGCGCTGGTGCTGGAGCTGGAGCGTTGCCGAGTTCTTGTTCGATGAGGTTGCCAAAATCTGGTCCGGTATTGGCATTTGGGTCGCTAATAGGCTGGATGACGCGGTCGGCAAGTGTACCGGTGCGTGGTGTCGAAAATGGTGCGGTTGGCTGAGGAAGCTCGGTTGCCGGCGCGGTTGCTGCAGAGGTAGGAGGTGTCATCGATGGTGCGGGAGCGGGTGCGCTTGCTACGGCGCCTGGACCGGCTGCTGGACGCGGCGGTGGCGTGACCGAGTCTGGGCGAGCGCCAGGTGCCGGACTAGCCGATGGGGTACTTGGGCGCGCACTCATCAGAGGTTTTTGACCAGAAACAGGAGCATCACCGAGGACTTCGTGGACAGTGCGGACGACGTCTTCGATGCCAACTTGAGATTTGACGAGATAGCGATCTGCGCCGAGGGCGACGCCACGTTGGCGCTGGTCTTCGCTCGAGAGTGCGGTCATCATGATGACTTTGATGTTTTTTGTTTCGGTCGTACTGCGCAAGATATCGAGCATGTCAAAGCCGCTGATTTTTGGCATCATTACGTCACTTACAATCAGGTCTGGACGATCTTTGATCGCCATTGCCAGAGCCTCTTCCCCATCACCGGCGGAGACGATGTCGTAGCCTTCCGCAAGGAGGCGGACGCCATAAATCTCACGTAAGCTTTTGTCGTCCTCTACTAGCAATATTTTTGTCATACTATCTCCTATTGTAGACGGTCTTGAGCGAAAATGCTATACCCCTTATGGTTTATTCTTGGCGTGGTGGCTCATTGACGGGAATCGTGCGGCGAGTTGCGAGATACGCGCCTGGATTTGCCTCGATCGATGAAAGCGGCGTGTTGTCGGGAGTGGGGGTGGCGGGAGGTGCCTGCGGCTGGATCGGCTGTGCAGCTAGTGGCTGAAACACCGGAGCGGGTGCGGCTTGAGGTAATGGTGTCGGGACTGGCGGTACAGAGACGGATGGCGCAATGACTGAAGGCGAAGGCTG
Source organism: uncultured Candidatus Saccharibacteria bacterium (assembly GCA_964649505.1). Lineage (GTDB taxonomy): Bacteria > Patescibacteriota > Saccharimonadia > Saccharimonadales > Saccharimonadaceae > Saccharimonas. Next base: position 12,036 of record CAZYRC010000006.1, read on the forward strand.
TGCTGCGGGGGCCGGTGGGACGGTCGTGACGGGAGTGGATGGCGCGGCGGCCGCTGTGAGCGCGCGTTCTTTTGCATCGGCGAGCGCTTCGGCGTTTTCGTGCTCTTGTTCTTCTTCGGCAATGACGCTTGCCTGCTCAATCAGTCGCTGTGCTTCACCGCGTTCGATACGAGGGATCTCGACGAAAAAGGTTGAACCTTTTTTGTATTCACTTTCTACCCAGATGCGCCCGCCCATCGCTTCAGCGAGGCGGCGACAGAGGTAGAGGCCGAGGCCGGTGCCGCCGATTTCGCGCGTATCGGAATTGTCGACACGATAAAATTTCTGAAATAGATGCGCTTGATCTTCGCGTGGGATGCCGATGCCGGAATCGGTGACGCTGATGACGATATGGTCGACATCACCGGTGACATCGATGGTGACGGAGCCTTCTTTCGTGTATTTGATGGCGTTTTCGATGAGGTTTTGCGTGACTTCACGGAGGTGGTCGTTGTCGACGTTTGCGTAATAAATCGGGTTGAGGCGTTTGACGGGCTCTTCGACGGCGGTTTCGATCGGGTCGGGTTTGTACGTGACGGTGAGACCTTTTTCTTTGGCTTTTGGCAGAAATCCAACGATGATATCACGCACAAATGGCACGACATCGACGACTTTTGGCGTGTTTTTGAGGCGTGAGTCGTCGGCTTTTGAAACGTCAAGAAGGTCCTGAAAGAGTCGGCCGAGGTGCTCGGCGGATTCGTGTGCTTTGGTGATGAATTCGCGGGCTTTTTCGTCGATTTGGGCGGTCGCAGGATTGAGCGCGAGGCCAAGGTAGCCTTCGATACTCGCGACGGGGGTGCGCATCTCGTGGCTAGCGGTCGAGATGAATTCGGCGCGTTGGCGCTCGTCGGAACGCTCGATGGTGATGTCGCGGAAGACGACGATCACGCCGCTCCCGGGCTGTCCGATCGGAGAGACAGAAATGGACGCGAGGAAGGTTTTGCCGGATCGGGTTTCGAGGCTGAAATTGTCGTTTTTGACTTGGTGATTTTCGGCGAGAGACTGCGCGATCGGGTCATTCGCGGAGGTGACTTCTTGGTTTTTTGTATCGCGCATTTTGAAAACAGAGCCGTATGCGAGGTTGAGCGAGTCAGATTTGCCCCAGCCGAGGAGCTGTTGGGCGGCAGGGTTGATGAGCTGAATGACGCCCTTGCCATCGAGCATGAGTACGCCGTCGCCGATGACGTTGATGACGACTTCGGATTTGCTCGCGACCTGGCTGAGCTCACTCGCGAGCTCATTGTATGTACGGTCTTCACGCGTTTCGTCTCGAGAGGTCGTATGGCCAAAAACGAGTGCCCCAGCGATGATCGGCGAAATACTGGCGATTGTCATGGCGATCAGCCCGCCTTGCCCCGTCAGTCCGATAGAATATGTCCAGAGGCTATATGCGACGGCAAATATTCCGGCCGTCCCGGCGGAAAATTTCCCAAAAAGTGGCGCAAAAAACGCAACCAACACCCACGCGCCAGTGAAGCGAGAGCTCGGACCACCAGAGGCGACGATGAGTGTGGCGGCGAGAACGAGTAGTGAGAGATATGCGACAAGGGCGCTTTTGCGGACATGAACCCGCGGTGTGAAAAAGTATACAGCGACACTCACGACCAGTGATGTGGCGGCGACGTACGCGACAAAAAGCGGCAGGCGTAGCCCCGGGTCCATGTCGGCTGGTGCGGAAAAATGCTGCCAGATGACAAACGCGATGATCGCAACATCAAACACCGCCGCAGCCTCGCAGATACGGCGTTGCCAAAAGCGATCAAGTCGATAAACCGGAATAGTGCCCCCTCGTTTAGTAGTGCTTGTGTTTATTATAGCGAGCAACAGATCAGTACGCAAGAGCTTTTGTGCGGTTTTTAAGGGGTTTTGCAAGGCTTCTGTGATCTATTTCACTGCGTGAAAAAATATTTCCTTGCATACTAGGAGGAAAAGAAAAGGAGAAACATGAAGCAAGTTTTCAAAACGACACTATTGCTCGCGCTGCTGACGGGGATTTTTATGGCGATTGGCTATTTCGTCGGTGGTCAAAACGGCATGTTGACGGCGCTTGGGTTTGCGGCATTGATGAATTTTGGGATGTATTTTTTCAGCGATTCGCTAGTGCTCAAAATGCAGAACGCGAAGCCGCTTGACGGCAAATATCCAGAGGTAGAGCGTATCGTGCAGGACCTCGCGAGTCGTGACGCACTGCCGATGCCGAAGCTGTATTACGTTGATACGCCGATCCCGAATGCGTTTGCGACGGGACGTTCGCCAAGCCATGCTGTGGTCGCGGTGACGAGTGGTATCATGGAAATTTTGGACGAAAATGAACTGCGCGCAGTCCTCGCCCACGAGCTGGGTCATGTCAAAAACCGTGACATGCTGGTGAGTACGATTGCGGCAACGGTCGCGGGGGCGATTAGCTATCTCGCGCAGTTGGCATTTATGTTTGGCGGGTCAGACGATGAGCGCGGCAATCCTATCGCGATGTTGCTCTCGATTTTTCTCGCACCACTCGCGGCGATGGTGATTCAGATGGCGGTATCTCGCTCGCGCGAATATCTCGCGGATGAACATTCGCAACACGTGGTCGGTAGCGGCAAAGATCTCGAAAATGCCCTGCTCAAACTCGACAGCTGGAAGCAGTCGGCCCCACCAATCGAACCGACGCCCGCAGAACAGGCGTCAGCATCGTTGATGTTTGCAAACATGTTTAGTATGCAAGGTTTGGCGAGCCTTTTTAGCACACACCCTGCAACGGCGGATCGCGTCAAACGGTTGCGTGAACTTGATGGTCGCGCACCGCTCGTTTAGCTCTCCTGTTCTTTTTCGGCAGACACGTCGTCACCATCAAAACGATAGACGAGTTTTTTGCCACTTTTTGCCTCGACCGTTTCGAGATGGACGGGTCGCTGCCAGAGCTGATAGAGGTATGGTAATGTTTTGTGGACGTATTCTGGGTCAATTGAGCGACCGTCGAATTTGTGCGTGATGTAGAGCTCGCCGGCTTTTGCATAATCGCCGTCGCTCACGACGAGCTGCGGGATGCCGGCGTTGTCGAGCTGCTGCACGAGCATGTCGCGGATTTTTGACCAGCCGCCTTCGACAACGATTTTTTCCGGTGGATCGAGCGGCGTTTTGCGATGTTCTTCGTAGACAAAAAGCTCCATTCGATCCGACACGATTTTGTTGAAATAGTTGCGGATAAATGACTGATCATCGTTGAACATCATCGCATCACGTAGGTGCGGCATCGCGGGGCTATCCGCGAGCGGGCCGTCGTAGCGCGGATATGTCGGGACGCCTTCGTGTTCGAGATACGCCGACTCATCTGGATCGAGCGTGCCGTTGTAGTAGTCTTCGATGTATTCGTACATTTTCATACCGAGATAATACGGGTTGAGCTGACGAGGATTTGGCGCGACGATGCCTGCGTGCAGTTTTGCCCACTCCTCGGTATCATCAGGCGAGATGAGATCACGCTCGCCCATTTCACGCATGATGCGTTTGTGCCAATAAGCCGCCCAGCCTTCGTTCATGATCTTTGTCCGTCGCTGCGGGTAGAAATACAGCGATTCACTGCGTGCAATATCGACAATGTCGCGCTGCCAATCATCGAGATACGGCGCATGATTGCGGATAAATCCGAGCAAATCCGCGTCGGGTTCGGGCGGCATCATCATGAGCGCGCGTTTGCCGAGATGACGTTCGGTCGAGACGTGTCGCGTCTCAAAAAGATCGTCAAATTCGCCCAGCGATCGCGGTGCTGGTGCAGCTTCGCGTTCGGCTTTTTGCTGCCATTCTGCGAGTTCGACGTCGCGGTCTGGCCGGTCGATCACGTACGGATCGACGTGGTTTGCAAGGGATTTTACGGCGTCAAGAAATCGTTCGACTTCAAGCGTTCCGACGCGCGATTCGTATTGCTCGATTCGCTCCGCGCTTTTTGCAAATGCTTCGGGCATGTCGCGGCGCGTGTTGCGAAACGTGACGTTGTTTTTGAAAAAATCGGTATGACCAAACACGTGCGCCATGATGAGTTTGTTGGCGAGTGGCGAGTTATTTTCGAGTAAATACGCGACCGACGGATCGCTATTTATCACCAATTCGTAAATCCGCGAAACACCGTAGTCGTATTCGTTTTTTTGGTGCTGATAATCGCGCCCGTGCGTCCAGTGCGAGTAGTGCCCTGGCACGCCGTACGAGCCGACCTGATATACAATTTCGGCCGGCGCAATTTCAAAAATTGTCGGAAATGGATCGAGATGATGCTCGGCGGCGATGTCCCAAATTTGCTCAAGTGCGACGTCGAGCTCGCGCTCGTCCGACTCATGGACGCGTTCGAGATGCGTTAAAAATTCGTGCGACATTAGCGACCTCCTGTATCTGCGGGGAAGACTTTTTTGAGTGCGGTGAGCACGTCTTCTTTACGGTTGATGAGCAGGCCTTTGAAGCGTTCGTCGTGGAGATTGCGGCGATACGCACTGAGCAACTGACTCTCGCGCCCCTGCCCCTGCCCAATCTGGATGTAGGCGTACTGACTGATGTCTCGCTCGAGCATCTCCTGGATGAGCTCGACACAGTGCGCGTTGTCGCTGCTGTAGTTGTCGCCGTCAGAAAAATGCAGCGGATAGACATTGTACTGGTCTGGCAAATAGCGCGTCGACATCATGTCGAGTGCCATTTGATTTGCGCTCGAACATTTCGTGCCGCCGCCGAGCCCGCGGCTAAAAAACTGCTCTTCGCTGACTTCATATGCCTGGGTGTCGTGCGCGATAAATGCGATGTCGACTTTTGGATATTTGGTGCGCAAAAAACTCGCCGTCCACCAACAAAACGCGCGGGTGACGTATTTTTCGAATTCGCCCATTGAGCCAGAAATATCGGCCATCGCGATGATCACCGCGCTGTCTTTTGGTTTTTGTTCGACCTCCCACGTTCGTACGCGGAAGTCTTCGTCCGAAATATTTCCGATGCGTGCAACGCCTGTTTCGATAGCGTTGCGGCGGATATTTTCAAACGCAGTCCGCATGAGGTCGAGATTTGTGGTCGTGCGTTTTTTGCGAATGTCGTCGTAGCGAACTTCGCTCGATTCGATCGTGTCGGCGCCTTTGGGGCGAAGATTTGGCAAGCCCAAATCCTCGAATACCATTGTCTGGATTTCTTCGAGTGTGAAGCTCGCTTCGTAGTATTCTTCGCCACCACCCTCGCCTGCGCCTTCACTCGGAGCCCCCGGTACTGGATCGCCAGGTTGCGGCTGTCCGTCCCCGGCGCCAGAGCCGATTTTTTCCTTTGGTTCGCCATAGCGAAAATCTGGAAGTTCGAGCGATTTCGTCGGGACGCGCACGAGTTTTTTGCTATTCGGGTCGGCGGTGATCACCGACCCGTCGCTGACGAGATCTTCGAGGCCGTCTTTGACTGCATCTCGTATTTTTTCTTTGTAACGTTTTTCGTCGCGCGGGGCGCGATTTTCAAAACTCCAATCTTGTCGATTGATCGCAGCCCCAAATTCGTGAAATGACATGCTTGCCTCCTTATGCTTTGCTTAGCAACGTGCCGACGTAGCGTACGAGTTCGCTGGCGCAGTGTGGGCAGTAGCCTTTTTCTTCGACGAGCGTTTTTTCGACGCCGGCAATGCGTTCCTGCTGCTCTTTATTTGGGACGCGGGCACTTGTGGTGAGTTTGACCATGTCCTTCATGTCGGCGAAGAGTTTTTTCTCGATCGCTTCGCCGAGTCGCGCATGCGTCGTGTGGTCAAATGTTTCGCCGCGTCGCAATGTCGCGCCCATGCGGATGAGCAATTCGTTGCGAAATTCTTTTTTGCCGTTTTCGCTGACACCGATTTGCTCTTCGATGCTGCGCATGAGTTTTTCGTCGGGTGCAGTTTCTTCGTCGGTGATCGGGTCGACAATTTTGCGTTTTTCGCAAAATGCTTCGACATTTGCGAGGTAATTGTCGCAGAGCGTACGTGCAGTGTCTTCGAATGCGTAGACGAAGGCACTTTGCACTTCATTTTTTGCTGTCTCGTCATATTCTTTTTTCACAGCGTCGATGTCGTCGAGTAGCGCGTCTTTTTCCTCTTTCTTCATGTCACGCGTGTGGGCATGATTGTCGAGATTGTCGCGCAGTGCACGGATCGTATCGATTGGCGTGAGGCAGGCTTTGTCGCTGCCGTGACGCGTGAGTGCCATCGAAAGTGAGTCAATGATGTAGCGCGGCGAGATCCCGGTCATACCCTCGTCCGGAAATTCTGATTTGATTTCGCGGATGTCGCGTGGCGAGAGATTTGCGGTGCTTTTGCCGTCGTAGATTTTCATCTTGTCAACTTTTGAATACTTCCCTGCTGATTTGATTCGCGAGAGCACGCCAAATGTTGCGGCGGCGGTGAGCGCGTGTGGGTTGATATGTACGCCACTTTCGCGAACTTGTTTGCTTTCGCCTATGAGTTTTTCGTGGATTTTGCGCTCGGCAGAAACTTCGAGCGTGTATGGCACCGGGATGATCACGAGACGGTCGCGGATCGCTTCGTTTTTTGGATCGGCAACGTAGCGGTAGTACTCTGCAAGGTTCGTGTGTGCGAGAATCACTTCGTCGGCGGATGTGTTCGGGAATCGCGGTGCTTTGATCACACGGTCCTGCGCGAGATCGAGCAGTGAGTAAAGGAATTTCTCGTCGCTTTTGAGCATTTCGACAAATTCCATCACGCCACGGTTTGCGACATTGAGTTCGCCGTCAAAGCGGTATGCGCGCGGGTCGCTTGCGGTCCCGAATTCGCCGATTTTTGAAAAATCAACGCTACCAACGAGTTCCGTGATATCCTGAGATTTCGGGTCGGACGGCTTAAATACGCCGACACCGACGCGGTCTTTTTCGGACAGGACGAAACGCTCGACGGGCACTTCCTTCAGCGCCTCTGTGCCGAGATCGCCATACGTTGCGGCGCAATGCGGGCAGAGGTCGCCGTCGATTGTGATGTTGAAATCTTCTTCAAGCATCGGACGCATTGATTTTGGCATGAGATGCATTGGGTCTTCGTGCATCGGGCAACCCGAGATTGCGTAGAGCGCACCTTCGTCGGTGCGACTGTAGGCTTCGATAGCGCGCTTGGTGCCGTTGACGAGCGTTGATTTACCGCTCCCCGGTGGGCCGACGAGCATGATGATTCGTTTGCCGATTTCGAGACCTTCGGCACCAGCTTTGAGTACCTCCACGAAGCGTTCAGTCGCGGCGTCCGAGCCATAGAGCGCGTTTTTTCCGCTCTCGAAATAATTGCCGTTTGCGGTCAACGCTTCGTACACGATTTGATGTGATGTTTTTGATACGTCTGGGTTGTCGACGACTTTGTCGAGGTATTCCTCGAATGTTCCCTGCCAGGTCAACCGCTCGCGGTCGTCCAAATAATTGTCGTACTGCTCAAATAGGCTGTGTGCGCGTGGCATGTCAGCACTGCCTCCCCGAGCTCCTCGTTTTTCTGCCATGTTGGCATCCTCCAGGCTGCGCCACCTCGGCGCAGCGGTCAAGTTGCTGATAAATTGGGGAGCAGATAATGTGCGCGCGCATCATCACCAGCTCATGGTGAATGTGGTATCGGGCTTTTGAAACGAAAAACCGCTCCGGGATGGAGCGGATGTTTTGCTTCTGATTGGTACTACGCCAAATGCTAAACAACCGCTCCGTGGGGGCAGATGAGTTGCATTTGTTGTTTGTAGCTAGATACCATACCCTTTTTATACAGGATCTAAGCATGCTTGTAAAGCTTTTTGTAAAATTATTTTTGCCTGTACCACCGACCCCTTTCTGGAAAAACATCAAAATTTGGTAAGATGCGAGAGCCTATAGGCATAATTTCATCTGGTTGCAGATGAAACCACTCGTCTCGGAAAGGAGCGAGTGCTCGTGCTCGGGCTATTTACTCAACTTCATGGTCTCATCGTCTAACGGTTAGGACATCAGGTTCTCATCCTGACAATCCGGGTTCGATTCCCGGTGAGATCGCGCAGCTGTTCTCGACTCACCCATCGACTGATGATCGAATCAAGCGACTTAGCAGCTCGACGGACGACGGTAATGAAATATACCCCACAGATTGGTGGGGTATATTCTCGGGAGGAAGGTACGACTAGTTCGATGAACTAGAGTTTGAGCTCGAAGATTGGCTCTGCTGGGAGTCGCGTTGACCACCCTGAGGCCCCTTGTTGCTCATGCCATTTGCAGTGCTCGTGACATTGAAATTAGCGTCGAGGAATACGGTAATTTCTGAGCCGTCGGACTTCTTCATGTGGACTTCATATGTCCCATCGCCATCAGCATCTGTTTCGGCGCGCTCTACTGTTGCGTCAGAAACTTTTGCCTTGGCGGCAGCGGTTGCTTTCTCGAGATCGGTGCCAGTGAGAGCTGTCTCGGTCTTGCCATTGGCTTGGTGAGGTCCAGAAGGCGCACCTTGCTGCTGTGAGTTTGAGTTATTTTGTGTGGTGGTAGTCCCCCCGGTAGCGTTCTTCGTGGTGGATGACGATGAGCTCTGAGTTGTGTTCGCCGTCTCAGCGTTCGCAGCGAGCGGCACGATGCCGCTTACGACACCGACTGTCGCGAGGCCAGGTACGATTAATTTCTTTGCTATTGCCATGATTAGTCTCCTTTCGGATTAGCTGCCTACATGGACTTGCAGCGCCTGCGTTGGTGCGCAGGGTGTGGCTCAGTATACGGTGACAATCTGAAAAAACGCTTAGACGAGTCTTAAAAACGGAGATTATTTAGGCTGCCGTTGGGCTTGTGTGGGCAAAACCACGATTATGACGAAGTGATAAGACAGTATAGAGCAGAACGTTTGCAACGATTCCGAAAGCAAGGACAACAAGTGTATTTCCCAGGATACTTTGACCACCAACATCGCCGGAAATTGCTTGACGTAGGCCGCGAATTGCGTAGGTCATCGGGAGCCAGGGATTGATGACTTGGAAGAATTTTGGCAATGTCTGGAGTGGAAATACCCCTTCTGAGCCGCCAAGCTGAAGAACGAGCAGTAACATCGCGATGAAGCGGCCTGGGTTATTTAATGCGATTGCCAAGAAATTCGTAATCGACATAAATGTCCACGATGTGACGAGCAGAAGTGCCAAGAACCCAAAGATATGGACCGGATGAAGCCCGAGGATACCACACATAACACCGGCAAGTACGGCGACCTGACCGACGCTCATGATACTGGCGGTCGTGAGTTTTGAGAGGAGCCATTCGAGGGCGCTATGCGGATGGCCGAGGCGGTCACGCACCGGATAAATCACAGTGAAAACGAGCGCGCCGACGTATAATCCGAGTGCGAGCACGTAGGGCGAGAGCGCAAAACCATAGTTTGGCACGTGACCTTTTTCGGTTTTGTTTCCCGTGACAGGACTGCTGATTTGCTGAGCGGTTGCTGCGCCGGTCGGTTGCATGTCGAGTTTATTGGTGGCTGACGTCAGCGCGTTCGCGAGTGTCGTACTACCAGTTGATAGTTGTGCACTACCGTCGATGAGTGCTTGAGAATTCGCACTGAGTCGTGAGCTCCCCGCAAACAGCGACGAGGCGCCAGTCGCAGACTGCGCGAGACCATTAGATAGCTGGCCTGCGCCGCTCCCGAGCTGACTACTGGCGGTCCGGATAGTGTTATATCCGTTGAAGGCAGAAATAGCGTTTGGTGCGAATGTGTCCATGCCGCCAGTTAGCTGGGCAACGCTTGTCTGCAAGGTGGTTTGCTGGGCTGACAGCACGCCGGTGAGCGACTGGAGATTAGTGAGCAAGGTGCCGCTATCGGCTGCGAGTGTGCCGGCAAGTTTGAGCATCGAGAGGACTGCTGCTGCATCGCTCGTATTGACGGTGACAGTTGGCTGCGCAGTGGCGCCGGCAATGCCGACAGCAGTTGCGACATTCGTGAGCGAGGTGTTTGCTTGCGCCGCGGTTGTTTTGTAGGTCAGCGCATCCGTCGCAACTTGTTGTGCATTTGTACTGACGGATGATTGAAGGGCGCTGATTTGCGGATTTGGCGTCGAGACGGCGGCGTTGAGCTGATTGAGGCCTGACTGGATCTGTGAGACACCGCTAGTGAGCTGTGCAATTTGTGTGTCCGTTGGCAGTTGATTATTTAACTGGTTAAGGCCGCCACTGAGTTGTGCTGCGCCAGTATTAAGCTGGCTTAGCCCCGTCGCGAGCTGTCCTGTTCCATTCTGGATCTGACTGACGCCTCCTGTGTATGCGATAATTCCCGACTGAAGCTGCTCGCTACCGGTCGCAAGCTGGCCGGCACCGTCTGACGCCTCATGCATACCTGCTCTCAATGTTGAGACATTCGCCAGGAGTGTGCTGGCGTATTGATTGGTGACAGTTTGTTTGACGTTGGCGATAACGCTGTTTGCTGCTTGTGTGCTGATGATTGATCCGACGTAATTTTTGCTCGGCGTAATCGTGTAGAGGATATGGCTTTCTGCGGGATGCGCGTCAGTGATGGTTGTGGCGTTCTTGCTGAAGTCCTTTGGAATCGTAAGTGTCATGTAGTACGTGCCATTATCGAGACCCTTTTGCGCTTCATCGCTACTGACAAATTGCCAATTGATATCGTGGTTTTGTTTGAGATTTGTCACGACGTCGTCGCCGATTGTCAATGTTTTGCCATTGATTGTTGCTGGCTGGTCGTTATTGACAACGGCGACGGGGATTTCGTTTGTTTTACCATACGGATCCCAGATACTGCCGAGGAAAAAACCGCCATAAAGAATCGGGATGATGAACATGACGATAAAACTAATGAGAAGGATTTTGTTATGAAAGAGACGGTGCATCTCTGCCTTGAAGCCGGAAAGATGTTTACGCATGAGCTCCCTCATGAATCTCTTTCACTAAGGATTCGAGTGTTAGCTGCTTGAGGACGGAGATTGCTTTTTGTTCGCTATCCGCAAATGTTTTTTCAATGCGCGTGAGGCCAATCTCGGCGTCGCGCGAACGGCTACGGAAGACTTGTTCGATGAGGCCAGTTGGCTGGAATAGCGGTGCTTCTCCTTCGATTGCGACCACGACGTCGTATAGTCTGATGTTGCGCGGTGTACGCGCAAGAGTGAATCCGCCACGTGCACCATAGCTTGCGGTGATCAGCCCGCCTCGCGCTAACTTATGAGTTATTTTTTTTAGGTATGACGGTGAGACGCCGAGTTTCGAACTGAGCTTTTCGTTTGTCACGATATTCGATTCGTCACTACCAGCGATGAGCGCCATAATACAGCAAGCCTGCTCGACTGCACGTGAATATTTCATAACCCGCACTCCTTAATGTGGATAATATATATCTACTATCTATGATACACGATACCGCGATAAATGCAAGTGATGCGGGCCTCGCAAGGCTGTAGAGAATTAGTCGAGAAAATGTTCGTGTAAAATTCGATTGATAGTACGATGTCCAGCGAAAAACGCAATACCCCACCCTATCGCAACGGTAACAAACACGAGCGCGCGCCAGTCGGGGTGTTTTAGTACTTCGGGGATGCAAAAGATAAGGATGACGAGCCCAAGCACAAGCCCTCCAATAATGAGGCGAACTTGCCATGCGGCGGATTTGCTACGCTGAGCATCTTGAATTGCATGAATCTCGGCGCGTTCCGCGAGTTTTTCGTCGTAGGTTTTTTGGTGTTGGGTAGAGCTCGGCAAGCGCAATGTGATCTGTGAGGTGAGGCGTTTCGAGCGAAGTGTCAGGTTTTATAAGTCTATAGTAGCACGTAGCCCCTCTGGACAGCGGTGCGGTTTTTTGATAGAATTGCCTAAGTCTGCACGGCCTTATCGTCTAACGGTTAGGACACAAGGTTCTCATCCTTGCAATCCGGGTTC
>CAZYRC010000007.1:0-22697 GCA_964649505.1 uncultured Candidatus Saccharibacteria bacterium
CTACTTCTTCGCAAAAGTAGAGAAAAACGCAAAAGGTACTCCAGTAGACCTTCCTGCAGACCGCGTTGTCAAAGAAAACCCACGCAACGGGTTCTTGACTGTTTCAAAGAAAAAATAATAGCTTGCTATTTACTCGGCCACCCCAGTCTATCTGGGGTGGTTTAGTTGTCGGCCTGTGGAAAACTTTATTAGACAAAAAGCTTGCGCTAAGCGCCAAAATCATAGTATGCTATAGGTACAAAACAAACAGGTGCCAAAAAAGCCTCAAGGGATCCCCCGCGACCTCCATGTCCGGAGGTTGTACCCCGACGAGGCTTTTTTGATAGGGAAGGTTTGAGATATTGCATTTTCATACTGTTTATGCTATAATGTAGACATGACTACAGAAAAACAAACAGTCCACCGTCTCTATACCTCTGGAAGCGCCGATTTTCTCGATAGCAAGGGTGATGTTCGCCCGATGGCCGATCTCGATGATTCGATGGAATTTGCCGACGAAACATTTCCACCGCTTGTCGCTGGCCAGATCGCCGTGCGGGCGGTCAAACGCTCGGTACTGACGCGTCGTCGCAACACCCGTGGCGGCCGCGCCTACCGCGAGCCAAGCGATAGCGACCTTGACCCGTATTGGAACGATTCTCGCGCACTAGCTCTGAGCGACGAGCAAAAAGCCATCAATCGCGCCGGCATCGCCCGTGTGCGTGACGTTCTCCGCGAGAGCAACTGAACTACCGAATAAAATAACTCATCTGACTGATGAGTTAGTGGGGGCAGCTGGACTTGAACCATTTTTACAATTCATCTCTGGTGGGGGTATTTGGACTTGAACCAAAGACCAACAGGTTATGAGCCCGCTGCTCTAACCACTGAGCTATACCCCCATACCAGAGAAAAATTGTAAAATATTACGACGCCCGCGGTTCTACTGTATTATAGCTCATTTTCGCGGGTTCATCTATAATGAGAGGTGATGTACGACAAACTCAAAAAATCTCTGCAGCACGTCTGGCGAACCTATGGGTCGCTGAATAACCTCGTGTTGGCCGCGGCGCTGGTGATTGCGGCGAGCTGGGCGTGGGGGTCGGTTTCGATGATGCAGACGAATTTTGAGGCACAAAAAACCGTCGATGATTCCAAGCGCCAACTCGAGCTCATGCAACTCGAGGTGCAAACGCTCGAATATCAGAAAAACTATTATCAGAGTGACGAATACAAGGATCTCGCGGCGCGAAGCAAGCTCGGGCTGGCGTCGCCTGGCGAAAAAGTGCTGCTCCTGCCCGAAAATAGCGAAGCGATCAAGCGCCAAGATGCAGCGGACGAGCGTAGCGTGCAGGGCGCCGCGACACCGACGACACCGACGGTGAGTCAAACAAATTTTGAGCAGTGGATGAGCTTTCTCTCGGGCAACAACGCCGCTGTGTTGCAACGCTCGCCATAATCTGATATGATAGGGGAGCTAACACGGTGGAGCAGCCCGGTCAGCTCCCTCTAGCATCAATAATCGCTCATAACCATGGTTATGAAGTCGATCAGACCGATTCGTACATTTCATCATATATCGCGGGGTGGAGCAGCCCGGTCAGCTCGCTTGGCTCATAACCAAGAGGTCAGAGGTTCAAATCCTCTCCCCGCTACCACGGAAAGAAGATCATCGCTATGATGGTCTTTTTTCTTTGCTGCATTCGCGCAAAAGTTGTGCAAAGTATGCTTAAATAAGATCACGATGAAAACCATAACCGTAAAGCGTGGGTTTACGATTGTAGAGCTGCTGATTGTGATTGTGGTGATCGGGATTTTGGCAGCGATTACGATCGTCGCGTATAATGGCATCCAAAACCGCGCTGTCGAGACGGCGGTCCTCTCTGATCTCAATACATTTCAAAAGCAAATCGAGCTCGCACGGGTCGACCTCGGGCATTATCCCCGCACTGCGGCCGAATTTCCAAAAGAAATGAAAATCAACAAATCCGTTTACGACCAGAAGTACAACAATGTGTATTACGTCACTGGTACGGTGAATGACGCCTACGCATTCGGCGTCCGCGCAAAAACGCTCAAAGGCTATATCTTGACCAACAAGGGCGTCACCGAAGGGGTTGCGATCAGTGGGGCCGCGGTCGCAAAGGCTGCAGGTTTTAGCACATGGGGCGCCCCAGGCTCGGTCGCGATGGGCGCCGGCTGGGACGCCAGCACAAAAACCTGGGCTCCTGGCTGGCCTTTGGTGAAATAGTGAAAGAGCTTATTTCACTAATTTGCCGGCGGCGACGCGGACGGCTTCGCTCCAGCTGAGGAAGGCGTGCGGGGTGTTGGCGATGTCGCGAGCGCTCATGCGGTGCTTGATAGCGAGTGCGAGCTCGTGGATGATCTCGGCGGCGTGCGGGGCAACGACCGTGGCACCAACGAGGGTGCCTTTTTTGTCGGCGATCAGTTTGACGAATCCGTCGCGAAAATCACTTGTATTGCTGCGCCCGATGATATTGAGCGGTGCGAGAGAGGTGTCGATATGGAGGTCGCGTTTAATGCAATCGTCCTCGGTGTAGCCGACCGTTGCGACACCTGGGAACGTGAAGGTGAGTCGGGGAGTAGCGGTGTAGTCCGGTGCGATTTGGTTTTTTGAAAAGAGGTTGTGTGCGGCGATGCGTGATTCGAGAAGTGCAGAGTGCGTGTGACTCGAGTGCCCGAGGATATCGCCAGCGGCGTAGATGTGATGCGCGCTCGTCTGGAGGTGGTCGTTGACCGTGATGCCGGTGGGGTCGAACTGTATCGAGGCATTTTCGAGGCCGAGGTCGAGGTTTGGCGTGCGCCCGGTCGCGATCAGGATTTCATCGACACGGACGGATTTTTCGGCGCCGCCACGGAGGAAACTCACGCGGTAGCCGAGCCCATCTTTGACCACCGCCAGTGTACGGGTCTGGGTGAGTGACGTGACGCCTTTTTGTTCGTGGAGGAGACGCTCCATGAGGGCGCCGACTTCCTCTTCTTCTTTTGGCAAGATTCGCGCGGCGATTTCTGCGAGGTAGATTTTTGTGCCAAAAATTGCCAGCAGCTGCGCGATCTCAACGCCGATCGTCCCAGCGCCAACAATATACACGCTCTTTGGTGGGCGAGTGATGTCGAGCACGGTGCGAGGGGTGAGGTAGGTGATATTTTCGAGTCCAGGGATCGCCGGTGCGACCCAATGCGAGCCGGTAGCGACGAGAAAATGTGATGCGGAGAGGTGGCGGCGATTGACGGAAACTTCGTGCGGAGAGAGGAAATGCGCGTGTCCCGAAAAAGTATCGATCCCCTGCCCTTCGTAAAATTTGCGGTTGCCCGCGGCGCCGGTACGTTTGACGGCGAGGTCTTTCCAGAGGCGGAGCGATGGGTAATTGTATCCGAGCGTGCTCGAACGCAGGCCAAATCGTGCGCCGTGGCGTGCTTCGTCGTACAGGTGCGCTGCGTGGAGCATCGCTTTCATCGGCACGTCCGAAAAGTTTGGCGAATCACCGCCAAATGTGTCGCTTTCGACGATGGCGACTTTTTTGCCTTCGCGCGCGGCGATGGTCGCTGCTGCTGAGCCGCCGGCGCCGCTGCCGATGACGATGAGGTCGTAATCAAAAGATTGTTTTTTGGCCATGGTGGATCTCCTTACATAATAACCTTGTGGTGTTGGTATAAATACGCGGCATCAGGGTGAAACGTCTCGAGTGCCTTTGCGGCTTGGCGGCGAATATCAGCGCTAGTGACCTCCGTTTTGTTGGTGGTCCAAAGGATGACAGCGTCGCACACGCGATCGGCCGTGTCGTGCGCGAGCCCGTCGAGGCTTTTGACGCTAAGGCACGCCGCGTACACGCTGGCATGGAGTTTGTCGGGGTCAAACGGCTCGGTTTTGCGTTGCCCGCGGCGTTTGACGACATCGACAGCAAGCCCCACTATTGGCCTCCCGCAAGCGCTGTTGCGACTGTGACGACTTCATTGACATACAGATAGCCACCGAGGACGATCAGTCCCGCACCAGCGGCAAATTGCAAGAAATGTTTGTTTGCCTCGCGCCAGCGCTGGATCCGGCTGAGGCTGTGTCCGCTGCCGATGAGCACGGTGACGAGAATCATGCCGAGCGACGCGACGATGACGTAGAGTGCGACGCCGATCAATTGTAGATGAGGCGGCAGGGAAATCAACGCGCATGCTGCCGCTGCGACAGGGGCGATGATGAAAAGCAGCTCGGTGAACACGCCGGTCAGCCCGAGGCTGAATGCTTCTGAGCGCATCGTGGTCGTTTTGATTCGCGTTTGCAAAAATCGTGCCATCCCACGAGAAATCCACAAGCTCGTTCCGGCCCCCCGACGATAATAAAACAGCCAAACTGCGAGTCCGATCGCCACCATCAGTGCGGTGACCACAGTCCAGGCGAGCACGGGAACCTGCGTGCCAAAAAGCGACCCGACCACAAATGCTGTTGTCGATATGAGCAGCGTTGTCATAACGATCGTCCCGCTGAGAAAAGCCCCGACGAGGGCCAGCGCGCGCGCCCCGGCGACTCGTTTGCCGGCGCTCTGTCCACTGAGCAGTGTCACCATACTCACGCCAAGCTGAAAACTGGCGTGAATCAACGCGGCGAGCGCGATGATGCTGAGAGCGGTGATATCATTCATGTTTGTTTGGGTTCCTTCTACCAGTTCATTTATACCATAAGCACCACAGGGAAGTCAAAAAAATCGCAAAAAGCTATTGCTTTTTTTGCAAGTTTGTGCTATATTAGACATATGAGACAATAAAAACAAAAAAGGAAAAGAATATGGAATCACTCTCTGACTCGTCGTCAGCAATTATTGATGATAGCCGCGAACTCGCCAGCTGGGCGCGCCCCCGCTCACTCACCGAACTGCGCAGTTTTGTTTCGACCCACGACGAAGCGCTCGATCTCGAAGATTTCGACCTCTAGTCCTGCCGCGCAATATTGAAAAATTGTGAAAAATATTCCAGTAAGCTAGGCTAACCATTAGCTATACTAGCTACAACAAAAATCCTAACAAAGGAGTGTTCACATGAACGATGAACAACAAACGACAGAGGTGCGCAACACCGAAGTCCAAAACGGCGCAACCAACGTCCAGCGCCAGACTGTCAGTCATAGCGAAAAAGCCGACAGCCGCGTGGTCGCCTCGCGTGTCGTCTGGTACATCGCTGGGTTTATTATTATTTTGCTTGTCCTGCGCGTCGTGCTCTACCTACTCGGGGCAAACCAAGGCTCTGGTTTCGTTGATTTCCTCTACGCAATCTCTGGCGTCTTTGCCGCACCGTTTTATGGCATTTTCCAACAGCCAGCTTACGGTTCGTCGGTGCTCGATAGCGCGAGTCTCGTCGCTATCGTGGTTTACGCATTGATCGCTTGGGGAGTTGCCAAACTTTTCACGCTCAACCGCACCACTGGTGACGCTGAAGTCTAATCACTTCAAACAATCCGCATATTTCTCATGCCCCAGCATTTTTCAGCTGGGGTATGTTGCTTGTGGTATACTAGCGGCAGATAAGCGTAAACAGGGGAAGTCATGGGGCAGGATCAACAATCTGAAAACGAATACAACGTACCGGTGAAACAGTCGCCGAAAAAAGAGCCAGCACTCCTCGAACCATCTGATGTCGAATCTTCTCTGCCCGAACATGCCAGTGAAGATCACGAGGAAACAGGGGAAGCGCGCGAAACAGTGACGCCCGCCTCGACAGCAGAATCTGCCGTCACCACGTCACAGCCTGGCGCTTCGGTGCCAAAGTCAAACGATGTAAAAACAACAACACCTCACCCCGCGCCAACAAAAGAGCATAATGGCGGGCTGCTTGTTTTGCAGTGGCTGACCTATGCATTTTGGTTTTTCTTTGGCGTATCGCTCTGCATCCTTGCGGGCGTGGTGATCAATTATTTTGTCGCTGATCATCAGTCCATCGTCTGGGCAGACAAACTCGCCTATCCGCTGGCGTCGGTGATTGTGATGCTCGGGATTAGCCTGGTTGCGGATTGGTTTTATACGAAGCACGAGCCTCTGCGAAAGACGGGCGCGTCAAATGTGATCATGCTGCTGCACGCGGTGCCACTGGTGCTTGTCGCGATCGGGTCGCTGGTGACGATGGTGTTTGCACTCTTCACGATGATGCTCAACGCCGATCCGGTGACGGGGATCGACGGGCCGATTCAGGTATTTCTCGTATCGATGATCGCCGCGGTGGTCTTTGGGCTGGCCGCGTATCGGATTGTGTTTGGTGGACGACGACGGATGGCGCGCAAGATTCCGTGGACCGTCTTTGTCGTGTTGTCGCTGGCGGCGATTGTCGCGGCGTTTGTTGGGCCAGTGGCAGAATCGAATCGTACGAAACAAGATCGTTTGATCGAGCAAGCGCTGCCGACGCTTTCGGGAGATATTCGCAATTACTATACACAGAACAAAAAATTGCCAGCAACGCTCCAGGACGTGACGCATGAGGCGGACAGTAGCGCGCAGGCAGTGCAGCGGCTGATCGATAGCAAACTCGTGACGTACAAGCCAAATAGCTTGCCGGCGAGTGGCGGGAACGTGCTGACGCCGGGCGATGATGACAAGGTGAGCTATACGTCACAGCTCGATACATCGAAGAAATCGTATTATCAGTTGTGTACGACGTATCAAACAGAGAAAAAATCTGAGTATAGTTACGAAACGGCGCGTGGCGCGAGCTATACATCGGGGCTGAGTGCGGGCGTGGCGAGTGACTATCGCTATGATTACATGCCGACGATCGGTGCACATCCGGCGGGGGATGTCTGCTACAACTTGTATGTGGCGGAGAGCCAGTACGGCGCACCGATTGTGTATTAAATAGGGCGTTAAAAGAAAATTACCCCATCCGTGAGATGAGGTAATTCTTTGGTAGCAGCGACAAGGATTGGCAAGGTGAACGAAATCTCATGCGAGCTTGCTCGTGATGAGATGAGGAGCCGACGGAGCGCAGCGATACTTGTGACCTGAGGCTCACAAGCTTTCCGCTTGCTCAAAAGAAAAACGACCACTTTCGTGATCGGTTTTCTTTGGTAGCAGCGACAAGGATTGAACTTGTGACCTTAGGCTTATGAGTCCTACGCTCTAACCAACTGAGCTACGCTGCCGTGTCTTGGCCAATTATAGCAGAGGTGGCGCGGAAATTCTAGGGGGTGGAGTATAATGAAATAATGATAAAGTCGCGGATTCGAGATGTGTATCATTCGACGCACGCGCACCGGATAGGGGTGGTGACGTGGTGGTATCTCCTGCTGTCGTTTATGGCGGTGACGGTTCTGGTGGCGGGATTTGTACACCTGACAGATGAAGTGATCGAAGGTGGCACGCTGCATCTCGACCAGGCGGTGCTTTTGGGGATTCACCAGGTACATTCGCCGTGGCTAGACGCGCTGGTGGCGTCGACAACAGATATTGGCGGGCTGATTGGGGTGGTGATATTGACGCTGCTCGCGGTGGGGTTGCTGTGTTTGGCGCGAAAATATCGTGCGGTGGTGCAGCTGCTCATCGGCGTCGGGGGCGCGGGCCTGATGAACGTGCTTTTGAAAAATATGTTTGAGCGGGCACGTCCTGATCTATGGCAATGGCTTGTACATGAATCGTCGTATTCGTTTCCGAGTGGACACGCGATGGCGTCGAGCGCGTTAGCGATGAGTGTGGTGCTGATTCTTTGGCACACGCGCTGGCGCTGGGGCGCAGTGGCTGCGGCAGCGCTCTACACGGTGTATGTCGGGCTGACACGGCTGTATCTCGGCGTGCATTATCCGAGCGATATCATCGGGGCGTGGATTATCAGCGCGGCGTGGGTGGTGCTCGCGAGTATGGTGATCGGAACGATCAAGCCACGGATCATGAAACGTCGTTGATCGCGTCGAGGACGATGTCGGGCTGGTCGATGGCCGTGTGATGGCCGGTGTCGACCCAGCGTAAATCGAGCGAATCGGGGAGTTTCGCGTGCTCGAGGTTTTCGCGGTAGACGGTGCGATCATACGTGCCTTGGATGAGGGTTGCAGGGCGATCGAGATGGGCGAGGAGCGCGAGCGGGTCGGTTTTTTCGATAGTATGCGCAAGTGAGCGTGTGCGCGACGGGTAGGTGTGGCGAACCGAAAATGCGCCGCGCGGTCCTGGGGCGAGCCAGCCGCGAAGGAGTAGTTTTGCGATGGGCCAGGCGAGGCGCGCGAGGGGCGAATAGAGCATCGTACGGTAGAGGCGACTCGTGCCCATGAGCAATTCCCTCGCCTGCGCGCGGGATTTGAAAATCGGCATATTAACGAGAACGACGCGTTTGACACGGTCTGGATGCGAAACGGCGAATTGCGCAGCGATGAGTGCGCCCATCGAGTGTCCGACGATGATGATGGGCTGCGTGGTGAGCCCATCAAGCGTGCGCGTGAGTGCGGTGACGTGGTCGGCAAGTGAGTATTGGGACGATCGCGGCTTTGGCGAGCGACCAAACCCGAGCAAATCTATCGTGATCACCTGGTGGTCGGCCGCGAGTTGCGCCGCGAGCGTGCGCCAATACCGACTATCGCTGAGATAGCCATGCAACAGCACGATAGGCGTGCCTTCGCCGCGGACGATGGAGTGAAGCATCATTTTTAGTATACCTGTTATAATAAATATATCCAGGTGACACACACTGCCAGCCGGCAAGCGTCCCTCGCCAAAGGATTTATCAGTTGTCTACGGACGAATCGCTAGAAACGGGCGAGGGGACGGGCAACACATTTCAACCAAGCGTTTCTCTAATAGCTAATTGGAGATAATTTGAAATGAATGATAAATCTATGACTTATATTGCGACCCCTCATAGTACGCACCGTCCAGAGCGGATCGACAGCTTGCTCGAAAAACGAATGAAAGAATTTTTGCTGGCGCGGCGCCAAAAAGTGTGGCAGGAGCAGGGGCGATGAATGATGAACTAGCGCTCGATGAGCGCGTAGAGGTGATCGCGACATTTGGTGCGGGGCTGAATCCGTGCGTGCCGCGTAAGTTCAAGCGGGCGAATGGGCGCGAGGTGGACATCACCGAGATCGGATTGCGCCATCCGACGGTGCAAGGGCGACGGACGGTTCATATCTTTGATGTGACAGACGGCGGGGCGGATTATCGGCTGGAATTTGACAGTGAGAGGTTGACGTGGCAGCTGACGAGGGAGTGTGATCATGAGGCCTAAGCGTTCTTTTCTTTTGGAAAAAGAACCAAAAGACCACTTCTTTTCGTCGCGAAAAGAAGCAAAAGCCTTCTCTTTTTTCGATAAAGAGAAGCAGAAAGAGCGACTTGGGATATCCCCCTCACGCCGCGCGCGAGACGAATCCTCCTCTGGTCGAAAAACAACGACCCTAAAGGGATCGGTCCGCTGTAATATCGCTATTACAAACAGCGGACAGAGTTTTTCGAATGATTCCAGAGAAGTCTTCATCTTGCGAGCGGGTTTGGCGGCTCCCAAGACCCATCTAGTTATGCAGCTTTGCCGCAGTGGTTGCATGTGTTGCGCTTACGCAACACATGCTGGGGTCTTTGTTGCTTTTCCTGAAGAAAGTAACGACTTGTTTCTTCTCAAGAATAAAGAAAAGAAAGGCGGCTTATGAGGATAGCGTATAACCCCGCTCGGCCGCTTGTCATGCACATCGACCTCAATAGTTGTTTTGCGACGATTGAGCAGCAGGCTCGGCCGATGCTGCGTGGTAAGCCGGTGGCGGTGCTGAATCGTCGGACGGAGCATACGATGATTGTGACGGCGAGTTATGAGGCGAAAGCTCGAGGTGTGAAGCTCGGCATGAGATTTCGTGACGCCAAAAAGCTCTGCCCTGATCTCGTCGGGATCGAGAGCGATCCGCCAAAATATCGCTATGTCTACCACAAACTGATGGCGATCATGAGCGACTATAGCCCGCACTTCATGATGAAAAGTATCGACGAGGGGGTGATTGATTTCGCGCAGTCGCCCGCTGCGATTCGTGAGCGTGATATGGTCGAGATCGCGCGCGAAATCAAGCGGCGGCTGCGCGCTGAGATTGGTTGCTGGATGCGGTGTAATATCGGGATTGCGCCGAATCGATTCCTCGCGAAAACGGCGGCGGGACTAAACAAACCCGATGGGCTCAATGTGATCGATCACACGAATTTGCGCAATGTGTTCGCGCGGCTCGACCTCGAAGATCTGACGGGGATCGCGGGGCGCAATCGCCATCGGCTCGAGCAAGTAGGCATCGAGACGTCGCTCGAATTTCTCGATGCCGACGAGGAAGTGCTTGAAAAAATCGTATTCAAAAGTATCTGTGGGCGGCAATGGCACCAGCGGCTGCGGGGGTGGGAGGTCGATGACGTGAGCTACGACCTGAAAACGTGCGGGCGACAGTACGTGATGGAATCGCGCAATTTGTCGCGCGATGAGGTGCTCGCGCGGCTCCATCATCTGTGTGAATCGGTCGGGCGCAAGCTGCGCAGCCAGCAAAGATGCGCGCGCGGTGTCGGGGTGTATGCGCGAGTTCTCGGCGAGGTGCCGCTCGCGGAAACGAACGGGCGGTGGGGGCGCAAAGGGAATTATTGGCACGAAAAATACCTCGCCCCACTTCCCTTTTTTAGCGACCAGGCGATTTGGCGGATTGCGTTGCGGCTGTTTGCGCGGGCTCCCGAGGGTGTGGTGCTTGAGATCGGGATTCATTGTTACCATCTGCACGACGGGCTCAGCGATCAGCTGACACTTTTTGGCGACGAGCTAGCTGCCGAGCAGCAAGTGACGTGGGCGATTGACGAGATCAATCAGCGCTACGGCGCGCGGACGATTCACGCGGCGAGCACGCTCGGGACTGATGATTTCGTCAAACAAAAAATTCCGTTTGGCGGTACGCGGTATATGTAGCGGGCGAAATTTAAGTGAAATTTCAGAGGGATTTAAGATTGCGCACGTATAGTCGGACGGGTTATCAACCATAAAGGAGAATGCTTATGAAAAAAGTAATTATCGCGAGCTCGATCGCGGCGCTGGGCGTCACGGGGCTTGCCGGCGGTGCAGTGTTTGCCACGGCAAATAGTACGAGCGGTACCGATCCGATGAGTGGATTAGTGAGCGCGATTGCGACGAAATTTAACCTCAAAAAAGATGACGTGCAGAAAGTGTTTGACGAACAGCGCACACAGATGGAGACGCAGCGCGAGCAGGAAGTAAAAGACCAGGTCGCGCAGCTTGTCAAAGATGGCAAATTGACGCAGGCGCAGGCTGACAAGATCAATGCGAAACGCGCGGAGCTCGTCAAAGAGCGCGAGGCGAATCGCACGAGCGAGCAAAATCTCACCGATGCTCAGCGCAAGACGAAAATGGAGGAGCGCAAAACGGCGCTCGATACGTGGTTCAAAGACAACAACATCGACAGCCAGTATGTGTATCTGCTGATGGGTGGGCACGGTGGTCGCGGCGGTCCAGACGGCGGCAAGCGCGATTCGCGGAGTTCAAGCTCGCAGAGCTCGACCAGTTCGACATCGTCGAACAATTAATTCCTCACCTCACAGCTCAAGTCGCGCCGTTCACCACACGGCGCGTCTTGCTATAATGAAACCATGAGTCAAAAAACAATTGTGATGATCATGATGAGCGTCGGCATGACGATCGGCGGTCTCGTGCCGTGGCTGTTTGGCGATCATGATGTTTCGAGTGGCTGGCCGATCCTCGGCGGATTGATCGGCGGAATCATCGGTATCTGGGCCGGCGCAAAGCTCGCAAAAAAACTACGATGAATTACATTGTGGCAGTAAGTGGCGGGGTGGATAGCGTGGTGTTGCTCGATATGCTCTCAAAAACACAGCACAAACTGATTGTTGCGCATGTGGATCACGGAATTCGGGGCGAGGAAAGTACGGCGGATGCGCGGTTTGTGGCGGCACTTGCGCGGCGCTACCAGCTACCATTTGTCAGTACTGAGCTGCATCTTGGTGCACACGCGAGCGAAGAAACGGCGCGCGAAAAGCGCTATGAATTTTTGTTTGGCGAAGCGGAGAAATATCATGCGGTCGTCGTGACGGCGCATCATCGCGACGATATCATCGAGACGATTACACTAAATCTCACGCGCGGTACGGGCTGGCGTGGGCTGGCGGTGCTCGCACGAAAAGACATTGAGCGGCCACTACTCGATATGAGCAAGGCGCAATTGTATGCGTACGCGCTCGCTCATCATCTCGAGTGGGTCGAGGATGTGACAAATCACACGGACGTGTATCTGCGCAATCGAATTCGCACTCGTCTCGGTGCGCTCAGTGGCGAAACGAAAGACGTGCTCGCAGGGCTGCGACGCGACCAGCTCATCCTCGCGGGCGCAATCGATCATGAAGCGACGCGTCGACTCGAGCCCCATCACGGCGATCGGTATTTCTTTTCACAGATTGATCATGCGAGTGCGATGGAGCTGCTGCGAATGGAAATTCAGCGCAAAACTGGGCGGTCGTTGCCGCGCCCACAGCTCGAGCGGGCACTTCATGCGATCAAAGTGGCGCGCACGGGAACACGGGTCGAGGTTGGTGAGGGTGTCGTGATTGCGTTTCGGGCTCGAAATTTTGACGTGACAGTGGTATAATTGACAAGAGAAAAATCTGAAAATGACCCCTCATGAATGTGAAAGGACGCTAGCTAATGGCAAAACAGCAAAATAAGAAACCGACACTTGCGAACGGGATTCGCATCAGCCTTTTCTGGGCGGTTATCATTTTGGCGATGCTCGTTTTTTGGGCAGTGATGTCGCCACACGCCACACTCAAGGATGTGGCGATCAGCGATGTGATCAAACGCGCAAACGAGGGCAAGGTGACGAAGCTCGAAATTCAGGGTAATGATGTCGTCGTGACGCCAAAAGGTCAGGAAAAACCGACCGAAAAATCCGTCAAAGAAGACGGGACGATTTATGACCAAGGCCTCGAGCGTGGCAAAACCGAAGTGACGGTCGTACCGCCATCGGCGACGGGCTCGATGATTTGGAGCGTGGCGTCAATCCTTGTGCCAGTCCTTTTAATCGCGGGCTTTTTCATGCTGATGATGCGCCAGGCGCAGGGGCAAAACAACCAGGCGATGAGTTTTGGCAAAAGCAAAGCGAAACTCTATGGGCTCGATAAAGAGCGTGTGGTGTTTGATGATATCGCGGGCAATGACAACGCGAAACAAGATCTCGAAGAGGTCGTTGATTTTCTGAAGCATCCGAAAAAATACATGACGCTCGGTGCAAAAATTCCAAAAGGTGTGCTGCTTGTCGGCAATCCTGGTACCGGCAAAACGATGCTTGCACGGGCCGTTGCGGGCGAAGCAAATGTGCCGTTTTTCTCAATTTCTGGATCGGAATTCGTTGAAATGTTTGTCGGTGTCGGTGCGAGCCGCGTGCGTGATCTTTTCCAAAAAGCCAAGAAAAACGCGCCGGCGATCATTTTTATCGACGAGATCGATGCGGTAGGACGCAAGCGTGGCTCTGGTATGGGCGGCGGTCACGACGAGCGCGAACAAACACTAAACCAAATTCTTGTTGAGATGGATGGGTTCGAAGCAGACACAAATGTCATCGTGCTCGCAGCGACGAACCGCGCAGATGTGCTCGACCCAGCGCTGCTACGCCCGGGACGATTTGACCGCCACACGACGATTAGTCTGCCAGAGCGCAAAGATCGCGAGGCGATTCTCCGGGTGCATTT
The DNA here is from genome assembly GCA_964649505.1 of uncultured Candidatus Saccharibacteria bacterium. Taxonomy (GTDB): domain Bacteria; phylum Patescibacteriota; class Saccharimonadia; order Saccharimonadales; family Saccharimonadaceae; genus Saccharimonas. The sequence continues at coordinate 13,680 of CAZYRC010000007.1, forward strand.
CAAAAACAAACCAGTCGACGATACCGTCAATCTCGACAAACTCGCGGCAAAAACGGCGGGTAGTAGCGGCGCGGATCTCGCAAACATTGCGAACGAAGCGGCGATCATCGCGGCGCGGCGCAATGCAAAACATATTTCGAACAAAGATCTCACCGAGGCATTCGAAAAAGTTGCGATCGGTCCAGAACGCAAGACCAAAGTCATGAACGAAAAAGAAAAAGAAATGACGGCGTACCACGAGGCGGGGCACGCGATTGTTGGCCACGTATTGCCAGATAGCGACCCGGTACACAAGGTGACGATTATCCCGCGTGGCGGCACGGGTGGCGTGACGTGGTTTTTGCCGCCAGAAGACAAGAGCTACACGAATGTGTATGAGTTCAAAGATATCCTCGCTCGCGCGATGGGTGGTCGCATCGCAGAGAAACTTATCTATGGTGCCGATGGTATCACGACAGGCGCTGGATCTGACCTGCGTAAGGCAACTGAAATCGCGCGCGACATGATCATCGAACAGGGTATGGGCAGCAAGCTTCGCGATCAGGTATTTCATGAAGACAACGGCGGCATGGTGTTTGATAAAATCACGCACGAACGACCGTATAGTGACGCAATCGCTGAGGAAATTGACCGCGAGGTTGAGGCGCTAATCAAAGAAGCGGCGAAGCGTGCGGAGACGGTGCTGAAGGCAAACCGTCCGGTGCTCGACGCGCTCAAAGATGCGTTGCTCGAGCACGAAACGCTCGAAGAAGACGAGGCGGGCAAGATCATGGAAGCGGCAAAATTGCCGACGGAGGCGAAGCTCCACTAGGAGTCGTAGGCATCGATGGCCAAGAAAAATCGCCTGCGCTCTGTCGTCGCGCTTGCCAACAGCAAACTTCCCGTGCAGTGGGCGGCGCTCTTTCTCGCATCGTCGACGATTGCATCGAGTTTGCTCGGGATTTACCGCACGCGCACACTGAACGCGGCGTATTATGACACGTACAAAACCGGGATCGACGCATATTTTGTCGCGTTTACGATCCCGGATTTTATGTTTTTTATTCTTGTGTCGGGCGCGCTGAGCGTGTCATTTATCCCGGTGTTTAATCAGCGGCTTGCCGGCGGCAACAAGCGCTCTGCGTGGGAGCTCAGTTCGAGTTTGATTAATCTCATGGCGCTTGCGGCGTTGGTGGCGAGCGTGCTGATCATCATTTTTGCGGGGCCGCTCGTGCAATACGTCGTCGGACCGGGGCTCGACGAACAAGGTCGCAATCTCGCGATCAGCATGATGCGTGTGATCGCGATCAATCCATTTCTTTTTGCGATAGCGACAGTGGTGTCGAGCATGCAGCAAGCGGTGGGGCGATTTACATTTCTCGCGCTGGCGCCAGTGATTTACAATATCGGGATTATCATCGGGATCAACTATTTCACAAAAGGAATCAACCTTTTCGGGTGGCAGATTTTTGACGGCGGGATCATGGGTGTGGCGCTCGGGGTGGCGCTCGGTTCGATGATGCAGCTGGTGGTGAGCGCGATTGGGCTTGTGGGGCTTGGGTTTGATTATCGGGCAAAAATCAGTTGGAAAAACAAAGGGTTTCGCAAGGTTTTGACATTGCTACCACCGCGGTCGCTCGACCAGGGCGCGGATTATTTCAATAGTATCGTCGAGACGAACCTCGCGTCGCGCATGTCGCGTGGCGTCGTCGCGGCGTACAACCAAGCGTCATCACTGAGCCTGATGCCGGTCAATCTCGTCGGTGTGGCAATTTCGAATGCGGCGTTTCCGCGGATGACAGAGCGGCTCGCGGAGGGCCGGACGGATTTGTTCAAACAAGAGTTGCGGCAGGTGCTGCGTTGGATTATTTGGTTAGCGTTGCCGATTGCGATGATTACGTTTTTTGCGCGTGGGTATATCGTGACGTTTATCAAAAACGGTGGTGACTTTTTGATCTCGAGTTTGCTCGGCGCGCTGGTGGTGTCGATTCTTTTCCGCACGGTGTATCATATTGCTGCACGGACGTTTTATGCACAGCAGGATACGAAAACGCCGCTATATGTTTCGTTGTTTACGATTTCGCTCAATATCGGCCTTGCGGTGCTTTTTACGATGAGCTTTGGCTGGGGCGCGCTGGGTCTGGCGTGGGCGCAGTCGCTCGTGGCGGTGGTCGAAGTGATGATTCTTTTTTACATTTTGAATCGTCGCACACCGGGGCTTTTTACACGGCAGTTTGCGAGTGCGGTGACGCGGATGGTGATCGCGAGTGCGCTGATGGGCGTCGTGACGTATGTGTTGATTTTGGTGCTACAGCTACAAAATACTGACCAGCGATTTTTGCTGACATTTCCGAAATTTGCGGTGATTGTTGCGGTGAGTTTTGCGGTGTATGTGCTGATTAGCAAAAAAATGAAATTGGTCGAAGCAAATCCGGTGCTTGCAAAAGTCGAGGCGTTGCTCTTTGGGCGTCGCCGATGAACGAGCGTTTAATCCGGAATTTTTGCATCATCGCACATATTGATCATGGCAAATCGACGCTCGCTGATCGTATGATGGAGATGACGGGCACGGTGGAAAAGCGCGAAATGAAATCGCAGCTACTGGACTCGATGGATCTCGAGCGCGAAAAGGGGATTACGATAAAGTTGGCGCCGGTGCGGATGACATACCTGTATCGTCGCTCGACACCGTCTTTTTCGGATGGGGCTGTCTCAAAAGATGGCGCCGACGCTTTTGATCTCAATCTGATCGACACGCCCGGCCACGTTGATTTTAGCTATGAGGTGTCACGCTCGCTGCAAGCGTGTGAAGGCGCGGTGCTCGTGGTGGACGCAAGTCAGGGGATTCAGGCGCAGACACTGGCGAACGTCTATCTCGCGATGGAACAGGATCTGACGATCATTCCGGTGCTAAATAAAGTCGATTTGCCCGCAGCCGACGTGCCGCGCGTGAGCAAGCAGGTGATGAATTTGCTTGGCTGCGACGAATCAGAGATCATCAAAATTTCGGCGAAAACGGGCGAGAACGTCGATCAAGTCCTCGACGCAATTGTCGAGCGAATTCCTGCGCCACATGGCAAATCTGATGATCCGACACGGGCGCTGATTTTTGATAGCTATTATGATGATTATCGCGGCGTGATTCTTTATGTGCGCGTGGTGGACGGTGCGATTCACAAGAGTGACGATATCCATATGCTCGCGACCAGTGCAAATGGCATCGCGCTCGAAGTCGGGCATCTCAGCCCCAAAATGACCCCTGATCCTCTGCTCGACACCGGTGAAATTGGCTATATCGTCACCAACCTCAAGACCACGCGTGATGCGCGGGTCGGTGATACGGTGACACTGAAAAAATATGTTACGAAAGATTGAGTGATGAGCCAATTTTTTTGGAAAGAGGATTTGAGCGAGCTGGCGGCTGGCAACGATGAGTACGCAGCGTTTAATCGGCGGATTGTGAATACGAAAAAACAGGTGCTTGGCGTGCGGATGCCGGATCTCAGGCGGCTCGCGAAGCGAGTTGCAAAGGGGATGACGGCGGCGGATGCGGCGGCGATGTACGGGGCACTCGACGAGTCGGTGTATGAGGAAGTGCTACTTTTCGGGTTGGTGCTGAATGCGGCGAAACTCACCGAAACGGAACATATCGCACTGACGCGGCGGTATCTCGAAAAGGTTGATTCGTGGGCGGGAATTGACGTATTTGCCGAGAAAAATGCCCGATTTTCGGGTGTGACGTATTGGCAATTTGCGCTCGAAATGCTGCATGAAAAGAGAGAATTTTTCGTGCGCTATGGTATTGTCGCCTGTATGGCGAACTTTCTGACCGACGAGAAGATCGCGCAGGTGTTTGCCGAGCTCAGGATGCTCAAAAGCAATGCCTACTACGTGAGGATGGCGGCGGCATGGCTGTACGCAACCGCCGCGGTGCGGTATTATGAAATAACTATGCTTGAACTGCAAAATACCGCTATCGACCCGTGGGCGCGCCGCAAGGCGTACCAAAAGATGCTTGAATCTCGCCAAATGAGCGAGGCGCAAAAAGGCGAAATTCGGCTGACAAGGAGGCTTCTATGACCGTTCAGCCGCTGCCGGGTTACAAAGAGGTTAAGCCGTTTGTCTATGCCGGGTTTTTTCCGGTGAGCAATGAAGATTATAACGACCTCAAAGAAGCGATTGAAAAGCTAAGTCTAAGCGACAGCGCGCTGCAATTTGAGCCGGAGAATTCGCCGGTGCTGGGGTATGGCGTGCGGATCGGATTTTTGGGTCTGCTGCATATGGATATCATCCGCGAGCGGCTGGAGCGCGAGTACAATCTCGATCTCGTCGTAACCAACCCGAGCACGGACTATCAGGTGACACTGACGACGGGCGAGGAGCTCGATATCAAGAGCGCGAGTGAGCTGCCCGATCGGACGAAGGTCGTCGAGATTCGCGAGCCGTGGATCAAGGGAGAAATCGTCGTGCCGCAGGAATATATCGGCGCGGTGATCCAGCTGATCGTGAGCAAACGCGGCGTGCAAAATAACCTGAGTTACATCGATGAGCGTGCGCTGATTAGTTTTGAGGCGCCGCTGGCAAATTTGCTAACGGATTTTTATGATCAGCTCAAAAGCGTGACGAGCGGCTATGGATCATTTAATTACGAGCTCAGTGGCTACCGCGCTGAAGATCTCGTGCGGGTGGATTTCTATATCGCTGGCGAAATGGTCGACGCGCTGAGCGTGATGTGCCACCGATCAGAAAGCGCGACACTCGGACGCGAAGTGACGAAACGGCTCAAAGAGGTCGTGCCTCGGCAGAGTTTCGAGGTCGCACTCCAGGCGGCGATCGGCGGCAAATTCATCGCCCGCGAAGACATCGGCGCCTATCGCAAAGATGTGACGGGCTATCTCTATGGTGGCGACGTCAGCCGTAAAAAGAAACTCCTCGCCAAACAAGCAAGGGGCAAAAAGCGGATGAAGAGATTTGGGAAGGTTGACATCCCATCCGAAGCCTTCACGGTGATGCTCAAGCGAGACTAGCGGTGATACCGTTTCAGCATCGTACACCGTACGATGCTCTAGGGGTGGAGCAAGACTGTCGGATTCATCCAACAGCGCAGCGGAGGGGCGTGCCCCTCCTGAAACAATACGAGATTAGTGCTATACTAAAGCATGGATTTATCGCAAAAAATCGAAACCTACCAACCTGATGAAACGGTCCGCCATCTCATCGATACGACAAAAATTGTACTACTCGTCGGGATTTCCGGCGCTGGCAAGGACACACTCAAACAGCAACTGCTACAGCTACCGGAATTTGCTGATATCGTCTCCTACACGACGCGCGCGCCACGCCAAAATCAAGGTGTGATGGAGCAAGATGGCGCGGATTATCATTTTATTTCCGAAGAACAAGCGGCAATGATGCTCGACCAGCACGAATTTGTCGAAGCGAAATTCGTCCACGGCACAGTGTACGGGACAGGAGTCGCAGAGATTCAGGCGATTCACGATGCCGGGCGTACGGCGACGACCGACATCGATGTGCAAGGGGTCGACGAGTACAAAAAACTCTCGCAGCAAGTCATCGCAATCTTTTTGCTGCCGCCGAATTACGCCGAGTGGCGCCGACGCTTGCGGGCTCGCTACGCAAGTGAGGAAGAGTTCGATGCTGAGTGGCCGAAACGCTTTGCGAGTGCAATCAAAGAGCTGTCGCGCGCACTCGAAGCGCCGTACTATCATTTCATCATCAACGACGCTCTCAGTGAGACCGTGCGTATTGCCCGCGAGATCGCCGAAAAACCCGACATCTACAACCGCAAAGACGACGAAGCCCGCCTCGCCGCCCGCGACCTCCTCGACGAACTCCGCACCAAAGAATAATAGCTCCGCGTGGAGGCGGAGCTATGGGGTAAGTTGTACGAAGCTATTTTGTCGATGACGCAGGTTTTTTGCGCAGGCGCATGACGAGGACGATGCCGATCACGATCAAGAGAAGTCCTGAAACAACACCGATGGCGATATTTGTACCGCTGACGGCGCGGTAGTCGGGCTCAGTTTTGCCGAAACGACTGCATTTTTCAGTGTCCCGTCGTCATTATGTACCTGTGAAAGGTAGTCATTGAGAATTGACCCCCAGTTGCCACTATCTCCGCCCGGTTGTGGTAGCCGCGCCATATTTTTTCTCCTTGTTTAGGTAGTTACCCCGAAATATATGATTTTACTATACCATTAGCGTCATGAAAATAATGCAAATTTTCACGGTTATCCACAGAAGTTTTCTAGCACTCAACTTGCAAGAGTGCCAAAAATCCGCTATACTACGGGTATGACAGAGCGTCAGAAGGCGATTTTAGCAACAATTATCGAACAGTACGCAGAGATTGCAGTACCGGTGGGGAGTGTGACGCTTGCCAAACTTTTTGGGGTGAGTAGTGCAACGATTCGCAGCGAGATGGCCAAGCTCGAGGAGATGGGCTACATCGAGGCGCCGCACACCAGTGCCGGGCGCGTGCCGACCGACAAGGGCTATCGTGTATACGTCAATGGCATCACCGACGCCGCGATGAGCGAACTTCCGAGCGGACTCGACCGCAGTACGAGAGCGATCGAGGCGCATGTGAATTCACATCTGGACAAGGCCGACCGTGCGATTCGCAGTGCCGTCGATAGTCTCGTCGAGCTGACGGGCAACATGGGCTTTGCGACGATTGGGAGCGAGCTCTATACGAATGGCATTGGTACGCTCTTTAGTCAGCCGGAATTTCTCTCTGGTAGTCACGTCCAGGCTGTGGCGCAGCTCATCGACAATATCGAGCCGTGGCTGCGCGAGGCGGCGCCGAACGAGCCGCTCAATGTCTTCATCGGTAGCGAAAATCCGATCGGCAAAAGCAGCGGCGCGACATTGATTATCAGTAAATTCCGCTCGCCCTACAGCGACAGTAGCTATATCGGCGTGATCGGTCCGACGCGCCAAAATTACGCCCGGACAATGGGGCTCGTGCGACGGACCGGGACAATGTTAGAGGAGGTATTGTAATGGCAAAAAAATCTGAACAAACTGTGCCAAGTGTGGAGGATTTTGAGCAGAGAATTGGTGAATTGACCCTGGATCTCCAGCGCACACGCGCAGATTTTGAAAATTTCCGCAAGCGCGTCGATATCGACAGGCAGCAAGCGATGGCGCGCGGTGAAGCAAAAAGTGTGCTCAAGATGCTACCAGTGATCGATACGATCGAGCGGGCGATTGTACACATCCCCGAAGACATCGCCGAGCATCCATGGGTGAAGGGCGTCGCTGGGCTCGTCAAACAGCTCGACAAAGCGCTTGCCAACATGGGCATTGCACGCATCGAAGCGACCCCGGGGACGCCATTTGATCCAGAGGTTCACCAGGCGATCCAGATGGATGAGGAAGCGAAGGGTGACCAAGAGGTGATCGCCGAGGAGCTCCAGGCGGGCTACATGCTCGACGGCGCGCCAATTCGCCACGCGATGGTCAAAGTGACGCGAAAATAGCAGAACACAACGCAGAAAAAGTCCGAATTTTACGGACTTTTTTGTTTTTACCTCTGTAGAAATACAAATTAGCACTCTTGACACACGAGTGCTAACTCACTACAATAGAGAGTAGATTGGCACTAACCTGCGAGGAGTGCCAACCCACATTGAACCATTTTCAAACGATACAACTAAAAGGAGGAATCTATGAGTAAAATTATCGGAATCGACCTCGGGACGACGAACAGCGCATTTGCGTATCTTGTCGCGGGCAAGCCAGAAGTCATCACAAATGCCGAAGGCAATCGCACGACGCCAAGTGTCGTCGCGGTCAACAAAAGTGGCGAGCGTCTCGTCGGGCAAGTCGCCCAGCGTCAGCGCGTCACCAATGCCAAAAATACAATTTACGGTGTGAAACGCCTGATCGGTCGCAAATTTGACGACAAAGAAGTCCAAAAAGACATTGACATTATGCCATTCAAAATTGTGAAAAAGGGCGCTGGTGTAGCGGTCGAAATGGGCGACAAAGAGTACACGCCAGAAGAAGTCTCGGCGATGATTCTGAGCAAAATCAAAGCCGACGCTGAAGCGTTCCTCGGTGAAAAAGTCACCGAAGCGGTCATCACTGTGCCGGCCTATTTCGACGATTCACAGCGCCAGGCAACCAAAGACGCCGGCAAAATCGCTGGCCTCGAAGTTAAGCGCATCATCAACGAGCCAACTGCAGCGGCACTCGCCTATGGCCTCGAGAAGAGCAAAAACGACGAAACAATCGTTGTCTTTGACCTCGGTGGTGGCACCTTTGATGTATCAGTGCTCGAGCTTGGTGACGGCGTGTTCGAAGTGAAATCAACCAACGGTGACACGCACCTTGGCGGTGAAGACTTCGACAACACGATCGTGAACTATTTCATCGACGAATTCAAGAAATCCGACGGTATCGACCTGCGCAAAGACAACGCGGCGATGCAGCGCCTCAAGGACGAAGCTGAAAAAGCCAAAAAAGAGCTCTCGACCACGACCGAATACGAAGTCAACATTCCGTTTATCACGGCTGACGCCGATGGTCCAAAGCACTTTGAGATGAAAATTTCTCGTGCCAAACTAGAGGAATTGGTCGCACCGCTCCTCGATCGCCTCGACGTTCCAGTCGAAAAAGCCCTCAAAGACGCCAAACTCAAGAAATCTGACATCGACAACATCGTGCTCGTCGGTGGTATGACCCGCATGCCGGCCGTCGTTGAGCGCGTCAAAAAACTCTTTGGCAAAGACCCTATGCAAGGCGTGAACCCAGATGAAGTCGTCGCCGTTGGCGCCGCGATTCAGGGTGGTGTGCTCGCGGGCGACGTCAAAGACGTGCTCCTGCTCGACGTTACTCCGTTGACGCTCGGTATCGAGACCGCCGGCGGTGTTCGCACAGCGATGATTGACCGCAACACGACCGTTCCAACCAGCAAAAGCCAAGTCTTTTCGACCGCGAGCGACAACCAGCCGCAAGTCGAAATTCACGTCCTCCAGGGCGAGCGCGAATTTGCCGCTGACAACAAATCAC
>CAZYRC010000008.1:0-22289 GCA_964649505.1 uncultured Candidatus Saccharibacteria bacterium
TTTTTTTGGCTCAAATAGCCACTTCGTACAAGTTAGACTTGTCTGATTTGTGTCCAGCGAAGTGGCTTTTTGAGTACCAAAAGGAGGGTCGAGATGAACAAATATATCTTGTATGCTCGTAAGAGTACCGATGTTGAGGACAAACAGGTATTGTCTATCGAGGCGCAACTGGCGGAACTCCGCAAGTTCGCCAAAGACAACCAATTAACGGTCATAGATACCATCATAGAAAAACGCTCGGCGAAAGTTCCAGGGCGACCAAAGTTCGGCGCAATGCTAGAGCGCATACAAGCGGGCGAGGCTAACGGCGTGTTGGCGTGGCACCCTGACCGCTTGGCTCGTAATTCGGTAGACGGCGGACAACTTATCTATCTTTTAGATCAGCGAAAACTCGCTGACTTAAAGTTTCAAACCTTTTGGTTTGAAAACACCTCTCAAGGTAAGTTTATGCTCAATATTGCCTTTGGGCAGAGCAAATATTATGTAGACAATTTGTCCGAGAATACCAAACGAGGACTACGCCAAAAAGTACGGCGCGGCGAATACCCCAGCAATGCGCCGTTTGGCTACTACAACGACAAGCGTGGCAAGACGATTAAAGTAGACAAACAACAAGCTCCGCTTCTTGTGGCTATCTTTGAAATGTATGCAAAAAACGAAAGCCGATTTGCAGATATTGCCGATTACTTATACTCGCAAGGGATAAAGACCAGAGGCGGTAAAGTCTACAAGCCCGATAAGGTCAAAAAGATTTTGACTAATCCGTTTTATTACGGACATTTCGTGTATCAGGGTGAGATACACGAGGGCAAACATACGCCGCTCATAAACAAGAAACTATACGACGATGTGCAAAAAGTGGTTGCACTGCGTTGTTTTCGGCAGCAAGACCATACAAAAGAACCTGCGCCGTACTGCGGACTGCTCAAATGTAGCTGTGGCATGATGATTACCGCCGAAAACAAAATCAAGCGGCAGAAAAACGGCAATGTTCATCATTATGTGTATTACCGCTGTACTCGTAAGGGCAAAACAATAACCTGCACCGAACAACCTGTGCGCTCCGAGCCATTAGATGAACAATTGTCGGGCTTGCTGACGCAATTCGCCCTGCCTGACGGCTGGGGCGACTGGTTGCGGCAGAACATAGACAAAACCGAACGAGAGGAATAAGCCAAAAGTGATGTATCGCTAGACGAGCTACGAGGCAAAGTAGCGCACCTGTCGGGAAAGCTGCAAAGACTTCTTGATAGTTTCTTGGACGAACTCATCGACCGCCAAACCTACCTTGCAAAGAAAGCGGAACTCATGAGTGAAAAGAAGTCTTTAGAAGAACAAATGAGCGATATTGCGCTGAGGCAAAGTACTTGGGTTGAACCGATGACAAAGTGGCTTGACAAAGCCATTTCTATCTGTGAAATCGCTCATACTGATGACTTTTCTGCAAAGAAAACACTTTTGCGAGAAATCTTCGGGTTGAACTTGTTTTTAACAAACAAAAATGTCGCAGTGAACGGCGACCAATCTCAAATCTCTCCCTTGAAAAACCCGTGGCAGGCACTGCGTGCCGCCACGCAAAAAGCCGCCCTTTCGGGCGACAAAATTGCAATTTCTTCCGATTTGGAGCCGCCTGCCGGGATTGAACCGGCGACCTACACGTTACGAATGTGTCGCTCTACCAACTGAGCTAAGGCGGCATGTACCGAAAACGGCTCTTGCTATTATACCATCTGGTAGGCGCAATGAAAACAACCCTTCCCTGTTGATTATCTGGCAAAAAACTGCTACTATACGTGGAGTACATGCGCTCGTAGTGAAGCTGGTCTATCACGCCTCCCTGTCACGGAGGAGATCGCCGGTTCGAATCCGGTCGGGCGCGCCAAAATAAAATATTCACCATGTGGTGGATATTTTATTTTGATGTGTTTGCCTGGTTTGAAACGGCGATGCAAATGCTTTAGCGTTTGCGGAGCGCTGATTCAGCGTAGCGCTCTTCGACGTAATCCCAGTTGAGGACGTCCCACCATTTTTGGATGTATTCGTCACGTTTGTTTTGATAATCGAGGTAGTATGCGTGCTCCCAGACGTCGAGGCCAAGGATTGGCTCGCCTTTGCCTTGCATCATCGGGGTGTCTTGGTTTGGAAGCGCGAGAAGCTCGAGATCGCGCGTCAGCCATACCCAGCCGCTGCCGAACAGTCCGGTCGCTTTGGTAGTGAATTCTTCTTTGAATGCGTCGAAACTCCCCCATTTTGCAACAATCGCATCGTGAAGCTCTCCAGAAGGAGTTTTTCCGTCGACAGGTTTGAGCAATTTCCAAAAAAGTGAGTGATTGTAGTGGCCGCCACCGTGGTTGCGCACCGCCTGGCGGACACTTTCTGGTACAGTTTCGAGATCGCCGAGCAACTCTACGAGTGATGTTTCGGCGCATTCTGGAGCGTCTTCGAGCGCTTTGTTGAGCTTGTCGACGTACGACTGGTGATGCTTGTCGTGATGAAGCCGCATGATTTGCTCGCTAATCACTGGTTCGAGTGCGTCGTAGCTATAGGGTAAATCTGGTAGTGTGTGCATCGTCACCTCCTTATGATTGTTGTTCTGGAACAGAAATGTACTCCTGAATCTTGCCATCGGATTTGAGTTTGGCAAAATCAGCAGAAAATTTCGTCAGCGGGATGTGAACAAATGCGAAGTCGACCTGTGTATCTGTTTTTTCGAGAACTTTCACGAAGAAATAACCGTCGTCTGTCGTACTTTTGAGTGGTCCGGAAGTCGTATTTACCTCGAGTTTTGCGACGTCGGCGACACGCAAACCGATGTATTTGCTTGTTTTGTCGACAAAGCCGGATTTTCCAGTCGTGACCTTGCCGCCTTTGGACGTTGCGAGAGCTTCGGTGGTCTTCGCAAAATCATCGCCAGTTGCCTTTAATTGGGCTTTAACTTGTTCGACCTGAGCTCGCGCGAGATCATCGACCTCAAATGCAACTTTGTTTTTCAGAATGCCATTTCTGACGGAAAGTCGGTAATCATCGACGGTTTGATCATAAAGCATTTTGATCGAAGCATCGTACGTCTCTTGAGAGACCTGGCCGTTTGCAGTGTTGCGTTCTTGTTCGATGAACGAATCGACATCGCCAGTCGAGACACTAATGCCTTTTTCTCGGGCAATTTTGCGCGCGTAGGCGACCAATTCGGCTTTGTCGAGCGCTTGGCGTTTGATGTAATCGAGCTGAACCTTGCCATCAGCTGAATTGAGTTTGATTTCATCGTATTTGCCGAGGTAATACTCAGATCCACGATATTGCACGAGATAGTCACGATATGGGACGTGTTCGCCGTCGACGATCGCGACAGGAACAGGAATCACGCGGGTCAAGCGGTACATAAATGCGCTTGAATTTTGCATCGGATAGAGCTGCCACCAGCCGATCACAATGAGGAGAACCGCGACCGCAACAGAGACGAGAATCGCATTGATGACAAGTTTGTGACGTGCATACTGGATCGGGTATTTGAATTTGCGACCTCCCGCCAAAATACGCTCACGGTGCTCCGCAACCGTTTCGTTGGTGATGCGTGTTGGAGCTTGCTCCTTTTTACGCTTGAAATGGCTGATCGATAGTTTCTTCTTCATACTCGCTTTCTTGTGTGGGTGAACCTTGGGTTGCGTTGTGGACGGCATCCTGAAGTTTGTTGTAAATTTCACTTGGGCGCTCAACCATCCGGATCACGAGATCACCGACAAATGTCTGAATCACGATGGTGCCGAATTTGAAAACTTCGCCACTGAATCCTGGTATATTATAGCTTATGTTTTGAATTTTCGCTAGGCGTAGCTCGACAACGTCTTTGCCAAAAAGCCCTCGCTGTGTCACCTGTCGGATGCGTTCATTTGACACGATATACACTGTAAAATACCACATGATAAAGTGATACGAAAACAGAATCAAACCGAGAACAAGCCCGCCAATAGGAAGCAAAAATAGCTCGAGCTTGTCCTGCCAAATCAGTGGTGGAATCGAGGTCACGGCGAGCGGAATGAGGAGCGAATAAAAGCCCTTGCGCATGGCGATGATGTGCCGACGAAATACAAACAAAAGCTGCTCACCCTCGTGTTGGCCTTCGAAATCAGGATTTTGATCTATCGTCGCCTGCGTCATGACATTATTATAGCAAAAAATATGGTACAATTATAGAGGTGATTCGCCTTGGTAGCTCAAATGGATAGAGCAGATCCGTCCTAAGGATAAGGTTGCAGGTTCGACTCCTGCCCAGGGTACCAGAATTGATATTAACGTGTATATTTGTCATTGAGCGAATCGTACGTGAAAAGCTCGTCATCGCTAAACCAGTGTGCAATCTCCTCGGGAGCTTCTTTGTCGTCACCACTGGCGTGGATGAGGTTCGGGATACCGCGATGTTCGGCGTCAGCATAGACGAAGCTCATGTGTGAATAATCTCCGCGGATCGTCCCCGGCGCAGAGCTCTTCGGCTCAGTCGTACCGACGAGTTTGCGCACAAGCTGCACCGCTTCGACGCCTTCGAGCACCATCGCGATGACGGGGCCTTCGATCATCATGTCGAGCGTGATGTCGAATTTTTCTTTGCCACGGCGAGTGATCATTTTGCCAATTTCTTCGTAGTGTTTGTAGTAGTGCTCTTTCGTCGGTTGAATCATTTTTGTGGCGACAATTTTGAGGCCAACACGCTCAAAACGTGTCAAGATTTCACCGACAATCCCCCGCTGCACCGCGTCCGGTTTAAACAAAATAAGTGTTCGCTCGATCGTTCCTGCCATAGCTACTCCTTTACTTTTTTCTATTGTATCAAAAGTACAGCAAGCACGACAGCCGCGAGGCCGACACGGTACCACCCGAAGACTTTGAGGTCATGTTTTGAGAGGTAACGAAGCAAAAAGCCGATTGCAAGAAGCCCCGTGATAAAGGCAACGAGGTTGCCAAGAAGTAGTGTCGGCATATGCTCGACAAAGTACGCGCGGTCCGAAGATTTTATAAATAGTTTCAGCGTCACTGCCAGCATGATCGGGATCGAAGCGAGAAAACTATACTCCGCCGCATCCGCATGCGAAAGCCCAGCAATCCGCCCCGCGATGATCGTCGAGCCAGATCGCGACACGCCCGGGATCAGCGCAAACATCTGCGCAATACCGACGCCGAGTGCGCGCTTCCACGAAAGCTCTTCACCACTACGCGCACGGCTGAGATGAGGAAAATGGTCGAGGAGAATCATAATCACGCCGACTGTAGCCAAAGCCACAACAACCACAAAGACACTTGTGAAAAATGATGAATGGTCAATAAAATCAGACAAAAAGTACCCGACTGCCCCAGCTGGAATAGAGGTGAGAAGGATATTACGCAAAAGTATTGTGTTTTTGTCTACAATAACCGAACGAACGATCGAAATGATACGTTGTCGAAAATACACCAACAGCGCAAGCAACGTTCCGATATTGATAAACTCGAGAAATGAGTGTTCAGACGCACCCTGTAGCATGTGCTGTGCTAGCACGAGATGCCCCGAACTGCTCACCGGGATAAATTCTGTAAGCCCCTGCACTGCACCAAGAATAATTGATTCAAGTCCTGTCATACTCGTGTTATTATACCGCTAATCCTCATTTCGCGCTATCATAGAACTATGTATATGTCCGAACTGATCGACGATTATGCAGAGCATCTCGAGATTGAGCGCGGAAGGTCTCCGAAGACATCCGAAAATTACCGCCGCTATCTCGAGCGTTTTTTGGAATTTGCCGGAATGGAACTAAAGGTGGAGGAGATCACGCCAGAACTCATCCGCAAATTTCGGCTGTGGCTCAACCGCCAGGAAACGGAGCGTGGAGATACGCTCACCACACTCACTCAGAGTTACCATCTGATTGCGCTGCGGGGATTTCTGTACTACCTCTCGAAGCGCGATATCAAAAGCCTCGCGCCACACAATATTGAACTACCAAAAACGCACCGCAAACAAGTGACATTTCTCCACTACGAGGAGGTAGAGCGAATGATTGATGCCGTGCCAGATGACGAAAATCCGGCGCATTTGCGCGATCGGGCGATTTTAGAATTGCTTTTTTCGAGCGGACTGCGTGTGTCTGAGCTTGTCGGGCTTGACCGTGACCATATCAATACCAAACGCCGGGAATTTATGGTGCGCGGAAAAGGACAGAAGGATCGCCCGATTTTCATTAGTCAGCACGCGGCAGAGATGATCGAAACGTATCTCGCAGCGCGGACCGATTCACTTGTGCCACTTTTTCTCAATTATAGCCGCAACAACACGAGCGATACATCAGGAAATTTCCGACGACTTTCACCGCGTAGTATCCAGCGAATGATTAGCAAGTATGCGAAACTCGCTGGGATTACCAAGCACGTCAGCCCACATACGATGCGTCATAGTTTTGCGACGGACCTTCTGATGAACGGTGCCGATATCCGCAGCGTGCAAGGCATGCTCGGGCACAGCGATATCAGCACGACTCAGGTTTATACCCATGTGACTGATGCGCACCTCAAAGAGGTGTACGATCGATTTCATACCGACACTGCGTTGTAAAACTACGGAGTGACAGGACAGTTGCCGTCGATGAATTCGCTCCCGGAAATACCGAAATCTTTACAAAAATCCTGCGTCGTGTCGACTGTTGCTCGTGGATAGAGTTGTGATTCGAGTGGGGTTTGGAGCTGGACGCGCGCACGGACACGACGAAACACGTTCGATGCGCGACCGGTCGAATCGATTGCTGGCTGCACGCCGTTGAGTTTGACTCCTTGAGGGAACGACAGTGCAAAATCCGTCTCACCATAGAGGGCTGTCACGCGCAGATACGCTTGGCGCGAATTGGCGTCCCCATTCACGGGATTTTGGACGCTCAGCGTCGTGCTACAGACATAGGCGGCGCTACCCCCACAACGAACCGTCTGAAGGAGGTTATTGCTCGGGCTTCTGCGTGCATCGACGGCAAACTGGTGAGCAGTCAGCCCGACCGATGATGGATAGAGAAAGAGTGTGCTTCCCCCGCCATTTTCGTCGAAATCACCAAGTTTAAATCCACTCGCACTGAATTGCATGAGCTGCACACGCAAAATCGGTGGGCGTACTTTTCCAGCCGCCGACCATTTGTTGGCTTGTGGTAATGCCATATTCCCCGCGACTGGGGTCGGAATATCGAGCGGAGCGGTCGCGTTTTTGACGCGATCAAACCAACTGACGGTAATTTGCGAAAACGGACCAGTCGTATCGAGCGGGATAATTGACGATTGATTGATCGCGAGTGACCCCTGGTAATCTGCGGTTTCGCGATCAATTTTGACACAAGTATATGCCTGGTCGAACCCGCCCGAAATGCCCGAATTGTTTTGGATCAAGACCTCGGATTGGTTGCTGTCTGAGTCACTGGTACTGAGCACTTTTGAGCGGTGGATGGTATTGCACTGTTTGCTGATGATCGCCTGGCAGGCGCTCGACGCCGAGCCGCCCTGGAGACATGCTTGGAGTACGCGTTTGCCGTCTTCTACCCCGGCGAGCGCGGCGTCGTAGGCTCCTCGCGAGAGCTCGTCGTTGTTGGTACGGTTTTGGTCTTGGACAACCAGCCGCATAAATCCAATCGAAATCGTCGTCAAAATCAAGATGCTAAACGTCACGACGAGCAGTGCTGTTGCGCCGTACTCATGTTTGCGCCCACGTGGTTGGTTCGTGATCATTTCGTTCCTCCTACTCGTACGAGCAAATCAAAGTCGCTGACTGAACAGTAGTCAAAGTTGGCAGTTTCACTTGTGTCAGGCTTACACTGAACATAGCCTTCGCTGGAATTTTGCGTCGTGCCGGCTTCGTTGGTGCCGAGAGTGTATTTGATCTGGTACATCGCTTTTTCGCCACTTTCGGCAATTTTGCGAATCGTCATACTATAGAGTGCGTAGTCCCGGCTCGTACCGCTAAATTGTTCGCGCGCCGCTTCGGTCGATGCGATAGTCATCGGATAAAGACCATTGGTTCCTTTGTCACAATATGACGCCTGCGGATTGACGATCCTGACGAATTTTGCAGGGGTCGCGGAGCCATCTATTTTGACTCTCGCGGCATTTGCGGCGCCCGTTGTCGAATTCAAAAGTGCGGCATTATTCCAGAGATACGTCACTGTGCCCAGGCAAATACGGCCGCTCTCGAGCCCCGTACCCCCACTGACAGTAATGACTGGGCTGATCGTATCGGCACTTGCGCTCAAGAAATCACGACGTACAATATCCGAAAAATCGCGGCTTGATTGGTTGATCGTTTTGTTGGTGTCGCCTTTGACATACAATTTACCCGCAGACAGTGTCAAAACGAGAATCGCAATCATCAGCACCGACAAAAATGCGATCGCAATCGTCAGCTCAACAATAGTATAGCCGTTTTGTTTTTTACTCATAAATCCTCACAATCGTTCCCGCCGTCATCGGAACGCTTACCCCGACGCTATCCCAGCAAGCATGGATATAGAAATCATATGCTGCGGGCGCACCGCTTTTTTGCTGGGCACGAGTCCCCTGAATCCAGATTCCCTGAGATTGTGTCGCACCAGTCGAGTAATCGATTTTGGCGTAGGTTGCGGGCTTAGCAAAGAAGTTCGACAGGGTGAATGTCGTTGGCGTCGTCGTGAGATTGCTCGAAATCGCAGGTTTGACATAGTAGCCGCCCGATGAAAGCGCGTCCCGGCAACTGTCGCTGAGCGAAACTGGCGATGCCGTCAGCCGACCAGGCGAAATAAGTGTTTGCCAGATAGGATTGTTTGTCTCTTTGATGTAGCGAAGCAGCTCGGCCTGTGCATCAACCTGCTCACGGACAAGCGTGATTTCGAGATTTCGCTGTGTGATCGCAACACCATTGTTGATGATCATCATTGTCGCCAGTGCGACGGCCGAAAAAATCGCAAAGGCCACCACGACTTCGATGATTGTATCTCCCTGCTCTCGTCGTCGCATCTAGCAATCCCCCGATGTAATCACTTGTACACCCGATGAGTTCGTCGCATCTTTTGCAATCGAAACACCCATCGGACGAATCGAGAAGCCATAGGTCGCAGTCTGGTCGATACAGAGGCGGCGCTCAGCGGACGCTTGATTGATCAGGCTCGTCACAGGGGTCTGATCAGAATCACTCGTAAACGTCCGCACAACACCAGTGACCGGCGTGCGTACCACGAGAATCGAGAATGATGCGGGAGTCGAGGGGCTCGCCCCAGGACGAAGCAGCGTACCACCCCACTCTACCTCGTAAGTCTCGGTCTGTTGACCCTGACGAAGCTGCGCGCTCGTGAGGATCTGTACGTCGGATTTTTTTGCGATACCCGTATCGTCCGTCGGGTCATGCAGTGCCACAACCTGGTACGAGCGAAGTGTCACGCCGTCTGCGCTACGCATCACATTGCCTACAAGCAAACAGTCACTTGCGCCACGCGAGGTGCTACCCGCACCACCAGCGCTTACCGTGCTGAGTCCGGAAGCAGAACATGCCTGCGCTGCAGTGCGGTCATTTTGCGTACTCGAGGTATCGGTATAAAGGCCGCGAAAATGATCAAGCGTCTGGTTGACAGAGTCGGTATAGCGTTGCTGATTGAGAGAATTGCCAATCGTTGCCAAAATCACCGCCAACAACAAGCCCGTAATTGCTAACACAAGAACGGTCTCGATAATGGTAAACCCTTGTCGACGCGTGTTCATATCTATAAAAATTATAGCATAAGCGAGTTGAAAACGTTACTACTTAACAAAAGTGCCGCCGTCACGATATCATTGCCCCAGAGCATCACGATTACTGCCGCGATGATCATGAATGGACCAAAGGGGATGCGCGCCTGGCGATGGAGCTGTTTGCGTAGCATCAGAGGAATCAGCATGAGACAGCCGAGAAGATTTGCGAGAAATAGCACGAGAAATGCCTGCTCCCACGTTCCGACAAACAGCGCGAGACTCACGCCGAGAATGCCATCGCCCATCCCTGCCCAGCCAAACATCGAAAAGAGGAGATACAGCCCGGCGAGCAATACCAAACCAAGGACCAGCGACCCCAGTGCAAACTCTCCCGTGCTCAGCGCCATGCACACACGAAACGCAACAGCGATGACAATGAGTGCGATATTGAGCGCGAACGGCAACAATGCCCATTTCATATCGTAGATGAGCAAAATCGTCATCACAACGCAGCCAACGAGCCACAGCGAAAATGCGATCATCGCACCAGTCGAAAGAAGTGGCACTGGCCAAAACAGATACGATAGCACAAATGTCGCAGCAAGCCCGATCTCCGCTGCAATCTCCGCACCGCCAATCGGCGCCCGACAATAGCGGCATCGTCCGCGCAGCGTTAGCCAGCTCGCCACAGGGATCAGATCGTACCACGCAAGTGGATGATGACAGTGCAGGCATTCCGAACGATCTTGCATCGCAGGCTTGAGAAGCGGCTTCAACGTCGCGAGCTCTTTGCGGTCGACCGGTTCGCCGTCTCGTTTGTCGACGACAAGCTGTCGCGCACGCAGTCGCCATACCTGAGCACAGGCGAAACTCCCGAGCAGCGCGCCAAGGACCGCCAACATAACGATAAGCAGAATATCCATTGCTCTATCATACCAACTCTCTCTGCAAATAAACAACCCCCTCAAGTGAGAGGGGGTTGTTGTGATTGTCTTTCGCGAGGATTAGCTTGCTTGGCAGACGTATGCGTCGCCGTTTTCCATCTGTGTCATCGCAGCCATCTGGCGTGATGATTTTGGAGCAGCGAAGCCGTCACCCGTTTGGTTGCATCCTGTTTGTGGCGCAAGAACGATTGTGTCAGGGGTCGCACCACCGGTACCGCTCGTTTGTTTTGCGATGTATTTCAGGGTTGTCGTTGTGAGAACGATGTTACCACTGCCATCGACGGTTGCATCGAGGAAGCCAGCAAATTCACTCGCTTTTGAGGCAACTGGGCTCGCACCACGTTTTGCTGACTGATATGAGGTCACCGCTGAGATGACTTTTGAGAGCTCTTGTTTGCGTGCTGTGTCGCGTTGGTTGCGCTGGAGCGCTGGAAACGCGATGAAGACCATGAGGAAGATCAATGCCGCGATTGCGAGCACGAGCACCACCTCGATAATCGTAAACCCTTTTTGCTTAAGTTCTTGTCTGCTCATTTGTGAATTCCACCTTCCCTATTCTCTTCTTAGAGCTAACTTGCTTGTGTCTATCATACCGCACCATGCGGGAGATGTCTATATTTTTATTGAATTCCTCCCACGAGATTGTAGATCGGGAACAAAATCGCTGCGACCATACCACCGGCAAATATCGCCATCACGACCATGAGTACTGGTTCGATCGCGGTTGAAATTGTGCGGATTTCTTCGTCGAGCTCGTCTTCGTAGACCTGCGCGGTTTTGCCGAGCATTTCGTCGATTTTTCCTGATTGTTCACCGATTTTGATCATCTGCGGCACCATCGGGAGGATGTATTCCTCGCTCTTCAGGGCGACAGAAAGCGCCTTACCACCTTTGACTTTTTCGCTTGCGCGGTCAATTTCTTCGCTGATCACAACGTTGTTGACGCTTTCACTACTGATACGCATCATATCGAGCATCGCGACACCCGTCGAAAGCAACGTTTGTCCAGTACGCGTGAAGCGCGCCATGTAAAGTCGACGGAACATGCCTTTGAAAAGCGGCAGGTTGAGTTTGATCGTGTCAAATGTTTTACGCCCGGCGCTCGTACGAATGTACTGTCGCAGAAAATATCCCGCGATGAAGAGTACGATCAGCACGATGTACCAATAATTGATCAGGAAATTCGCCACGGTGATCATAATCTGCGTCAACGTTGGCAAGACTTTGTTCATATCTTTGTAGAGTTTTTCCACCTGTGGCACCACGGTGAAAAGCATGAAAAGCATCACCGCGATAATCACAAACAGCACGATCGCTGGGTAAATCATCGCCCCGCGAACTTTGCTGAGCATCGCGGCGTCTTTTTCTTTCTGGGTTGCGACACGCTTCAGTGCTTCGTCGAGCGTACCTGATGCCTCACCCGCCGCGACGAGCGCGAGCACGACTTTGTCGAATACTTCTGGGTGTTTGCCGAATGCGTCAGAAAGCGTATGACCGCCCTCGACATCAGCGATGATTTCCTCGACGACACCTTGCATTTTCTTGTTTGGCGTCTGTTCGAGCACGGTGTGCAAACTCTGTGCAAGCGGCAGTCCGGCACCAATCAAGGTCGAAAGTTGGCGCAAAAACACGATTTTGTCTTTGCTCGTGATGCGATTGGTGAGCCGTGCAAAAAAGCCGTTGTCTTCGTTGACCTCTTTGATATTGAGCGGCATGAGACCCTGTTCGATCAGCACCTTCGCTGCCGACGTCTCGCTGTCCGCCTGGACGATCGATTTGACGATCTCGTTGTTGGCCTTGTCTTTGGCCTCGTAATTAAACTTTTTCACGCGCTACCCTCTCATCAACCTTTCAAATTCGGTCAGATCGACAGCAAACTCGCGCGCACTATCGTAGGTAATCGTTCCCGACTGCACGAGACTCACAAGCGTGCGGTCCATCGTCTGCATACCTTGGTCGGCGCCAGTCTGGATGATTGCGTCGAGCTGGTGGCTCTTGCCTTCACGGATGACGTTGCGTACGGCTGGGTTTGCGATCAAAATCTCTGCGGCAACCACGCGGCCGCCACCAATCGCTGGCACGAGGCGCTGGCTACAGATCGCCATAAGGATATTTGCAAGCTGTGCGCGAATCTGCGGCTGCTGGTGTGGCGGGAACACGTCGATCATACGGTCGATCGACTGCGCGGCAGAGTTGGTGTGAAGCGTCGCAAAGACCAAGTGTCCGGTCTCGGCAATGGTGATCGCTGCACTGATCGTCTCAAGGTCGCGCATCTCACCGATGAGCACAACATCTGGGTCCTGGCGCAAGCTCGAACGCAGTGCGGCTGAGAATGAATAGGTGTCATAGTGAACTTCGCGTTGCACGACGACGGATTTTTTCGATTTGTGGGTAAACTCGATCGGATCTTCGATCGTGATGATGTGCTGGGCTTTTTCGGTGTTGATTTTATCGACAAGCGCCGCCAGCGTGGTAGATTTACCACTTCCAGTCGGGCCCGTCACCAGCACGAGACCGCGTGGATAATCGGCAAAGGTCATCACCACCGGAGGCATACCGAGCTCAGTCACGGATTTGATTTCATTAGGAATCAGGCGAAGTGCGGCAGCGAGATTGCCTCGCTCGTGAAAGGCGTTGACACGGAAACGGCCGAGCGTTCCGAAGGCGAAGCTAAAGTCGAACTCTTTGTCTTTGAGGAGGATTTGCTGCTGATCCTGGTCGAGGATCGCAAACACCAGCATTTCGACCTGTTGTTCGTCAAGAGGATTGAAGCCCATGACTGGAGATAGTGTCCCGTCAACACGTAGCATTGGCGGCAGCCCCACCTGCAAGTGGAGGTCGCTTGCGCGCTTTTTGACGACTTCTTCTAGTAGTACTTCGATTCTGAGTTCTTGTGGTTCCATGCCTTCCCCTTTTTTATGCCGTATCTGATGTGACCCGGTTTACTTCTTCGAGCGTGGTGATGCCTTCGAGTGCTTTCAGGTAGCCATCCTGACGCATCGTAATCATTCCCTGCTCTATTGCCTTGTGTTGAATCTCTGTCGTGGTCGCTCGCGACACGATCAGTGCTTGGATTTCTTCGCTAACATCCATCACTTCATAGAGACCGGCTCGTCCGCTATAGCCCCGTGGCGAAGCTGGCGTATCACGGCCCTTAACTAAAGTATAAGCGGTTTGCCCTGCAAGTGGCAAGTCTTTGTAGCCAAGATCTGCCGAAACACGGGCAACATCGGCTTTTGTTTTCGGTAGCAGATGCCCGACCGTGTCGATGATGCTCTTTGTTTCAACAGGATTGGACCAGTAGGCATCGCGTTTTGGGCCGACACGTCGCACGAGACGCTGTCCGATGATTGTATTGACCGTACTTGCGATCAAAAATGGTTCAATCCCCATGTCGAGAAGACGTGGCAACACACCGGCGGCTGAATTGGTATGAAGCGTACTAAAGACGAGGTGCCCGGTCAGAGCCGCCTGGACGCCGAGGTTGGCGGTCTCGCTGTCACGCATCTCTCCCACCATCACGATATCTGGGTCTTGGCGAAGAATCGAGCGCAGGCCATTTGCAAATGTCAGCCCGACATCGGCGTTGACCTGAATCTGGTTGACGCCATCCATTTTGTACTCAACTGGGTCTTCAAGCGTCACAATATTAACTGTGTCA
This sequence comes from uncultured Candidatus Saccharibacteria bacterium, assembly GCA_964649505.1. GTDB lineage: Bacteria > Patescibacteriota > Saccharimonadia > Saccharimonadales > Saccharimonadaceae > Saccharimonas. The sequence goes on from CAZYRC010000008.1 coordinate 14,302, forward strand.
TCTTTGATTTCTTTGATCAGGGCGTAGAGGCTCGTAGATTTACCGCTACCAGTCGGACCACTGGTAAGCACCATGCCGTTTGGCCGTTTGATGCCTTTTTCAATCGCGCGCAGCGCACGCCCAGCGTAGCCCATTTGTGCGAGATCGAATGTATTTCCGGTTTTGTCGAGCAAACGAATCACCACCTGTTCACCCCAGACAACAGGGCTGATCGCAATACGAAGGTCGACTTCTTTGTCGCCTACTTTCACGGCAAATTGACCGTCCTGCGGCACGCGGTGCTCGTCGATTTTGAGGTTCGAGAGGATTTTGATGCGGCTCACGAGAGCTGGCTCGATGCTTTTTGGCAGCTGCATGACTTCACGAAGTACGCCGTCGATGCGGCAACGGATTTTGAGGGCTTTTTCGAGTGGTTCGACGTGAATGTCGCTGGCACGAGCCTTCACTGCATATTCGAGGATCGTGCTCAATGCACGGCTGATTGGCGAATCTTGGACGATCGTTTTGATATTGCCGCTCTCTGTTTTGACGTCTTCTTGAGAAGCTTTTGCCGCAACATCGACGCTCGACAGGTCAGTTTTGTACTGATCAAGGACGTGACGCACGCCGGCCTCAGACGCCATGAAGACCTTGAGCGGACGCTGGATACGATTTGCGAGGTAGTCGACCGCCTGGACGTTGTTTGCGTCGATCATTGCAACAGCGAGGCGATTTTGGACCTCGGCGAGTGGTACCGCCATGAAACGTTCAGCGATATCAGATGGCAGCAGTGCCAAAATCGATTGATCGACGATTGTATTTGTGAGGTTCACATACGGCACGCCCGAAACCTGCGCGATGCCGTGCGTGAGCAATTCGTTGTCGATGACACCGTCGCTTGTCAGCATCGAAAGCAAGGGTTTGCCCTCGGTCGTGGATTTTTCCTCGGCAGCTTTGATGGCATCAGCACTGACCAAACCCTCCTCTTGGAGGAGGGTGATCAGTTTTTTCTGAATTTCATCGGTCATCAACGCCACGGTGATGTACTCCTACTGTGGCGTAGTCGATCCACCGCCAACGACGGTCTGGATTGTTGGGTTGATCGCTTCGGAATTAAACACTTTTGGATCAGGATCAGCAACGTCAGTCGTGATTTTTTCTGCCACTTTCACCTGCTGGCCTTTTTCTGGCGGTTTGAGAAATGTGATCTGATTTGCAATCGCAAACGACGCCATTACGGAAACACTCGCGATCAGTACGATCATTGCGATATCTGCTTTTTTCATTTGCCACTCCCTGGTTTTATGGTTGTTTCAGTCAGTGTGACTTCTTTTGCTGGCTGGTAGTAGGCGTGCGCCTGGATCGTTGCCTGGTAGCGCGTGTCTCCTTTTTCGAGGACGAAATTGTCAATGTCGATCACACGGATAGAACGCTCGAATTTGACCAACATGTCTTTGATCGTGCTGACATTGTCGGCAGACACCTGGATCTGAATCGGAATGGTGTTTGACTCTGCCGAATCCGTTGTGTCGCCCGCAACTGCCGCGTTGTCAACAACAATTGAATCAATCGTCAGCCCATCCACCCCTGAAAGCAAGCTCTGCTGCAGCGATGCACCTAGTGACAGCGCGTTACGATCTGCTGGCAGCGCGTCGAGCACGACCTGCAGGGCTTTTTCGTCTGGACTAGCTTTGACAGTGTTGAGTGCGGTGTTCGTCTCTTTCACGACGACATTCTGGATCAACTCGTTTGCCACGCGGTTATTCTCACGGAGTGTATTTGCAGTTTCGGTCATCTTGCCGACAACTTTTGCTTTGAAAGCAATCTGCTGCGAGAGAAAAATCGCGAGCACGATGCATACGCCGACCACGGCCGACATCGCTGCCACCCAGATGAACATCTGTCGACCTGAGTCAGCAATAGCGCGTCGTTTTGAACTTACTACCTGACCTGCCATTATGAATCTCCTTTCGAATCAGACGCTTTCGTGCTAAACATACTGTCTGGAACACGTGTCTTTGAGTCGGTCACGTCGATCTGCGCAACAGGGGTCGTAATCCGAACGTGCGCCAATGTATTGTCGAGCATGCCGTCTGGGTACGTAAACACCATGGTGAAGCGCACGACTTTTTGGCCCGTGACATCCTCGCCGAAGCTCGTGTCTTGGAGTGTCGCTTCCTCTGTCAGCGGAACGGTTTCTTCGTCAGTGGTGCCGCCACGCGTGAAGCTGATTTTTGTATTCAGGATCGTTTTGCGGAAAATATCAGTCGCGGTGTAACCACCTGCTGCCGAGCCTTCGAGCGTGATTTTGCGCTCTTTTGGATCGACGGTGACATTTGAGAGTTTGACGTCGTTTGGTGCTGGCGGGTTGATCGCCGCGATGACATCAAGCAAACGCGAACTCATGCTCTTTTTGTCAGAAATCGAGGAAATCGAATTGAGCTGGTTTTGGATCGTCAATGCTTGGTTGATGTCCTTTGTGTCTTTGAGTTTTTTGTACTCGCCATCGATCGATGATTCGGTGATTTTTTCGACCGCAACTTGCGCGCCGTAGACGAGACCGAGGATCACGACCACACCGGCCGCAACGAGCCCCACGACAATCGCCATCGAAATCGTGAAATTACGCATGCGCTGCGCGCGAAGCATTTCTTGTTTGACATCAGGTACGAGGTTGATTTGAATCATGACTCTACGCTCCTTTTTGCGAGGCCGATCACCGTCGCAAACTCAGTCGCCACAGGGCTGAGCTGTTTTTGGTCGTTTTCGGACATCGAGATTCCCTGCCATGGGTTGACTGCGGTGACGGATTTGCCAATCTTGCCTCCGAGATACTCGGCAAATTGCGGAATCGCCGCCCCAAAGCCGGCAACCTGCGCACCGCTCACGGCAACGCTTGGGTAACGTGTTTCAAAGAATTTGATCGATTTAGTGACTTCGGCGGAGAAGCTATCGAGTGTCGTCTCGAGCGCACGAAGCACCTGTCCGTCGAGGCGATCTGCTGCGAGGCCAAATTTCAGGATGAATTGACGCGCTTGGTCTTCTTGGACGTTGAGGTTTGAAACGGTTGCTTTCACCAGTGAATTGATACCGGTCGGGATCGTCCTGATCAGGCGCGGTGAATCGCCGTAGACGATCGCAATATCGGTCGAGGTCTCGCCCATATCGAGCTGCATGATCGCCCCTGGCGCACCAGGAACGCTTAGCGCGCGCACCATCGCGATTGGATCTGGCTCGGCGGCAATGACATTGAACCCAAGTCCTTCGACAAGCTCGAGGCGTTCTTCACTGTATTCTTTGGCGACGCTCGAGAGCAGGACTTCTTGTTGGTTCTGCGCACGCAGCGAGCTACCGAGGAGTGCCCAGTCGACTTTTGCATCTTCGACGGACATCGGGATATACTGATCGATTTGGTATTTCATGGTGGCTTTGAGCTCGGCTTCCGAGGCCATCGGCACATCGATCACCGTAGTGAATGTTTTGCTCGATGGCAAACCAATCACGACATTTTTTGCTTTGATACCGCTCTGTCCGACCGCAGTCATGATGACTTCACCCACTCGACGGCGCGCTTCTTCGGAGTCGCCACTCGTCAATTTGCTGTCGATCGGCGCGTAGCCATAGTGATCAAGCGACCACCCGTTTCCTGATTTTTTGAGCTGAACTACCCGGATCGCGTTGGTGCCGATATCCAGTGCAAAAAAGTCGCCCATCCCTTTTAAAATATTCATACTATCTCCTAGTATACATAAGCATGATGATTATTTGCAAGCCCTTTTCATCGTTTAGTACCGTGGTGGCAGCTCCGTCGTGTAGACCGTCTGCCATTTCCCGGCGCTGCGTGCAAGCTGATTTGCCCAGATGTATGCGTCACCCCTGAGGTTAACGGTTTCGGCGGCTTGCTTCGGGTCGCTGGTGTTGAACGTCGTGCGGCGCATGATCGTACGCGACGCCATCACTGGGCCGTTGATACGCAGACCGTTACGGCAGGTGTTCACAAATGAGCCATTGCTGGAATTTACATCGCAGGTTGCGAGGTCATTTTTTGCGATGAGCCATGCGTCGACATTGGTTACATTGCTTACAATCGTGATGTTATTTGCGATGATCACGAGCTGCGGAATCTCCCCTGCGCTCTCCATAGAGCCATTGTTGTAGGATATGTTTCCATCGACGGTGACATTGCCGGTCGTTTTGACGACGATTGAGCGTGTGAGATTGCCGAGGTTGGTACCCGGGACAAAACTCGGGATTTGTGACGTGCTGAACGATTGATTGCCCCTGTCATAGTACACCGAGCTGCCGTTGCCGCCGGTGAAGAATTTTTCGACTTCAGGGATCTTCCCCATCGCCGATGCCCCCGCGAAGCAGCCAAATAACGTCGCGCACCCAGTCGAGCTGATATTATTCGCAAACGTCAGCCCACTCCATGCCGATTGCGCGCCGGTGCTACCATTTGCCGCGCCCGATTCTGATGCAAAACGGTCGACTGCGCCAGGTGAAAGAATCGAATATTCGCCCCAGCTGCCTGATTTTTGCGAGACAACGCCGGTCACACCAGTCGTTTGATTGCCGACACCAGAGAATGTCGACCCAGTCCGCAAATCATTGCCCCAGATTTGTACCGATGGACGCATACCAACTTTCACACATCGCGGTGCGGAAAATTTCCAGCGCGGCAAGGTATTTGGATCTTTGCCAGAGCGCGCGATAGAGGTGTATGGCCGCTCGATCGCGACGTACGAACACACCAGCTCACCGCCCGAGAGCGAAAGGCCAGAGGTATCGATATTAAATGCCGTCCCGCCACCAGGGCTAGTTAGGTTTCTCGTCGCGCCACCGGTCCAGTTGATATTGTTGGTCGGGTCGCCCCCGCCGTCGGTACGCTGACATTGTTTGTTGTTGCCATAGAGGACGCTGCAGGCATCGTTGTCTGACTCTGCCTTCGCCGAACGGTTAAATGACGCCGCTTCATTTGCTGGTACGACGAATGCCCAGGAGTGGAATTTTGTATTGCCGCGCACCTGGCTGCCGGTGACCGTGACCGAATGTGAGAATTCTGCGGTATCGCCAGCGTTGATCAGATCTTGCGACGAATTAGTCGTCGGTGACATTTGGAATTGATTGCAGCTAACGTTGAAGTTGATCGTATCATATGGCAGTTTGTACACCATCGTGTTGACGCCGTTTAGTGTCGAGAAGCGAATCGTGTACTTCTGATCTGGCTCAAACACCATCCCGACGCGCGTCTCGGCGTTGTTGCCTTGTTTTCCGAGACTAAATGGACCTTGAACTGGGGTGATAGCTCCACTTCGCGTAGCATCACGCATCACCTGCACTGGGACATATGTCCCCTGCGGGTAGCGCTTCACCTCAACGCGGATATCTTTATTGCTGTTCGCGCTCAATTGGCTGTCGAGGTCGTAGAAATACATCCAACGGACCGGACTCGCCGTTGTGACATTACACGGCGTCGCGAGATTGATCGTGTAATCACCACCATCCCCCGTGTCATACGGCCACAGCATCTGTGTGGCATAATTGAAGTTTGCCCCACCACCAACATACTGTCCAGCTCCCTGTACGATAACGCGAAACGCAATGAATGCAGCGTCATCACTTGTCGAGTCGCCTGGTCGAGAATTGTAATCCGCTTGAACCACCGCTCGGTAGAGCCCTGTGTTTGCATCAGGAGTAGTATTCACCCTGAACCGGCACTCGCCGCTTCGAATATTTGTACATTGTGAAGGTGATGGCTGTCCTTGCTGGCGAAATGTCGCACTTCGCGCGTTGTTATTTCCCGGGGTGATGTTACCGATAACGACCTCAACACTTCCCGCGGTTTTAGAATACACCGGTACCAGCACTTGCCTCGCATTGACAGTATACGAAGTGTTAACAACAACATAATAAAGTTTTTTGTTTTGGGTAGCACTCGAGTCGACTGGTCCATACGTCCAGTTCGAACTATACGCCGCCTCCGCCACTGGCACCTGACACAGCCCGACCATTCCGGACACGACGAGCGTGAAGATAGCGATAGTTTTTCGTTTTATAGCCATAACCATGATCATTATATCACGCCCGTCCTCCGACAAAAACACCCACTTCGTGCTACACTGGGAGAGTAAACGAAAGGTTGTATATGTCACTGAGTATCGGAATTGTTGGGCTGCCAAATGTCGGGAAATCGACACTTTTTAATGCACTCACCCACAACGATATTCTCGCCGCAAATTATCCGTTCGCGACGATCGAGCCAAATACTGGCGTCGTTCCTGTTCCTGACGAACGGCTCGATGTCCTGGCGCGCATGTACAACGCCGAAAAAGTCATCCCAGCAACCGTCACCTTCGTCGACATCGCTGGACTCGTCGCCGGCGCCTCACAGGGCGAAGGCCTCGGCAACAAATTCCTCGCGAATATCCGTCAGTGCGACGCGATCGTTCATATCGTGCGCGCATTTGAAAGTGGCGATATCGTCCATGTCGAAAACGACGTCAATCCTCAGCGCGATATCGAAACAATCAATACCGAGCTAATCCTCGCCGACCTTCAAACGATCGATGCTCGTCTCGTCCGCGTCCAAAAAGAAGCCAAAGCCGATCCGAAGGCCAAGCTGATCTACGAAAATCTCCTCGCCCTCAAAGAAGAATTGCAAGCCGGCACCCCTGTCAATCTGAGTAAAAAAGTTGTTCAGGAATACATCGCCGACCTTCACCTCCTCACCGCAAAACCTGTCATCTACGTCTTCAATGTGAATGAGGAGACCCTCGTAAATGAGGCCAAAAAACAACCCCTGCGTGCACTCGCCCAGCAGTCCCACGCGCTCTTTATCTGCGCCAAACTCGAGGACGAGCTCAAAGGCCTCAACCCGAGCGACGCGCTCGAGCTTCTCGAAAGCTACGACATCCCCGAGCCTGGACTGACCCAGATGATCCACGCCGCCTACGACATCCTCGGCTTGCAAAGCTATCTCACTGCCGGTCCCAAAGAAGTCCGCGCCTGGACGATCCACAAAGGCTGGACCGCGCCACAAGCAGCGGGCGTCATCCACACCGACTTCGAGCGTGGCTTCATCGCCGCCCAGATCGTGAACTACCATGAACTCATCGCCGCCGGCTCAGAAGCCGCTGCGCGTGCCACCGGCAAAATCCGCACCGAGGGAAAAGACTACGTCATGCAGCCCGATGACGTCGTCGAATTTCGATTCAATGTATCCAAATAAAACACGGCCCTTCCCCAGAGAGTATCTCTCCAGGGAAGAGCCGTTTTGCTTTCACGATATCCGCGTCGCCTGAACGACGATGTTTCGGGTCGAGGACCCCTTTACGTGGGGGGCATCCGGGTTGCAGGTGAAGAGCGACACCACCCGAGACGGTGTCCCCTTCGGCGATTCCCAGACCCAGTCGAACCGAGGATCCTGGACGACGCTTAGCTTCCCGACGTCGATGTTAGCCTTGTCGACGACAAAGGTCACGACCGTATCGCTGTCGTACAGAACACGGACAGTATCCCCCTCACGCGCCTCGAGCAGCCCGTGAAACACGTCGGGCTCGCCATACGCGCTGACGTGCCCAGCGATCACCGAACGATACGCTGACTTCACGCCTGGACGAGGCCACCCAGGGGCAGCCCACCAGTTCGCCTCGCCCCGAGGCGGAACGAACTCCTCATCTGCGCGGGGCGTGCTGGCGCTGAGCGGAGCACTGACGAGGAGCTTGCCGCTACGGGCGACCACCTCCACTTGAATCGGCTCACCCACTGGGTCGACCATCACGACCGACGACGTGGTAGTCGGTTTGGCCGATTTCGTCGCCGTTGGTGCGGCCGACGATGTCGGTGATGCTGTCACCGTGATCGGTGGCAACATGGGCGGCGGCGAGCTATCTGGCTCTCCACTACTACACAACACGACGATCGCCGCGATCGCAAAAATCACGGCCAATAGACCCGCGATGATCCTCCGTTTCAACGGTTTCCTCCTATCATTGTGAAAGAAGCGGTAC
>CAZYRC010000009.1:0-20902 GCA_964649505.1 uncultured Candidatus Saccharibacteria bacterium
GATAGCAGTGGAAATATCACGCACCTGCCCCTGATAGACAATCTCTCCCGCCTCGGCTACACCCGCACTGAGCTGATGCACGTCCGCAGTGGACAACTCCTCTACTACCGTGAAACCCAAGTGGTCGCGCGCGAAATCCTCCTTCTCACAAAGTCTTGACGAAACCTCTGAGAAAGTGTACAATGGAAAAGATTGATTATATTAGTGTTTAAGGAGTCATATGTCACACGTTAAAGCAGGTGGTTCAAGCAAGAACGTCCACAACAACGCCGGCGCGCGCCTCGGCGTGAAGCGCTTTGGCGGCCAAAAAGTCTCTGCAGGTGAAGTGCTCGTGCGCCAAACAGGTAGCACCAAAGTCGCCGGCCCTGGTACCTACATCAGCCGCAACTTCACGATCCATGCAGCAAAAGATGGCGTCGTCAGCTTCAACAAAATCAAAAAGGGATCATTCACCGGTCGTACACACCCTCGCACTCAAGTTTGCGTCGAATAATCTTCCGACATCCTATAAAATAACCCCTTCTCTAAGGGGTTATTTTATAGGAGAACTTGATTATTGTTGGGTTGGTGACGATTGGTCGTCGAGCCCGAGATGGTGGCGTACGCGTGCGATCACATCGCCGATCACGACTTGTGATTTCACAAGATAATCATCGACTCCGAGCTGTTCAGCGCGCTCTTTATCCTTTGGCTGACTCAGCGCGGTGAGCATGATCACCCGAATATTTGTCGTCTCTGGTGTGTTGCGCAAAATATCGAGCACATCGAATCCGCTGATTTTTGGCATCATCGCATCGAGCAAGATCAGATCAGGCTTGAACGAAACCGCAGCAGAAAGCGCGTCCTCGCCATTATGAACTTCATTGATTTCAAATCCTTCGAGCTCGAGCCGCGAACGATACACCGCAGCAAGCGCGATATCGTCCTCGACGAGCAAAATTTTCTTTTTTGTCGTATCCATTATCTTTATCCTATCCTATTCCCTAGTATAGCACAAGCGCTATCCCGCGAGTTCCCGCGCCTTGTCGATTTGTGGATCTTTACCCGTATTGACGTCTTCAGAGGTCATTTTCACCTCTGTCTGTGGTGTGATTCCCTCTTTTGTGATGTTTTTGCCTTTTGGTGTGTACCATTTTGCAATTGTGACTTTGAGCACGCGTCCATCGGTGAGCTGGAGTACTTTTTGGACCGAACCTTTGCCAAATGTTTTTTCGCCGACTAGTGTCGCCGCACCGTGTTCCTGGAGCGCCCCCGCGAGGATTTCGCTCGCGCTCGCCGTGCCGCCATTTACCAAAACAACCGTTTTCATACCGCTGAGGATAGTTGCACCAGAGGTTTTTTCCTCGCCCGTCGTTTTGTCACCGGTTTTTTCGCTGACGACGAGTTTGTTGTCGAGCCAGATTCCCGCGACATTGACCGCCGCATCGAGATATCCGCCACCATTGTCGCGGAGGTCGAGAATCACCGCTTTGACACCTTTGTCTTTGAATTCTTGCGCAGCTTTGTGCGCGAGATCACTGGTCTGGTCGTCGAATCGCGAAATAATCATCTCACCGATGCCATCCCGCACCGACCAGCGCACGCTCGGATCGCTCACTTGTGCGCGGGTGATCGTGAAATTCTGGGTGCCATCGCCGCGCTTCATCGTGAGTTTCACAGAGGTACCGATATCGCCGCGGACCTTTTCAGCGACCGAGGCAGCGTCTTTGCCGTCGACAGACACGCCGTTTACAGAGACGAAGACATCACCGACCTGCAATCCGGCTTTTTCGGCAGGCGAGTCACTCAGCACACGCAAAATTGTCGGCTGGCCACTCCGTACACCGATCTCGCATCCCACGCCCGAGACTTGCCCAGAGAGGTCGTTTGAAAATTCCTGGGCTTCTTTCTTGTCCATAAATACCGTATAGCGATCACCCGCCGCCGCAATCATCCCGCGCGCCGCGCCGTCAGCGAGCGCTGCTTTGTCGAGTGTGCCATCATAATTTGCCACAAGATTGCGGTATGCATCTTGGAGTACTGCGGTGTCAATCGAATCGGTACTGACCTTGGTCCCAAACAGTGCCGATACTCCTGCCGCGAGCTGATCGCTCCGCGTCCCAGCGACAAACGTCACGAGCCCGACGATCACCATCCCCACAAAAAATGTCGTTTTCGATACCGTCGTCGAACGAACCTCTCGATCAGATGTCGGCTCATGATGAGTCGCGTGCGCCACAATCCCCTCCTTTTAGAAAAATAGTTGTGCTTTATCTATTATAGCGCACTCTTGCGAGTGCGCTATAAATTTTTCGCTGTTTTTCCTAGCTTTAGAAGCGGAGATATGTGACAGTTGATGCAGATTTACTGATGGTCATCGTCGAGTATTCACCCGTACCACCAAAGTTATACTGGCTCACATAGACATTGTCTCCAGAGACGCCTTCGACCACCATGAGGTGCCCGACAGGGGCAAGTCCAGGGGTGATTGGCAGGACAACAGCATCGCCAGGCGCTGGGTCGCTGACCGCCACTGCTTTGCTACCGTTGCCTTTTCGTGCACTCCATTCCCATTCATATGCCATACCGTCACCTTTGAAGCGAGCGACAGATTTGCCATAGCCGTACTGGATGCGCCATGCAGCATAAGAGACACATTCACGATTAAAGAGATTCCACTCATCAACGCCGTAGTCGAGTGCACCAGCACAGTACGGGTAGCCTCCACTACACCCACGGTTTCCGCTAAATGAAACGATTGAAAGTCCACCAATTCGTCCGCTTCGGAACGACCCACCACTCTGCTGCTGCAGCGAATCGTAGTACGCGCGCTGTTGGGCAGCAGCATTTTCAGCCTGCGATTTCGCATCATTTGCCATCTGTTGGTATGCAGCCTCATCGTTGCGGGTCTTGGTGACAATCGCAGCCTGTTCAGCTTCTTTTGCTGCGAGCTGTGCTTTCTGGTCCATCTGCTGGTCGAGGACAACCTTCGTCTCCTTCTGCTTCTTTTCGAGTTTTTTCTGAAGCGCGTTGATCTCGTCGATCTTTTTGCTCAGGCTATCCTGAATCGCTTCACGCTGCGTTTGCTTGTCGACATAGTCACCGATATTATTGCTGCTTGCGAGCATTTCAAGTGGACTGATGGAGTCATCAACATACATATCAGCAATGATCTGACCGAGTGCGTCTTTGTTGTCTGCGATTTTTTGTTTTGTATCAGCAATCTGCGCGAGGAGTGAATCGTACTGTTTCTGACTGATGTCAATTTGCGCCAAAATTGCGTTCTTTTGCGCAGTGATTTGGTCGAGCTGTGCCTGAAGCGTATTTGCTTGCGCATTCAGGGCATTTGCCTGCTCTTGATATTGACTCATCTGCGCATTCAACACCGACATCTGGTCATCCCATTTATCAGCGTATGCAAGTTCGGCGATGCCGAGCGGGGCGCTGAGCCCCATCACAACAGCAGCCGCCACGAGCGCAGACTTCGTGACTAACCCTTTAGAAACTGTTGTGGTGGACATTAGTTTCATTACTTATGATTCTAGCATAAGCACTATCCTGCTGTCAACGATTTTGCTGGATAAAGTAGCTTAAATTTTCAGATAACGACGCGTTGCGAGCAGCGACGAGATCGTCCCCACTAGTGCTCCGAGGAAGATCATGCCGAGCAGCACAAAGCCAATGTATGATGTCAAAAAGTCGACAGTAGGTTGCATTACAATGCCATACGATTGTAGGTTCGGGCTCCACAAGATCAGCACAGTCAGGCCGATGAGTGTTGCGACAAGCGCCGCGATGAATCCATACACGATTGCCTCGACGACAAATGGACCGCGGATGAAACTCTTGTCAGCACCGATGAGTTTCATCATTTCGATCTCGTCACGTCGGTTGAATATCGCCATACGAATTGTATTAAAGACGATCAGTGCAGAAATACAGACAAACAATAGGCTCGCTGCAAATCCGGCGCGCTGCGCAAAATCAGTCCATCGTGCGAGGTTCTGGATAGCTGTGCGCCGCGAGCCAGCAAACGACGGTGCGCGTTCTGGATCAATTACCTTTTTGAGTTCGGCGTTTGTTTTCACGAAATTATCGAGCTGTGAGGTGTCGTTGATGTTCTTAAGGTTGACGCGAATCGTAGCCGGCAGCTTGTTTGTTGCTTGATTGATAGCATTAAGCACCGCTTGATCGGTTTTGTTGTCTTTTGCATTGCGTTCACGCGCCTGTTCTGAGCTCGTGAAGCTTGCATCCTGAACATTCGAAAGATCCTTCAACGAAGCAATAATCGGTGCCGCCTGTGCACTTGTCGTTTCCGTCCTCAGATAGATTGACATGTCAACTTTGCGACTAATTTCATCCACAGAGTTCATTAGTACATCACGCGCCACGACTGTCGAAAAGATGATCAAAAGCGTAATCGTCATCACCGCTGTCGCTGCAATCGTCAGCCACGCGTTGCGCGTGAAGTTGTTTGCGCCGTAGCGCAGCATCCGCACAAATGTCAGCCACTGGCGACGATGTCGCTTCTGCTGAGAAAACGCTTTAGTGTTTTTGTCACGGCTCATTGGCGGTAACTCCCTTGTGCTTGATCAGAGGTGATTTTACCATGTTCGATGGTAATCACGCGGCGTTTGAGGCGATTCACAATCTCGACGTTGTGCGTCGTGAGCAGCACCGTCGTGCCATATTTGTTGATCTTTTCGAGCAAGCGAACGATATCCCAGCTGTGTTTCGGATCGAGGTTCCCCGTCGGCTCGTCGGCGATGAGAATCTTTGGCTGGCGCACGACAGCACGCGCGATCGCGACACGCTGCCGCTCACCACCAGACAGTTGGTGTGGAAAATTCTTTTCTTTGCCCGTCAACCCGACGAGTTCGATGACTTTTGGCACAGTATTTTTGATTTCACGATTGGTCATACCGGCGATCTCGAGTGCAAACGCAACGTTCTCAAACACTGTACGCTGCGGCAATAGTTTGAAATCCTGAAACACCACACCGATTTTACGGCGCAAAAGCGGGATGTGCTTGTCCTTCAACGTATCGTAATCAATCCCGCCGACGACGATTTTGCCGCTTGTTGGTTTTTCTTCGCGCGTGAGGAGTTTGAGAAGGGTTGATTTCCCCGCCCCAGACGTTCCCACAATGATGACAAATTCATTTGGCTCGACGTGCAACGAAATCCGGTTGAGCGCCGGTTTGCTATCTTTGCCGTATGACTTGGTTACCCTATCTAACAGAATCATTAGTTCTAGTATATTACAACATACTTCTTATGTCTACCAGCTTCCGCTCGATCCGCCACCCGAAAAGCCACCACCACCAAAACTTCCGCCGCCACTGCCGCCGCCGAACCCACCGGAGCCGCCCCACCAGCCGCCGCCTGCCCACCATGAAGAGGCGTCCCCGTGTTTTTTTGAGCGAGTGTATTCACGCGAGACGAGAAAATCAAATAGTAGTCCAAAACCTGTCAGCGCAAAAATACCGATGACCGACCATAGTGCCCACTGAAAAATCAGCCCGATCACACCGCCGACGACAGCGCCGACAACGCCGCCTGCCCACCAGCTTTTGCTGCGGCCAAAAATCGCAGCGAGCCATGGCAACACGAAAAATGCCATCGCCAAAAGCCACTCGAAACTAAATCCAGACGATGTTGTATCAGCCGCGGCATTTGCGTGCGGGTCAGCTTTGCCCTCGACCTGCGCGACGATACTCTCGACACCCTGCGTCACACCTGCGGCATACGCACCTTTTTTGAATTGTGGCGTGATGACATTTCGGATGATGCGATTCGCCTCGACATCGGTCAAGTCCCCCTCGAGTCCGCGGCCCACTTCAATACGAAGTTTGCGGTCGTTTTTTGCGACGAGGAGCAGTACGCCGTTGTCTTTGTCTTTCTCGCCAATTCCCCAGGCGCGTGCGACTTTGAGCGAAAATCCCTCGAGCGATTCATCGGCAAGTGTTGGAATAATCAAAATCCCAAGTTGATACTCTTTTTCTTTGCGACTGGCGTTGATTTTGTCACTAATTGTTGTTATTTCTACATCACTTAGCGTTTGCGTCTGATCGACGATAGGCCGATCGAGCGGCGGCCGCGGCGGTGTGTCGAGCGCATATACAGACAACGCAGCAGCGCTTGCTACGATGAGCGCAGCAAGCGAGCTGATAATACTGATTCGCCCAATTCGCCTCATTTTTTCCGACTAGTTTGTGCTGAAATCTACTTTTGGCGCAGTTTCAGTGCCGGCGGTTGATTCGAAGTATGCTTGTTTGCCAAAACCGAACATGCCCGCGAGAATGTTTGTCGGGAATGTCTGGACTTTTGTATTGTAGCTACGTGCGACTTCGTTGTAGTCCGAGCGCGCGACGGCGACGCGATTTTCGGTGCCTTCGAGCTGCGACATTAAGTCCTGGAACGCTGCTGTTGTTTTGAGGTCTGGGTAATTCTCTGCTACCGCGATGAGGCGACTGAGCGAGCCAGTCATTTGATTTTGTGCATCGACGTAGGCCTGGAGTTGCTCCTGAGAAGAATTTTCGTTGATCGTCATTTTGCCGACGTTTGCACGCGCTTCGGTGACTTTTGTCAGGGTTTCTTGCTCAAAATTTGCCGAGCCTTTGACGGTGCTGACAAGATTGTCGACAAGGTCTGCGCGTCGCTGATATTGTACTTTGACATCGCTAAATGCTTTTGTCACACTCTCGCGTTGTGCCACGAGCCCGTTGTAGCTCGCCGCAACAATCCCCCCGATCAAGAGGACGACTGCCGCAATGCTTCCGATAATAATCCAACTTCGTTTCATTTCATCTCCTTAACGTGTTATCACCTTTTAGTATACCGAATGGAACCTTAAAAACCTAATGGTTTCGGGCGGCGGCTAGTCTGTTTTTTGATTGCTCAAAAAACTATCGATAAATTCATCGATATCACCGTCGAGCACGCCGCTGACATCGCGTGATTCGTATTTGGTACGCGTATCTTTGACGAGCGTATATGGATGGAGCACGTAGTTGCGAATCTGTGCACCCCAGCTCGCCGACTCGCCTGCTCGCAGGTCGGAAAGTTTTTCGGCATGCTGCTCGAGCTGCATTTGCGCGAGGCGACTCTTGAGGATTTTCATCGCTGTTTCGCGGTTTTGAATCTGGCTGCGTTCGTTTTGGATCGCGACGACCGTGCCCGTTGGGATGTGCGTGATACGCACTGCCGAATCGGTGGTGTTGACGCTCTGCCCACCATGCCCGCCGCTGCGATAGACGTCGATTTTGAGATCGTTTTCGTCGACAACGACTTCGTCGGGCGCGTCGATTTCTGGCATCACTTCGACGAGCGCAAAACTTGTTTGGCGGAGATTGTCAGAATTGAATGGACTGAGGCGCACGAGGCGATGAACGCCGTGTTCGGAGCGCAATTTGCCGTATGCGTAGGTGCCGCGGATGATGTAAGTTGCATTTTTGAGACCAGCTTCTTCGCCCGCGGAACGTTCGACGAGCTCTGTTTGCATATCGTGGCGCTCCGCCCAGCGCAGATACATACGTTCGAGCATTTCCGTCCAATCTTGGGCGTCAGTCCCGCCCGCACCAGAGCTGAGTTTGAGCACTGCGGCGTGATCATCGTATTCGCCGTCAAAAAGTAGCTCTTTGTGACGGAATTCGTATTCGTGCTCGATGGTATCGAGTTGTGTTTCGAGTTCTGTACTCATCGTCTCGTCGTCGAGTGCGATCAATTCGCTCGTCTCGTCGATCTGAGATTCCAAGGCCCGCCATGGCTCGACGAGGTGTTTGAGTTGCGCAGCTTCACGCGCAACGCGCTGTGCTTGCTCGGGATCATTCCAAATCTCCGCATCGGCAAGTCTCGTTTCTAGCGCCGTCAGTTCATTCGCTTTCGCATCGATCGAAAGCGTTTCGCTATCGGCGGTAATGCGCTCTTTGAGCGATTCGGCACGTTTCGCGAGTGGTGGCATTAAGACACTTCCTCTTTGACAGGTTGTGGTTCGACAACAGATTTCCACGCATCGAGATGGCTCAGTCGGCGTACGAGAAACGGATGCGTACTAAATGTCTGCGTGAAACGATTCATCGGTCGTTCTGCATTGTACTGGAGCCACTGACGTGCAACGTCATTCATACTGCTCGCGACATCCGGACCGACGTGAACTTTAATCAACGCTTCTTTGACGAGTTCGGAATTTTCCATATACATCAGCGCGAGTCGGTCGCAAGTCAGCTCAGTGCGGCGTTGCCAAAACCCTGCGATCCAAGTAAAAATCGCACCCAGCACCGGCAAATTGATAAACGGCAACAGATAGAGTGACGCCTGCGTATGACCAAACTTGATATGGCCCATCTCATGAACAACAACTGCTTTGAGCTCGTCGTGCGTGAGGTAGCGAATCGATCCAGAATGCAACACAATCGTGTAGGGACGGATGAACCCAAATGCATAAGCATTGATCACCGGATCCTGCGTCACAAAAATCTCAACGCGGGGCATTTCGAGGTCGTGCGAGACGTCATTTGCCCAATCGCGCAGCCACGCGTAGGCACTGTATTCGATTTGCAAGGCATTGCCGAGCATCATCTGACGCTGCATTTTGATGATGATCATCCCAATGATGAGCGCCGTCCCAAAAAACATCACCGCGACGATCGCGAGGCCAATCAAACCAAACACAAGCGAGACAAGTGATGATGTAACATTGTTTGTTTCATCGAGGAAAAAGCTGACCAGAAAATAGCCTGTCGTCGCGAGAAAAAACGTCAAAAATGTCATCGTCAGAACGACGAGATCACTCGATGAAAATGCACGTTTGACGGCACGTTGGCCTTTGGTTAGTGCATTGTTCACGATAACTCCTCCACCGCAGCGACAAACTGGTCGCCGCGATCACTATAACTTTTGTATTGATCAAAACTTGCGCTTGCCGGGCTAAGGATGACCGTGCCGCCCTGCTCTGCGACTACTTTTGCGGCTTTCACGACGGCGCGCATGCCACCGGTCTCGCGTACTACATCGACGCCGAGCTCTTGGCAAAGTGCAGCAATTCTTTCTCCGGTTTGTCCGATCGCAATAACACTCGCGTTTGCTCGTTTGCAGGCTTCGACAACGTCGTGGTAATCACCACCTTTGTCGGAGCCACCGAGGATGATGACTTTTGCGCCTGGCAATGCACCAAGTGCAGCCGTGGCCGAGCCTGGCGTCGTCGCGATGCTGTCATCGAAATACCGCACCCCGTCGACTTCCCTGACAAATTTTAAGCGGTGTGGCAAGCCGTTAAACGACCGCAGTCCTGCTTCGACAAATTCTATTTTTGCGCCCGCCGCCAGCGCCGCACTGATCGCAGCGCAGGCGTTTTCCTGGTTGAATACCCCTGGTATTTGCAACGCGTCCGTGCCGCAGATCACTGTATCCTGAACAAAAAATGTATTCTCTTTCACGTACACCTGCCCGTCGTCTGGCACAGCGTACCGTACCCGTTTGCCGGGAGATTGTGCAGCGATTTGCGCAGAAAATTCATTTGTCGGATGATAAATGACAAGGTCTTGCTCGCTCTGATGTGAGACAATATGCGATTTCGCACTCAGATACTCCGTGAAGTTTTCGTGTACATCGAGGTGGTCTGGCTCGATCATGACAACAACGGCGAGCGCAGGACTTTTTGTGAGGTCCCAGAGTTGAAAACTACTGAGCTCATAAACCACGACGTCACTTGGCTCGATCGCATCGAGCACATCGAGTGCTGGCGTGCCGATATTGCCGACCAGATGGACTTTTTGTCCACTCGAACGGAGCACCGACGCGATCAAACTGCACGTCGTGCCCTTGCCTTTTGTCCCCGTCACGCCGATGATGGGCGCCGGACAACGCGCGAAAAATTCATTGGTACCTGACCAGATTTTTCCGTTGGTGACGATTTTTGAAGGACTGAGACCTGCAGTTCGGACGACGACATCGAAATCCTGCAGCTTTTCGAATGCTCCCTCACCTGTCAATGTTGCAACACCTCCTGGCACATCGTCGAGCGCTGCGCGCTCATCGACCACTGTGATCGAAACGTCCGGTTGTTTCGAAAAATACCGAAGATTTGATTTGCCTTCTACCCCGTACCCTGCGATCGCAATCTTCATATGCCTCCTTAGTTTTGCGTTGGAGCGAAAATCGTCTCCAGCTTGTTGTTGAGCACCACAAGTTCTTCTTTGTTGCCGCTACTCACGCCAGCGAGCACCCATGTATTGTGCGCGATAAATTCCCGCGCCGTGGCCAACATTCGCTCACGCGTGATCCCGCGGATCGCGTCAGGAACTTTTTCGTAATCTTTCACCACGCCATCGCCAAAGTATCGTCCACTATAGAAATTACTGATCTGCGAAACCGTTTGCGCACCCATTTGATGTCGTCCCAGTGCGTAGCTTTTGGCGCTTGCCAATTCGTCTTCGGTGATTTTTCCATCAAGCACGGCCTTGACTTCACGTACGATAATGTCAACGAGCCCATCCGCTGTATCAAGGTTCACTTGGCCGCCAAAATCCCAGCTGCTATCGTGAAATCCGACACTTGTCTCGCTGAACATTCCATACGCCAGGCCTTTTTTACGGGCCGCACCATAGATACGCGAGTGCAGCGTCCCGGTCAAAATCTGGTCGAGACAGGCCATCGCCTCGGACTCTTCGTCGCTAAGCTCACGCGGCAGCGTCATACTCCAGCCAAACGTCAGGTTTGAGGCTTCTTTCCGGCGAATCAATGTTGGATTGCCACTCGTGAGCTCATCTTTTGGCACAACGAATCGCTCACCGCGTGGCAATTCCCAACTCTCGAGCATCCGCTGAATCTGCGCTTTGCGGCCATCGAGTTTGCCGGCAATCACAAATCGCATATTGTCCGTCGTGTGCGTGCGGCGATGATGCTCACGAATGTCGCGAATCGTCACATTCGGAATCGTCTGAATACGTTGCCAATAGCTGTACACGTCTTCGCCGAGCAATTGCTGGATTTTCGGCCACAGCACACGGTTGTGATTGTTGAGGTATCCGGTCAACTCACTCTTGACGTTGCCTTTTTCGGCCTCGAGTTCGTCGGATTTGAATTTCGGCTGACAGATTGCAACTTGTTGGAGGCGCAAAATTCGCTCCCATTCAAAATCTGCACAGTCCGCGACATACACCATCGACAAATCGCTCGTCCAGGCGTTGTGATAGGCGCCGTTTTTTGTAAATTCTGCTTCGTAGGCATGCTCGTTGCGAAACTCTGCATTTGCGCCAAACGCCATGTGCTCCATAATGTGGGCCGTTTCGTAGATTTCTTTGTCACGCACATAGCGGTTGCCGGCGCGGAATTGGAATTGAAAACTCATGACGGTCGCCCCGGGCACGTCGATCAAAAGCCCCCTTGCTCCATTTTTAAGGCGAACCTCGGTGGTGGTGTGTTTCATATTATCGACTCTTCTTCCGGTTCTGGCGCTGGGCTTTCTTCTTTTTACGGGCAACATTGCGCTTGTGATTGAGCTCAGAGCTCGACGATGCTTTTTTCACTGATCCATCGAAATCTCGGTCGCGATTTTCTTCGCCACCAGTAACTTCGTTGACGCCGCGTTCGACTGAATTTTCCGCGAGTTTTGTCAGTTCGGTGTCGTATTCATCGTCGCTACTTTCCTTCACGACTGCGTCAGTTTTACGGACGTTATAGATCGCACGCAGCACTTCGTCACGCAATGACGCTTGCAAACTATCAAACAATTTTTGTGACTCTGAGCGGTACTCGACGAGCGGATCGCGCTGACCAACACTACGCCAGTGAATGCCCTCGCGGAGATGCTGCATGTTTTCGAGGTGCTGCATCCAAAGTGTATCAAGCACCTGGAGGTAGACCTCGCGCTCGACGTTGCGCAAAAGCTCCTCGCCGAGCTCTTTTTCTTTTTTCGCGTACAAATCATCGGCGAGTTTCAGCGCTTTTTCACGGCGCGTTTTGTCTTTTTTCTCTTCGCCAACTTTTGCGAGTTTTTTCTCATCGACGGGGATAATCGTCGTGAATTCTTCGACAAATTTCGGGTTGTTACGCGTCGGTACAACTGTCTGCTCGAGGACTTTTTCACGAATCAAACGCTGGATTTCGTCCTTGATATTGCCGCCTTCGAGAATCTTGCGGCGCATTGTGTAGACAACTTTGCGGTGACGGTTGATGACGTTGTCGTACTGCACGACGTTTTTGCGGGTGTCGAAGTTGTAGCCTTCGACACGCTTTTGCGCAGCTTCGAGCGTCTTTGAGACGGCTTTGTTTTGGATCGCTGTTTCTTCGTCGACACCGAGTCGATCCATCAGCAGCGCGATACGCTCCCCCTGAAAAATACGCATCAGATCGTCTTCGGTACTCACGTAGAATTGTGTGTCCCCTGGATCGCCCTGACGGCCACCACGACCACGGAGCTGGTTGTCGATGCGTCGTGATTCGTGACGCTCCGAGCCGATCACGACGAGCCCGCCGAGTTCACGCACGCCTTTGCCGAGTTTGATGTCGGTACCGCGCCCGGCGATATTGGTTGCGAGGGTGATCGCGCCTTTTTGGCCGGCTTCTTCGACGATCGCCGCTTCACGCTCGTTATTTTTTGCGTTCAAAATCTCATATTTGATATTCTCTTTGTCGAGGTAATCCGCGATCATTTCGTTCTTCGCAATACTCCCCGACCCGACGAGCACCGGACGACCCTCGCGGTGATATTCTTTGATCGCGTCGGCAATCGCCTTGATCTTGCCTTTTTCGGTTTTGTAGATGAGATCTTCGTGGTCAACACGGGTGATTGGTTTGTTTGGTGGCACGACGACAACATCGAGTGAATAGATCTGTTGGAACTCTTCGGCCTCTGTAAACGCCGTTCCTGTCATACCACTGAGTTTGTTGTACAGACGGAAATAATTCTGGAAACTAATTGTCGCGAGCGTCATACTCTCCTGGAGCACCGGCACACCTTCTTTTGCTTCGATCGCCTGATGCAATCCTTCGTTGTAGCGGTTACCTTGCTTCAAACGACCGGTATGTTCGTCGACGATGATCACTTCACCTTCATTGGTCACAACGTAATCTTTGTCGCGATGGAACAGCGTCTGTGCACGCAGCGCCTGGTCCATGTGGTACACGCTGCGCACGTATTCCGGCGTGTAGAGGTTTTTGATACCGAGCATTTTTTGTACTTTTTCGACGCCTTCGTCAGACAGTGCGACACTGCGGCGTTTTTCGTCGAGCACATAATCCTCTGGCACGAGTCGCGCGGCGATTTTTGCAAATTGATAGTACGCATCTGGGTTCTCAGCAGCCGGAGCCGAGATGATGAGCGGCGTGCGCGCTTCGTCGATGAGGATCGAGTCCACCTCGTCAACAATCGCGAAGTTCAAATCGCGCTGACGCACCAATTCGACTTCATTGACCATATTGTCACGCAGATAGTCAAACCCAAACTCGTTGTTTGTACCATAGGTGATATCCGCCTGGTACGCTTCTTTGCGCGTCACCGGACGAAGTTTTTTCATGCGCGGGTCGGTGTGGTGTTCGTTATCAAATGACCCGTCATACACAAACGACGCTTCGTTGATGATGACGCCAACAGAGACATTGAGCGCGTCGTAAATCGCGCCCATCCAGCCGGCGTCACGCTGCGCGAGGTAGTCGTTCACCGTCACGATATGCACGCCTTTGCCCTCCAGTGCATTGAGATACGCCGCGAGCGTCGACATCAACGTCTTGCCTTCACCAGTTTTCAGCTCGGCGACGTTGCCTTCGTGCAACACCATCGAGCCGATCAGCTGCACGTCGTAGTGCCGCTCACCAATCACGCGGTCCGCCATCTCACGCACGACAGCAAAAGCATCGGGCAGAATTGTATCGAGCGTCACGCCTTTTTTGGCGAGGCGTTTTTTGAGGACGGCTGTTTGTTCACGGAGCTCTTTTTTTGACATTTTCTGGTATTTCGGCGCAAGCGCATTGATCTCGACGACCTTTTTTTGAAGGCGTTTCAAAATCCGCTTTTGTGGGTCTCCGAAAACTTTTGTAAGTGCTTTGTCGCGATTGACCATGTGTAACCCTCTCAAATTTCTAGAATTTCTGGTAAAACTGTTTCTATTATACCCAGTTGACGCCGAGAAATAAAGAGGTAAATTGCCGAATCGCCGCAGCTCACGCTTCGCGTTGGTAGCTGCGCTTGAATCGCGCGAGGAGACGACGTCGTCCGACGTGTGGCAGACGCGTTTCTTTGTATTTACGCAGCTGTGTCGAAATTTTTTCCTCGACAATATCCGTCGCTGCGAGGATATTCATCGTCGAATCTTTTGCATTGAGAATTTTGTCAGGAATATGCAAAAAGACTTCTACTTCGTATTTGTTGCCTTTGTCGCGATTGACCTCAGCGAGTTTGACTTCTGCCCACACGCTTTTGCGCGCGTGACGTGGCAGTCGCCGATCGAGCGCACCGATTTTTTTGCGGACGTATTTTTTTGTTGGCTCATCGGGTTTGTAGTTCCCGACTCCGGTTATTTCGACGTTTGTGATCATGGTTGACCCCTTTCGTTAAACCGTAATAGTACCTTTAGTATACTACGCCCTGTGGTCCGCGCCAACCGCTTCGGCAATCGACGAAAACCCGTCTTTTTTGAGAAGTCGCACGAGACCTTCGTTGATTTCACCGACTACTTGCGGGCCTTCAAACATCAGTGCCGTCACCAATGCGACGAGATGTGCTCCAGCGCGAATTTTTGCATACGCATCCTCGGCAGTGAAAATCCCACCGACACCGATAATCACAAATCGATCACGATATGCGTGATACGTCTGTCGAATCAAGTCCGTCGTCACTTGTTGCGCTGGCAACCCACTCAGGCCGCCCTTCACCGCGCTTCGCAATGCCTCCGGATGTTTCAATTTCGCGCGATCTTTCATGAGATTGCCAATCGTCACGCCCTCAACGTGATGCTTCGCAAGTACCGCGAGGAGCTGCCGAAATTCTGTCCATGTTTTGTCAGTCGGCATTTTCACAAACACCGGGCGCGTCAGGCCGATCGTATCGATCGCGCTCATAAGGTTTTCGAGGCGCTCCGGCGTCGTAAACGGCTCGCCACCGTACGTATTTGGACACGAAATATTGATTTCGACCATCGCCGATGCATTTTTTTCTTCGATCAAGCGCAAGCTTTTGCAATAATCTTCGATCGCTTCTTCGTCACTTGCATTTGCTTTGTTGTTCGTCTTTGCGACCGAAATCGAAAGCGGAAAATCTCGCCACAATGACGCTGGGTAGTGCGCGATTTTTTTAAGACTTGCGCGCGCACCGGCGTTTGCGAGCCCAACGTGCACGACGATTGATTTTTCTTCGGGCAAGCGGTGAAACCACGGCTTCGGGTTGCCACGGCAAACTTTTGCGGTCATCGAACCGCCGATTTCAAATCCCATTCCGATGCGTTTGATGATCGGCGGCAGGTCATAATTTTTGTCGAGTCCTGCAGACAAACCGACAGGATTTTTGAACGCAATACCGGCAACTGTCTGCTCAAGCATCGGGTGTTTGTACGCCATCCCAGAAAGAATTCTCGTCAAACGCGTACGCGAGAGAAATTTTGCACCGACGATCATCGCACTATGCGCTTCGTCCGGATGCATCCGAAAAAGCAGCGGTTTTGCGACGTTTTTGTAGCTACCTCGGACCGTTTTGCGAATAATCATCCCCACCGTTTTCACCTCCTACAATGTCTCTCGACCACCGAGATACGGGCGCAGCACCTCTGGTACGCGCAATGTCCCGTCGGCATTTTGGAATGATTCGAGAATCACCACGAGCGAGCGCGCGAGGCTAACTGCCGTGCCATTGAGAGAATGGAGCGTCTCGACCGTGCCATCTTTGCGGCGCACGCGTATATTGAGATTACGTGTCTGAAAATCCGTGCAGTTGCTACAGCTCGTCAGCTCACGGTACTTGCCGTCAACCGGCGACCAATATTCGATGTCGTATTTTTTGGCAGCGGGCGCGCCGAGATCCCCCGCTGCAATATTGATCACGTGATAATCAATACCAATTGCCTGCCACAATTCTTCTTCGATCGCCAAAATCTTCTCGTGCATCGCAACTGATTCTTCCGGCAATGTGAATGCGTACATCTCGAGTTTGTTGAATTGGTGCACGCGAAACAGCCCGCGTGTATGCTTGCCATACGTCCCCGCCTCTTTGCGGTAGCACGGACTGTAGCCGACGTAGAGCAGCGGCAGTTTGTCTTCGTCGATAATTTCGTCAGCGTGATAGCCGGTCAACGGCGCCTCAGCCGTACCGATCATCGTCAAGTCTTCACCCTCGATGAAATATTCGTTGCCTTCTTTGTCGCCACGCGGAGCGAAGCCTGCACCCTCGGCAGTTTTAGTATTGACCATGTGCGGCACGGTCATATACGTGAAGCCTTTTTTCGTGATGAAATCAAGCGCAAATTGCGTCACGGCGTTTTCGAGTAATGCCAAATCGCCTTTAAGGTAGTAAAATTTCGCACCAGCAACTTTTGCCCCGCGCTCAAAATCGAGCCAATCGCGCGCCGTCGCAAAATCAACGTGATCCTTCGCTCCAGTCGGCTGCTCGCCGACGCGTTTAACCTCGACCGAATCCTCCTCGCCGCCGAGCGGCACATCGGCCATCATGACATTTGGCACTTGTTTCATGAGGCTCGCATACGTCTCGTCGACGACGCGCAATTCGTCCTCGACCTCCGCAAGTTCAGTTTTCAAAACCCGCCCCTGCTCGATCAAATCAGGAGCTGGTTTGCCGTTTTTCATCTGTGAAGCAATCTCGTTACGTCGTGTGCGCAATTCGTCGACCTTTGCCTGGACTTCGCGGCGCGATTCATCAGCACGCAAAAGATCAGCGATCGATATCTTGTAGCCTTTTTGTGTCGCCGCATCTTGCACGCGGTCAGGATTTTCCCGGATGAATCGAATATCTAACATATCCCTAGTATACACGCTCGTTTTCATCTTTTAAAGAGGCGGTTCAGGTTTGCGCTATTGACTTTTTATCATGCTCATGGTAAAATAAAGATATGAGATTCTTCCCTTCGCGCGCGCCAAGCGAATCCTCGCCTCTCGTCGTCGCTGATAATGAAATCACCAGAAAAATCATCGAGACGCATGACCAGTATCTTCAGCTTGATCCAGAGCGTACGATGCTCGTCGGAAGTGCTGCGATGGCGCTCTATGGAATCCACCTTTCTGACTATGATCCGCTGTCCGATACAAAAATCACACGCCCTAATGATCTCGATTTTGCAGCTAATCCTCTCTACATGGAGGATGTCTGTGCGAACGGTACCAAAAAAGGACTCGCGGCCAATGTGAAGTCACAGGGTAGCGATCAGACAATCCTCCGCGTCGACACCCCGCTGCTGCCTGCCGACCTCATCACGCGCTTCGACGATGATGGCGATATTGAATCGTTTTCACGCAAATTCCAAGCGGCGCTCGACCGCAACAGTCGACCAGTCGACGGTTCGGAACTTCGTATTATCACGCCAACAAAGATGCTACGAGAATTACGTCGCAACTCGTTTGATCCAAAAGCTGCTGCGGACTATACAAACGCCGCAACGTTTTTCGGACGAACCCGCTAGCCCCTACTCTGTACGGAGCGCTTCGATCGGGTCGAGCCGCGCGGCTTTTCGTGCTGGAAACCATCCCGCAACAATCGCGATGACGACAAGACTCAACACCAGGATCGCGAGCTGCCACCAGACAAAGATCAGGAGTGAATTTTCGCCGAGATTCAGCGCTTCGGTGATCGATGGATTTGCTGCCCAGCCGACGAGTAGCCCCAGCCCGACGCCGATCATGCCGCCGAAAAATCCAATCCACGCTGCTTCGTAACGGAAAAGTTTCGCGATTGCACTACGACTCATGCCGAGGGCTTTCATGAGCCCGATCTGACTCGTGCGCTCGAGTACCGAAATGTACTGCGTGTTGATGATACCAAACACGCTTGCGATCAGCGCAAGCATCGCAAATCCCGCGACGATCCCCTGGAGCACATTCACAAAGGTAAAGAGCAGGCTTTGCGCGTCTTTTGCGGTCTGCACACTGAACCCATAGTCTTTTTTGATTGCTTTTTTGACGTCTTCGGCATTGCCTTTTGCAAGCGCAGTCACACCCATCACTTGCCCGGCCGTTTTTGACGTGCCTTCGCTAAATTCCGTCACTGTTTTTGCGGCGCTCGTCGAAATATGGAGCCGTGGAAACGACGTGATTGCCATCGCCGATTTTTTGAGCACAGCGCGAACGGTGAATTCGTAGACTTTGTTTTCTGGTTTGACAAGATCCGTGACCGCTACTTGTCCGCCAGCCATGAACGCATTTTGGATTTCTTCGTTACTCGGCTGTTGCATCTGACGCGCAAACGTCAATTGCACTTTTTTGCCAATCGCATCTCGCGGCGACACGCCGAGTTGTGTCAGCCATTCTTCGGGCAACAAAATCTCATCGTCTGCAATTTGCTTTCCTAGTTCTGGCAGCTCACCCGCCGCCGTTTCTGATTTCACCGTCGAATCATAGTAGGTCGTGCCCGCAGAATATTTTGTATCTTTGCCAAAAAACTGCGCATACGTCGGCGTGATATTGTAGATCGGCACGACATTATCCAGGTCGCTTCGGGAGGACAATTTCGCGATGTCGTCTTTCGTCAGCAATTTCACCGTCGTGTTTGGACGGTAACCCTCAGTCGACGCGTCGCTGTATTCCTGGAGCTTTGTGCTGCCGCCATTTCCAGAGGTCAGCGAGTCATCTTTTGTGATGAAAAGCGCTTGCGGATCGACGTTGTTTTTGAGGAGATTTTCTGCGTATTGGCGAGCACCTTCGCCGGCCGCGAGACTGAGTGTCAATGTGAATGCACCAACCGCGATCGCGAGACTCGTCAAAAAAGTTCGGCCCTTTGCCTGGCGCAAATTTCGTCCTGCGCGGCGCGCAATATCAATTCGTCTCATCGTTTTGCTCCCCCTACTGTTTTCACGATTTTGCCGTCTTTGACGTAGATTTGCATGTCGCATTTTTTGGCCAAATCTTGGTCGTGCGTCACGATGATCAGCGTCGTTTCGTGTTTTTTGTTGTATTCAAATAGTAGTTTTTCAATTTGTGCACCGGTCGTACTATCAAGGTTTCCGGTCGGTTCGTCTGCAAAAAGAATACTCGGTTCGCTGACGATCGCGCGGGCAATCGCGAGGCGCTGCTTTTGGCCCCCAGAAAGATCGCGAGCACGCGAGCGGACCTTGTCCTCGAGCCCGACACTTTTGAGTGCGTGCAGAATCCTCGCGCGTCGCGAGCGCATCGGTACGCGCGAAATCTCGAGCGGCAAGCTGACATTGTGATAACACGTCTCGTTTCCCTGCACGAAGAAACTTTGAAAAATAAAACTCATTTGACGCGAACGAAATTGATCAACCTTTTTTGGTTTGAACCGCAAGATATTTTCGCCGCCAATGATGATCTCACCAGCCTCCGGGTGGTCGAGCCCGCTCATCACGTGCATGAGCGTCGACTTGCCGCTTCCCGATTTGCCCACCACTGCGACACTCGCGCCGTCTGGCACGCGAAAACTTACATCATCAAGCGCACGAAAGGTGTTCTTTTTCTTTCCGTACGTCTTCGTCACTCGAACAACTTCAATCATACTTCCCCCTTATGGTTTTATTATACTAGACGAAGCAAGAAGCCTGCTACAGATTCGCTTCGGGATACAATTTCTTTGTCGTTTCATCGTATTCGAGGCGAAGCTGCGGAAATGGCACGCCCTCACGCGCAGTCACGCCTTCGAACATCCAAAATACGCGCTCACTATAGCCCCACCCGCAAGCGGGCGGCATGCCATACTCGAGCATCTCGACAAAATCAATATCGAGCATCATCGCTTCTTCGTCACCGCTATCGCGCATCTGCTGCTGTTCGACGAAACGATTGTATTGGTCGATCGGGTCGTTCAGCTCTGAAAAGCCATTGCCGAGCTCAGACCCGAGCATCACCGGCTGGAATCGCTGCACGGTGTCGGGATTGTCGACGCTGCTCTTGGCGAGTGGCGAGATAAATTTTGGCGTATTGACGAGCCAGACTGGGCCAACGACATCTTTACGGATGTTTTTCCATAGTTTGTCGATACCGCGCGGGATGCTATCGGTTTTCTCGACTTCGAGATTGTTTTCTTTGAGCTTTGCGGCAACTTCTTCGATGGTCGTATTATAGACATCGATGCCGTAGTGATCGCGGATAACGGTCGCGTAATCCCAAACCTCCCATTCCTTATCCATGTCGATTTCAAACCCGCGCACGTTGAATTGCAACGTCCCGAAAGTCTCTTTCAGCACAAATTTGTACATTTCTTCCATGAATTTCATACCGTCTTGCCAGTTGGCGTACGCCCAGTACCATTCCATTGCGACGTGTTCGGGGAGATGCTCGTCGCTATAATTTTCGTTGCGGAAGCGCGGTCCGAGGTCATAGACTTTTTCAAATCCCGCGCCAAGCAGACGTTTCAGCGGCAACTCGTGCGAAATGCGCAGATAAAAATCCTGGTCGAGCGCATCCATATGTGTCACAAATGGATTAGCATCGGCTCCACCCGTCGTGTGCTCGAGCACGGGGATATTTACCTCAACGAACCCATGGTTATCGAGATATTTTCGTGTCGCCTGCCAGAATTTGCTGCGGCGGACAAACCGCTCACGCACATCGCGGTTCACGTTCATGTCGATGTAGCGTCGGCGAAGACGCTCTTCTTTGTTTGTGAAGCCTTCTTGCTCGCTCGGCATGCCGCGCAGAGATTTCGTCAGCAGACGCAGATTGCGGACATCAACGGAAATCTCCCCTGTCTTGGTGCGAATCACCGGTCCCGTCGCCTCGACGAAGTCTCCTGGATCGAGGAGATTCAGCTCGC
>CAZYRC010000010.1:0-20166 GCA_964649505.1 uncultured Candidatus Saccharibacteria bacterium
TCAATGGCAGCGACACGCCACTTACCTTGACGCAGTTCAAAGCGCTCGTCGTAGTTGGCAAGGTCCGCTACTACATCACCAGCACAAATGGCATGGGTCGTGGTAGCCCTGGCGGCAACAACGAGATCGCAACCTGGGCGAAATCTGCCGGCACTACCGTCAGTTACGGCGGCACGCAGTACACGGTCTATGACCTCACGAATGCTGTGTACTAGATGAAAATGATAAAAAATATCGCGAAATGAACATCGCGGTATTTTTTAAGGCTCATCAAAGCATAGGGGTTCATACTATCCAATATAAACAAGGAGCAGCCTATGAAAACAACCAACCGAATCACTATCAGTAACGAAGAAGCGATTGTTCTCCAGCAAAGCAGCGAATCTGGAGAAGAAGATTTGGTGAGCCTGGCACGAGGCCTCCGGATGCATCGCTCACGCGTGATGCAGCACCTCGAGCACCTCAAACACAAAGGTCTTATCACGATCAAAGCGACCTATGGTGACTGGTGGGTGCGTACCAGCGCTAAAGGCACGCGGCTTGTTCGGTATATGTGGCCGGAAATGCAGATGAGTTATTAGGCTGTTGCGTTGACGGACGGCTGTATTGAAAAAATGACAAAAGGAAAGGATATAATAGAAAATATGAAAATTCTTGTAGTTGATGACGAAATTCGAATCGCAAAAGCGATCAAACAAGGCCTCGAGCAAGATGGCTATGCGGTTGATCTCGCACACGACGGCGAAGACGGCTACAACGCGGCGCGCGCCGACGAATATGATTGCATCGTGCTCGACGTGATGATGCCGGTGATGAATGGATTTGAAGTTGCAAAAAAACTGCGCGAAGACGGCGACAAAACGCCGATTCTGATGCTCACCGCAAAAGATCAGTCACGTGATATTGTGAGCGGGCTGGATAGCGGTGCTGATGATTATCTACCAAAACCGTTTAGTTTTGAGGTGCTCACGGCGCGAATTCGCGCGTTGATGCGCCGACCGCACGACGTGATCGAAAACGTATTGACCGCGCACGACCTGGAGATGGATATTGCGAATCATATCGTTCGCCGTGCTGGAAAAGACATCAAACTTTCGATCAAAGAATTCGGTATTCTCGAATATCTGCTGCGCAACAAAAACCGGATTTTGAGCAAGAGCAACATCATGACGCACGTGTGGGATTTTGACGCGGATATTTTGCCAAACAACGTCGAAGTGTTTATCAATTATCTGCGTGGAAAAATCGACAAGCCATTTGACGGCGAGCCATTGATCCAAACGGTACGAGGGTTTGGATATATCATCAAGGATGACGCATGAAACATTTGAAACGTGATGTGTTTCGGCTTGCGAGTACATACCTCATTATTATCATGGTGATGAGCGTTGGCTTCAGTGTCGTGTTTTATCAGACATCGACAAAAGAATTCAATCATCGTCCACGTGATATAAACGGTCCGATTTCACCGCTCGCCGACAACCCATCGTTTCAGGCATATTTGGATGAGCGCGAGGCGGCCGCACGTCAGTCGCTGATGCTTGATCTCGTGATCCTCAACATAATTGCGCTCATCGTCGGTAGTTTGCTCAGCTATTTGTTGGCGCGCCGGACACTGCAGCCGATCGAGGACAACATGGAGGCACAGGCGCAGTTTGTGAGCGATGCGAGCCATGAGCTACGGACACCCCTCACGGCACTGCGGGCTTCAAATGAAGTTGCGCTACGCAACAAAAAGCTCAAACTTGCTGATGCACGGCAGGTGATTGCAGACAATATCGACGACATTGCGCGCCTACAAGACCTCGCCAATTCTATGCTTGGTTTGCTCAAAGATGATGATGCTGCAGCACTTCAGCAGCCCGTTCGACTCGATGCGATTGTCAGTGGTGCGGTCAATATGGTCGTGACGCAAGCGCTCGCAAAAGATATCGCGATTGACGACCAGACGAGCGACATTAGTATCTTGGGAAACGAGCAGAAATTGATCCAGCTGATGACGATTTTTCTCGACAACGCCATCAAATATAGCGAACACAAAACGACCATCTACCTCACGAGTCAGTCAAAAGGAAAGGTTGCCTATATATCGATTCGCGACGAAGGAGTCGGCATGGACACAGAGACGCTTGAGCGGGTATTCACGCGTTTTTATCGCGCCGATCAGTCGCGAACGACAACGGGCTACGGACTTGGTCTTGCTATTGCCCAAAAAATTGTCACAGCGCATCATGGAAAAATTAGTGTCACGAGCACGCCAGGACAGGGCACTGACTTTACGATTGCACTTCCACTCGCTCGACCTTAAGCCGTCTTTAATGATAACCATTCATACTCTTGCATGGTAGCAACGTAAAAAAAGGAGAAGTATGAAAATACAAGACGGGTTTGATAATCAAGCCAGCCGACGTGCGGTGCGTGAAACATCAACGAAAAAAATATATAATTTTGGCACGATGATGGCATTCAGTGCGATCGTCTTGCTTGCGGCAGCGCTCGGATTTCTGGGTGCATGCAGGTCAATAAAACCAACGTTCAAGCAGCACAAAATGGATTTAACGGCATGAGCCGTACAGCGACCAATAGTGTGATGCCAACCCCACCGACCGACACTGCGGCGGCAGGGCAGGCGGCAAACACTACTTCGTCGAGCAAC
The DNA here is from genome assembly GCA_964649505.1 of uncultured Candidatus Saccharibacteria bacterium. Classification (GTDB taxonomy): domain Bacteria; phylum Patescibacteriota; class Saccharimonadia; order Saccharimonadales; family Saccharimonadaceae; genus Saccharimonas. Next base: position 2,657 of record CAZYRC010000010.1, read on the forward strand.
TCAACAGCACCGGCCGCGACGACGTCGAATACATCGACAACAACCACAAACTAAACGAGTTAGTGAAAATAATTACACCGCGTCGGCTAAGATATCGGTACCATAAGTGTATACAATAAGGTAAACGAAAGGAAACACATGAGCTTTATCGTATGGATTATCGTCGGTGCACTTGCCGGCTGGATCGCATCGAAAATTATGAAAACGGACGCACAGATGGGGCCACTCGCCAACATCGTTGTCGGTATCATCGGCGCCTTCATCGGTGGATGGGTTGTGAGCCTTTTTGGCGTCAACGTCGCTGACGGCGCACTACGTATCGAGAGCATCCTCACTGCAATCCTCGGTGCCGTGATCTTTCTCGCAATCCTCAAAGCAATTCGTCGCTAAGTCGGCAACTGCCCCTATACAAAACCGCCAGCACCACCTGGCGGTTTTGATGTGCATAGTGAAATAAATCACAGGTGTGGATGAAAAATAGGCGTATACTAAAACCGATATGAGCACAACGAAACCGACAATTTTGATCGTCGAAGACGACCAAACCCTGAACGACGCATACGCACTGATCCTATCAAAAGCAAATCGCTACGAGGTGCGCCGCGCCTATGACGGCAAAGAGGCTCTCGAGACGATCGCCACTCATGGTGATCCAGACGTGATATTGCTCGACCTGCGTATGCCTGTGCTCGACGGAATCGGATTTTTGCACCAGTATCATCCCAAAGAACATCCTGACACGACTGTCGTGGTATTTTCAAATTATGACGCACACAAAGACATCGACGAAGCCTACTCACTTGGCGTCGAGCGCTATGTGCTCAAAGCTCGCGCTGCACCGAACGACCTGCTGCATCTCATCGACAGCATCATCGACGAAAAAAATACCGTTGATGACGAAGTTTAAATCTCGAGATTGCGGAATGTGTCTTCGCCGAGGAAATTTTCGAGCTTTTTCTTGCTCACGCGATACGTCGATGACGCGTAGTCAATGATGCCAGATTCTTTGAGTTGTTTGAGATTTTTTGCGGTCGATTCACGCGTTTGGCCGATGAGATTTGCGAGCATGCCCTGTGTCAATTTCAAATCAATTTCATACATCCCATCCTCACGTTCGATCCCATAGCGAAACATCAAATAGTAGAGTGTGTAGCAAATTTTTTCGGTTGCTCGTGACTGGCTAAGTCCGGTGACGCGCAGCAGCAAACTCGCTTGTGAGCTTGCGAGAAAATCAATATATTCGCGCATAAATTCTGGTGTTTCGAGTGCGGCTTCAAAATCACTTTTGCGTACCTTTAGCACTCGCACGTCATTAACCGCTTCGTAATTGAACAGTGCCGTTGGTGCCTGGCCATTTACCCACGCGAGCGGCAGCACAGAACCTTTGCCATAGAGTGACACGATCGTTTCCTCGCCCTCGGCATTGATCGTGTACGCTTTCACAACTCCATCAAGCACGTAGACGAGAAACTGCGGGACTTCACCCTGAAAATACAAACTGGCGTGTTTGCGATAAATACTCGGCGTACCAAGCGTGCGAAGATGAGCAAGAAGTTGACGCATATATATAGTATAACGTGAAGTGACGTTTCGCGCGAGCAACCGTGCTACACTAACAACATGAAACCGCTGATTGTTATTTTTGGAATTACGGGCGATTTGAGTCGGCGTAAACTCATCCCGGCGCTCAGCGCGATTGCCGAATCTGGGACGGTCGATGAATTTGAAGTGTTGGGAATCTCGCGTCGTGAGCTCGAAGTTGGGGAATTGGTTGGCGAAACGCTTGCGCCTCGTACATCGAGCATGACGATGGATCTCAGCGATGCACAGGCGTACGAGCAGCTCGCCAAACGTTGTGAAATCAACAACGATAGGTCGGTGATATTCTATCTCTCGGTTCCACCACTTGCAGTTGAGCCAATCACGCGCTCACTTGCGCGTGCCGGATTTTCGCGACCAAACGTAAAATTATTGCTCGAAAAACCATTTGGGATTGATGAAGTTTCAGCGCGTGAGATGGCGACGTTGCTTTCCGAATCATTTGACGAAACGCAGCTGTATCGAATCGATCACTATCTCGCAAAAGAAATGGCGCAAAATATCATTGCGTTTCGCGCGGGCAACGCGATGTTTGCGCACATGTGGAATCACGATATCATCGACCGTGTGGAAATTGATGCAATCGAAAAAATCGATATTGAAGGCCGCGGTGAATTTTATGAACAAACCGGCGCGATGCGCGACGTGATGCAAGGACATCTCATGCAGCTGTTGTCGCTCGTTTTGTGTGACCTGCCGGAGGATTTGACGTGGCTGAGTATGCCGCGGCTTCGAGCACGCGCGCTCTCAAAAATTGCGCCGGTACTGCCGCAAGAATCAATTCGCGCCCAGTACGAAGGCTACGACGAGGAAGTGAAAAACCCCGGGTCGCGGACGGAAACGTTCGTGTCCGTCGAATTGCATTCGGATGATCCGCGCTGGCAGGGTGTCGAGTTACGTTTGACGACGGGAAAATCACTCGACGAAAAAACGACCGAAGTCCGACTTTACACGAAGCCGACGCTTACGGGTGATGCAAATATGTTGCGATTTCGAATCCAGCCGGATGAAAGCGTGGAGCTAACAGTGTATAGCAAAAAGCCTGGCTACCTGCGCGAATTTGAGCTGCGTTCGCTTGATTTTTCATACCCAGAAAACGAGCGTTTGCCCGACGCGTACGAACAAGTGCTTGTCGACGCGATGCGCTCGGATAAGAGTAGTTTTGCATCGACCGATGAGATCATGCAGAGCTGGCGGATTTTGCAGCCGCTGCTGGAGGCGTGGTCGATGGAAACGACGCCGCTACTGACATACAAAAAATCGTCTTCGATCGATGACGTGCTCAGCGGCGAGTAGTACTCTCGAGCAGTCTAGCGTATAATATACTACGAACATGATTACGTATTATCGCAACCACACGAAATCTCCGAGCATCACGACGACCGATGCGATTGCTGATGGTATCTGGGTACGCTCAGAGCGCCCAAGCGACGAGGATATCGAGGTGCTACACCATCTCGGGATCGATGCTGATATGTTGGCCGATGCGCTCGACCCACACGAGGTGCCGCGTATCGAGCACGACGATGGCTGGACGTATTTCATCACGCGCGTCCCGGATGTGGGTGATGATTTTAATGATTACACGACGCCGATTATGTTTGCACTTGGCAAAGAAAAAACAGTAACCGTGAGCCGCGACCTGCTCGGGCGATTGTGGCAACCGTTCATAGACACGACGGTTGTGCCGCTCGGGCGCCAGTCGGAACTTTTTATCAGCATGATTGAGATGATTCTTGGGTCGTACCAAACGCGTGTGGCAGCGATCAACCGCCAGATGCGTTCGGCGACGAGCGATATCAACAATTTGAAGCCGCGCGATATCGCGACATTTGTCGAATACGAACGCAAATTAAATGATTATCTCGACGCGTTGATCCCGACCAACGTTGCGCTCGAAAAAACGCTCAGCCCCCGCAGCAAATTGATTCGCCTAGACGAAGAAGATCAGGAAATGGTCGAGGACTTGTCGGTGGATATTGAACAGGTGATAGCGCGGTGTAAATCCCTGCTGCGTACGATCACGAATGTGCGCGATAGCTATCGTGCGGTGATGGACACACGGCTGAACGAAACGATGCGGATCCTGACGGTGGCGACGTTGTCGCTCACGATCCCGACGATGCTCGCGGGGCTGCTCGGCATGAATGTTGATTTTCCATTTGATACGCACGGTGCAGCGGCATTTTGGACGATTGTCGGGACGAGTGTGGTAGCGGCGGTAGCAGTGAACTATTATTTCCTGCGCAAACGATAGTCACGATACTTGACACTGGAGTTATACAAGTATAACATGTATAACTATGGGTTTCCACAAACATATATCTCTCGCAGGTACCGTCACGGTTGGTCCAAAAGGACAAGTCGTCATTCCGGTAGAAGTACGCGAAAAAATGAACATTGCGCCAGGTGACAAGATGATCGTTCTCTATGCTGATGACAAACGCACGGTTGCGCTATTGCCAGAAAGTGCTGCAGAGCGATTTATTTCGCACCTCAGCGACCAGGTCGTACAATTTAAACAAAATCTCAGAAAGTAAAAACATGCATCATTTCACAACACGCCAAAAGATTATTGTGATGCTCGCGGTCATGAGCGGATTGTTGCTCGTGGCACTCGACCAAACGATCATTTCGACGGCACTGACATCAATTCTAAAGGAATTCAAAAGCTATTCGAGCCTCGGGTTTATCGTCACAGCTTATATGCTGACGACGACCATCACCGTGCCGCTTGCCGGAAAACTTAGTGACATGTACGGCCGTCGGCCGATGCTCATTGCGGGTGTATTGATCTTTACGCTTGGCTCGCTGCTGAGCGGTATCTCGCCAAGCGTCGAGTGGCTGATCGCGTGGCGCGCGCTGCAAGGAATCGGCGGCGGTATCATTACGAGCCAGGCATTTACGATTGTCGGCGATCTTTTTGCGCCGCGCGAACGCGGGCGATGGCAGGGATTTATCGGTGCGGTATTTGGTATGAGCTCGGTGGTCGGGCCGTTGCTCGGCGGATGGTTGACGGACGGGCAATCGATTCTTGGGATGACGACGGATTGGCGCTGGACGTTTTTTATCAACGTACCGATTGGCGTGCTCGCTGCGCTGGCGATCATCTTTAATTTGCCAAATATTAAACACGCGAAACAACACAAACCAGATTATCTCGGCGCGGCGCTGTTGTCCCTTGCGCTGGCATCGATCGTGCTTGCTGTTGACAATACCAAAACTGTCTTTGCGTTTTTGATCGATCAGGGCGTGATGCTCGGATTTATTCAGGGGACGCTATGGGTGATTGCGGCAATCGCGACGGCATTTTTCATCTATGTCGAATACCGCGCGAAACAACCGATTTTGCCACTACGATTTTTCAAAAACCGCACGTATACATTGCTCATGAGCGTTGGGCTGCTTTTTGGCGCAGCGTTTATCGGCGCGATTTTGTACCTGACACAGTTTAATCAGCAGGTCTACGGTGCGACCGCATCACAGGCTGGATTGATGCTGTTGCCGATGGTCGGTGGCATGACGGTCGCGTCGATCGGTACGGGGCAACTTGTGGCGCGGGTCGGGCGTTACAAACCATTCATGATCACAGGATTTGTGATCGCGACGCTGAGTATGCTCTCGCTGATCACATTGCAGCCAGATTCGCCCTACTGGCACGAGGCGCTGATCATGACGTTTGCGGGTCTCGGGCTTGGTATGGCGATGCCGATTTTGAGCCTCGCTGTGCAGAACGAATTTTCGCAAAAAGACCTTGGCGCAGCGACGAGTAGCGTGCAGATGTTCCGTGGGCTCGGGAGCACGGTCGGAACAGCGATTTTGAGCGGGATGCTGACGGCGGGGATTTTGAGCGCCATGGGCAACCCTGAGAAAATCGACTACGTCCAGGCGATTCGCCAATCACCAGCATCATCGCAAATGATGTCGGGTGATGTTGATGCGGACACGCTGCTGCAGCTCAATATGCAGCAAGCACAAATCAAAGAACAGGCCGAAAAATCATTTGCAAAGATACCGAACCCAATCATTCAGCGTGAAACGAAAAAAGCGTTTACTGCACAGCAAGAGCAATTCCACGATGAAATCATCGCTGCGTTTACGACGTCACTTCACCATATTTTCATGACGAGTTCTGCGCTGATGGCATTTGCGGTGATTATCGCGGCATTTATCAAAGACAAACCACTGCGTGATGGCAAAAACGAAACACCTGGTGAAGCACGCGCGTAGACCCCGCAAATAGCACATGCTTGCACAAAAGCGGAATGATTTGCTACGATTGGTGACGGTTCAAAGAATCACCACAACAACTATTCACGCGTGGGATAAAGGTCGATCGGGGATTCCGCTAAACGAACTAGGAAAAACACATGCCAATAGCAATCGAATTTGCGCCGTCACGGAGCAAAAAGATCGCGGTGGATGTGGTGCCTGCCTCTTGGCAGCTGTATATTGCACAGTAAGCGACGATATGTCACCAAAAACACCCCTAGCACCAGGGGTGTTTTTTCTGTGCAGACGGATTAGTCGAGGCTGATGCCTTTTGCGGCAAAGGCGGGTTTGATGATGTAGGTTTCGAACAAATCTGCGCTACTCCAGACGCTTGGCGTGCTCGAATCCTGGTCAGCAGGGACTAATTTGCCGTCTTTGACGTCTTGGTTGCCGACCTCTTTGCCGTCGATGAAGAACCCAGGCGTACCGGTGACGCCGTCTTTTTTGCCGAGGGCGAGGTCAAATTCGATTTTGCGTTTGATATCGACGCTATCGAGCTGCGAGCGAAGTTTTGCGCCGTCAAGGCCGAGGCTTTCAGCTTCGGAGACGAAGTAATTCGTGCGGTCGGCGCCCGAGAGTGCTTTCCACGATGCTTGGTTGGTAAATAGCACATCGTGCATTTCCCAGAATTTGCCCTGGAGCCCGGCTGCTTCGGCCGTTGCTGCGGCGGCAAATGCGTTTGGATGAGCCGAGGTCAGTGGGTAATTGCGGAAGATGTAGCCCATTTTGTCTTTGTATTTTTCGGTGAGCGATTTGACCATCGAGAATGATGCGCCACATCCTGGACACTGGTAATCGGCGTATTCAACGAGGATTACTTTGCTGTTCATGTTGCCGTAAGTGTGCTCGGCAATGTTGCCGTTTTGGGCAGTTGCTTTCTGGATCTGTTGTGTATCAACAGTCGAAACGTCGATTTTGTTGCTCGTCGATAGGTAGACGAGTCCGCCGATGAGTCCGACGCAGACGACTGCAAAAATGAGCCATGCTTTTTTTGTCATATTCCCTCCAATTTATCTGCTCTAGTATACCGCGAATTTGCATGGCAGATCAAGTCACAGGCGTGTACAATAAGAGCATGCAAACGGTGATGATGATTGTAAGCGGCCTCAGCGTACTTGTGCTGATTGCGGTGACCGGGATCTCACCGAGGCGGACTACGCTATCGGTGTACGAGCTGGAGCGCCGGCGCGAGTCGGGCAATGCTGATGCGAAACGTGAACTGTCGCGCGAGCTGCTGCTCGATGATGTGCTGTCAATATTGCGAATTGTTGAGGCACTACTGCTTGTCGTCGTGGTGTTGAGCGTGACGGCGGCATTTGGGCTGCTGCTCGGTGTGCTGATCTCGGTGCTTGTGGCGCTGATGTATCGGCGTGTTGCGCAGTTTGAGCTGTTTCGCACGGGTGCGGATAAATTTTTCGATCGTATTGAGCCGCGGGTGCTCGTGTTTATTGAACACAATCAACATCTCGCAGGCTGGCTGCGAAATGTCTCTCAGCCAGAAGCGCCGACGGCGATCAGCTCGCGCGAGGAGCTCGAGCATCTCGTGCAGGAGAGTGGTTCGATCCTGACGCTCGAGCAAAAAAAGCGCATCATCAACGGGCTCGAATTTGATCAAAAAACGGTCGAGATGATCATGACTCCGCGCAGTGTCGTCGAGACAGTGCAGGCGAGTGACGTGATCGGTCCTCTGTTGCTTGATGAGTTGCATCGCACGGGGCACAGCCGTTTTCCGGTGGTGGAGGGAGATATCGATCACGTCGTGGGCGTGCTGCACATCCGCGAATTGCTGACGCTGCACGACAAGAAATCACAGACCGCCGAGAAGGCGATGGAAAAACATGTGTATTATATCAACGAAAACCAGACGCTCGACCGGGCGCTCGCGGCATTTATCAAAACGCGCCACCACCTCTTCGTCGTTGTCAATGGCTACCGCGAAACGGCAGGGATTTTGACGCTCGAGGATTGTATCGAGGCGCTACTCGGCCACAAAATCGTGGACGAATATGATGTGCACGATGATCTACGAATCGTCGCGGAACGAAATGCACGTGATAACAATAACCCGCCGCACGCAACAAATCTCTAGCGTAGACAATGCGCGCTAACAGTGGTAAAATAACACCAATGAAACGAACATACATGACAGACGCCAGCCGAGCAGTCGGCGAGAAGATTTCGGTGAGCGGTTGGGTGCATTCCCGACGTGACCACGGAGGCTTGATTTTTATTGATGTACGTGACCACACGGGGATTTTGCAATTAGTCATCAACCCAGAGACCCCCGAGGCGTTTGCCATCGCCGAAGAGCTCCGCGACGAATTTGTGATCCGCGCCGAAGGCACAGTGCGCGAGCGCGACGATAGCCTCAAAAACGATAAGATTCCAACCGGCGGAATCGAGCTCGCTGTTGAGGGTCTGACGATTTTGAACCGCGCCGAGGCGCTGCCGATCCAGCCGTTTGCAGAAGCGCAATCGAGTGAGGATCTGCGATTCAAATACCGCTACCTCGACCTGCGCCGCCCGAAAATCCAAGACATGCTGAAAAAGCGCGCCGAGATGTATCGACGAGTGCATGAGTACATGGATGCTCGTGAATTTACCGAGATCCAAACGCCGATTCTTGCGAACTCAAGTCCAGAAGGCGCGCGCGATTTTCTGATTCCAGCGCGTTTGCAAGAAGGCAAATTCTATGCGCTCCCACAAGCGCCACAGCAGTTCAAACAGCTGCTCATGGTCGGTGGCGTACCACGTTACTATCAGCTCGCGGCATGTTTCCGTGATGAAGATCCACGCGCTGATCGACTGTACGGCGAATTTTATCAGCTTGACCTCGAAATGAGTTTTGTCGAAGACGGCGAGGAGGTCCGCCAGATGGTCGAGCCACTGATGAAAGAACTCGCGACCGATTTTGCTGGCAAGAAATTGCTCTCCGAAGACATCCCGCGCATTCCATACACCGAAGCGATGGAGCGCTACGGCTCTGACAAACCTGATCTACGCTTCGGCATGGAGCTCACCGAACTCACTGACGTTTTCACGAATACCGAATTTGGCGTCTTCAAAAACGCCGAATGCGTGAAGGCGATTTGCGTGAAAGGCGGTGCAAGTCTCAGCCGCAAACAAATCGATAACTTCACCGACATTGCGAAAAAAGAAGGCGCCGGTGGCCTCGCCTACATCACCTACGATCAGGGCGAAGCGAAATCGCCAATTGCGAAATTCCTGAGTGAGACAGAACTCAGTGCCCTGAAAGAAACACTCGGTGCAGGGGATGGCGACGCGATTTTCTTTGGCGCCGACAAACGCACGACGGTGAATGCCGTGCTCGGCAAACTCCGCACTGAATTCGCCGATCATTTCGGACTCAAAGACCCAAATGTCGTGGCGTTTGCCTGGATCGTCGACTTTCCATTTTATGAGTGGGACGACCACGCAAAGAAACTCGACTTCGGGCACAACCCATTCAGCATGCCAAAAGGCGGGCTCGACACGGTACGCGGCACTGAGGATAAACTCACGATTGTCGCTGACCAATACGACATGGTCATGAATGGCTACGAAATCTGCAGCGGCGGCGTGCGCAACCACAACCCAGAAGTACTCTACGAAGTATTTGGCGTGCTCGGTTTTAGCAAAGAATACGTCGAAGAAAAATTCGGCGCCATGCTGAATGCCTTCAAATTTGGCGCACCACCACACGCCGGCTGCGCCTTCGGTGTCGACCGTATCCTGATGGAGCTGATGAACGAATCAAACGTCCGCGAAGTCGTGGCATTTCCAAAGAACGGCTCTGGCGTCGATGTCATGATGAACAGCCCATCGAGTGTTGATCCGGCACAGCTCAAAGAACTCGGACTGTGACAAAAACGAGTGAATTTCAAGAATTGATCTGGGCGAAGTCGCGTGAATTGTATCGCGACATGCCATGGCGGGATGAGCCGACGTTTTATCGCGTGCTGGTGAGCGAGCTGATGTTGCAACAAACGCAAGTTCCGCGTGTTCTGGTGAAGTTCGCGGAGTTCATGCAGACATTCCCGACGATCGAGACACTGGCGCGAGCGAGGCTCGCTGATGTGCTGCGTGTCTGGACGGGTCTCGGGTACAATCGCCGCGCGAAGTTTTTGCACGAGGCCGCAAAAATCGTCGCCGCAAACGGCGCTCCCGCCACGATCGACGAGCTGGTCAAATTGCCTGGCGTCGGTCGAAATACAGCGGCAGCGATTATGAATTATGTCTACGAAACCCCAACGGTGTATGTCGAGACAAACATCCGCACTATATATTTTCATTATTTCTTCGCAGACCGAGCAGATATTTCCGACGCCGAACTTCTCGGTCTCGTCGAACAAACGATGGACTGTGATCATCCACGCGAGTGGTTTTGGGCGCTGATGGATTACGGCGCGTATCTCAAACAAACGGCCGGCGGACGCCTCGACAAAAGTCGACACTACAAAAAACAACCGCCGCTGCGGGGCAGTGTGCGTGAAGTTCGCGGGCAAATCGTCCGCGCATTGTCGCAGGGCTCATCGACTGAAAATGATCTACGACAAAAACTCCACGCCGACAAGCGGTTTGGCGCCGCGCTCAGTGGGCTCAAAAAAGATGGTCTCGTTTCGCAGACAAACGACCAGTTGCATTTGACCAACTAACAGAGATAAGCGATAATAGAGAGGATGCGTACTCGCCTCATACTTTCGACTATTGCGATGCTCGTGATTGCGAGCCCTGTTGCGCGTGCGGTCGACCAGACAGCATATCTCCTGAGCGACGACCAGATCAATCTCATCAAAGCAAACTGCGCGACCGTGCAAAAAACGTTGAACGGCGTGCACATCAGCGACGCTCTGGCGCGCAATCACCTCGGGCCCGAATACGAAACGATTTCAACCAAATTTATGGCGCCGATGAATAGTCGCATTGCGCAGAACAAGCTTGATAGTGTCGAATTGACAAAAACTACCGTCGAGTTCAATGACAAGCTTGATCAATTCCGCAGCGCCTACCAGCAGTACGACCAAACACTTGCCACAACACTTCAGGCTCGATGCTCCGACCAGCCCGTTGCTTTTTATGACAGTCTCACGCAGGCTCGAGCGCAGCGGTCTGCGGTCCAAAAAACCGTCGAAGAAATGAGCGCGCTGATCAATCGTTACCGCGACGACGTGGCGCAGGTGAGGGCAGAATACAACCAAACAAAAACGATGCGTGAGGTATCCCGATGAGCATCGATGAACTCCGACAGGAAGCTGCAAATATGGGGCTCTGGCAAAAGCACCGTTTCACGGTCATGATCGCCGGCGCGCTCGCCGTCTCGATCGTACTCGTGTGGGTTGGGCTCTTGCTGTATCGCCAGAGTGGCGCCGAACAAGTTGACCTCAGCCGCCCAGGATTTCAGTCAATTCGCAAAGCCGCCAGCACCCAATCCTCTGACGATTATTTTTCACCAAACGGCACACTCGACGACAAAGCCTTTGACGCGTTTGGCAAAGGCTACGACAATCACGCGAGCCGTGTGATCGGTGTCGATAGTTTTGGTCCAAAACCTCTCAGCGAAGAATCACTTCGCGTCGTGACACCAGTCGATCAGCCGGTCGTGCCGCCAAATCCTGCACAAGCTGCACAATGATATAACTTATTTTTTCGCCGCGACAGCAGGAGGAAGTGTCGTGCCAATTTCGATGCCTTTTTCGTCGAATTTTTCGAGGATACGTCGGCGCATTTCGGCAGTGACTGACCATTGGTCGGATGGCTGAGTTTTGCCAGAAATGATGAGATTGATCGCAGTTGCAGTGAAATCACCCATCATCACAAAATGCGGTGCTTCGAGGATCTTGTCTTTCCAATCATCCTCAGCGGCGAGCTCGAGCCCGATTTTGTTGATGATTTTTTCGACGCGTTCGAGGTCGGTATTTTGGGCAACGCTGAGCGTGAAGCGTGCCATGCTGTAGCCCATTGTTTTGTTGATGACATGCTGCACCATGCCGTTTGGAAAATAATGCACGTTGCCATCAGCATCGCGAATGACCGTCGACCGTACGCCGATACGCTCGACTGTCCCGCCGAAACCTTCGATTTCGATGATGTCACCGACACGATATTGATTTTCGCTGATGATGAAGATACCGGAGAGGAAATCTTTGACCAGCGACTGCGCGCCAAAGCCAAGTGCGACGCCGATGATACCGGCGCTCGCAAAAAGCGGCGCAAGCAATTCGCGAGCCTGCGTCGAGCCGATGATGGCGACGAAAACAAAATACAACGAGATGATGACAACGAGAATTCGCCAGACATTTGAAAACATATTGCTGAGTGTGCGCTGGCGTTTTTCTAGGTCTTTTTTGTGAAGTGTGCGCTGGTAGTGTGTCACAAAAATATGCCCCGTGAGCCAGCCGATCACGATCGGTCCGAGCCAGAGTAGTACGAGGCCAACGCCGAGCGCTGTCAACACGCCAATCAGATGGGGAAGAATCATTTCCATACTTTCATTATACGGAGATCCGCGGTGATTGTCGACGGTGAAATCGGCTATGCTTCGCCGAGACGCGCTGCGCGGTATAATAAGTATAATGCCTGAGCTGCTCGACCCAAAAGACTTCATCATCACGCGCAAACGCAAAAAATACAAGTTTGCAAAGTTTCACAATGCCAAAAACTGTTTTGAACTTGACGAGTGGCAGAAACGCTCCGTTGACGTCGTCGAAATCGGTGCGGGCACAGCGCTTTTTAGTGTGGAGCTTGCGGCGCGCCATCCCGAGCAAACATTTGTTGCGGTAGATGTAAAAGCCGACCGCTTGCAGCGCGGTGCATATGACGCGCTTGGACGGGGGCTGACAAATGTATTTTTTGTGCGAGCACGGGCCGACCAGATTGACCAGCTGGTAGCGCCGAACTCGCTTGCGGCGATTTGGCTCACATTCCCCGACCCGTTTCCACGACGGCGCAGTGCGGGCCGCCGCATGACGCATCCGACATTTCTTGCAAAGTACCATGCGGCGCTACGTCCCGAAGGCTCGTTTCATCTTAAGCACGACAATCGCAACTTTTTTTGCTGGAGCCTCGAACAGCTTGTTACCCAGCAGTGGCGCATTCGGGAGCTTTCGTTTGACCTGCACGACTCCGAGCTATGCGATGACTACAAAGTACTGACAAGCTATGAACAAAAGTGGTTAGCAGAGGGTTTAACGACTAACTTTGTCCGCGCCGAGCGGTAACTTGCGCGCGGTAGGCGGGTTCAGCCTCGCTAAGCATATAGCCTAGGCTTGTAGCGGGGTCGGCAAACTCAGGTCGTTCGGCGATGTCACGGAGAAGGCGGCGGCCAATGCAAGTTGCAAGCGGCGTCGTCATCTCGTACTGTAGGTCGCTGCCTTTTGTAATTTCAGGCGCCTGGGCATAAATTCCCTCAATAATGATAACGTCAGTTGGTTCAATAGTGCCAGTGAGTACCGGTTCGGCAACCGTCCAATCGATTGATCGCGCATAAATCGGCTGGCCTGTACGCAGTAGTTCAAGATCGCGGGCCATTGTCGCCGTATCGTAGACAATTGGGTCATCCCAGTGGGTCCAGGCCTCACCCGCGTTATATTCTTGCAGCCAGCTAGTCCCGCGGTGGTAGTCGTCGGTCGAAATAACGGTCGAACGTAAGCCGCACGTATCAAGTTGGGTGCGGACTTCACGCACGATAGTCGATTTACCCGAACCCGAACGGCCGCCGATGTGGATAGTAAGCGGCCCTTGTTCTTTGTGGGCAAGAATATCGCGCACAATGTCATCGGGGCGAAGCTCGTTCTCGGGCACAAGTGCCTCGGCGCCATTATTAGCACGCCGAAACATTAGGTGAGCCTTCCATTCATTGCTGCTGGCATGATCGCCGGTGATGTCGACAAACAGGTCGCCCTGTTCAGCAATAAATTGTTGCCAGCTGACCGGGTTTTCAGATTCGACCTGAACGTCGCCATCTTGATAGAAGTCAATGCTTACGCCAGGGAGGGGCTCGGCGCGCAGTTTGCGCACCACTGGCACCTCTTTTGACATATAGAATTGATATAGCCCCTCACCGACGGGCACAGTCACTTCCATACGGGTAATACCATCGGTGCCGAGTTGCCCTGTGTCTTTTAGGGTAGCCTCGTAGGCAAAGTTGTTCTGGTCGGTCAGTATGGCGCGAAGGCGCAGGCTAAATGGCTCACTTGGGTGGCTTAAGTAATACTGTTCAATCGGACGACTCTCGGCTCGGAGAGCGAGTAGTCGTTCTGGAAATAGCGGCAAAAATTTACGTTCAATTTCTAATGGAATCTTTTGCTCAAATTCTTTGGAATGAATAAGTGATTCGACTGACATTAATTTCGTCCCTTTCGTATTATTTAAGATGACATAGTTACTATAACTTGGTACTATGGACATAGATAGACAGGTAATTTTGAGTCAAAAATGTTTGAGCAAGATAATATAAAACACCACATCGAACGCCATGTCATTAACTACTTAATGTTTCATGAGTATGCGAAGTTTAGTGAGATGCGGCCGCTACGTGTTGACACAAACTTGTTTAGCTATCACCTTAAATTGCTTATAAAAGATGGCTATATTACCAAAACCGACCAAGGGTACACACTTAGTAGCAAGGGGCTTGTGTACGTTGACCGCGTGAGCTCTGAAAAAATGAAATTGCGTAGCCAGCCAAAAATTATCACGATGTTACTAGTGCAAGACGGGTACGGAAAAGTTCTACTACATCGTCGTGCTAAACAGCCGTACATTAATACGTGGACGTTGCCATACGGGAAGATGCACATTGACGATGAGTCGGTATTGTCGGCGGCGCGGCGTGAGTCCATCGAAAAATTACAATTCGATCCGCACAAATTACGCCACGTCGGCGATTGTTACATCGTCGTCGATCATGAAGAAAAGGCGCCGATCGATCGTCCAGCGATCCCGCTCGAAGAAGGCACCTCGGTGTCAGTCGCAGAGGCGACGGTGACGAAAATTGATTCGCGAACACTTGCACACATCGTACGATTCGAGACCGACGCAATCGCGGCGACAGACGATTTACAGTGGGTCAAACCGCTCGATCTTGCAAAACAATCACTCGCGCCGGCTGTCGAGCAGATTGTCACACGTGCGTTTTTTGGTGATGAATTTTTCTTTGAGGAATTTCGACAATCCACAGTACAATAGAAAAAAAGGAGAAGACAATGCAAATTAGCGATTATTCAAAAAAAGCAATCACCACGATGACCGACGATCACGAATTCGGAGATACAAGCGCGAGGCTGCTCAGTTTCGTCCTCGGACTCGGCGGCGAAAGTGGTGAAGTGCTCGAAAAATTCAAAAAGATTCTGCGCGATAAAAAGGGAAAAATCTCTGATGCCGACAAAGACGAAATCATCAAAGAACTCGGCGATGTCCTCTGGTACACAAACGCCGTTGCGCATTTGCTCGGCTCGTCACTCGAAGAAGTCGCCGCGCGCAACAACGCAAAACTCGCCAGCCGCAACACCCGCGGCAAACTATTCGGCGACGGCGACAATCGCTAATTCTGAGGCGCACTCGTCTCGGCGGAAAGCCGCTCACGCAGCCAATCGTCGATCGTGCCCGCACCCATGCAGAGCACAAGTTTTCCGTTTGCGCGCGCCGTCTGGATATGCTGCCATAACGTGTCGTCCATCTCGGAAACCGTCACGACCGAGCGATTCGACAAACGTTCGATGAGTTGCTCTGGAGTGAGGATAGGCAGGTCGCTATTTTCGCGCGTCTGGTGCGTCGGCAGCCAATAAATTTCTTCAGCAAGCGCCATACATGTCGTGTAACCGCTGCGGACCTCGTGTTGGCGTGTGTTTTGGTGCGGCTGATACACGAGCACGACGTGATTTGACAGTTCGCGCGCCATCTGGAGTGTCGCTGCGATCTCGACTGGGTGATGTCCATAATCAGTGTAGAGATTTGCACCGAGTTTTTCGAAACGACGATTTGTCCCAGGGAAACTCTCGAGCGCTGTTTTGATGCGCGCCGCATCGCCACTGCCGAGATATTCGCAGGCTTTCGCGACGAGCGTCGCATTTGCACGATTTTGTGCACCCGGCACAAGAAGATCCATCACCTCGCGGTCATTGAGCCGCCACGACCCCTTTGGCGGCGTAACATTGATCACCGTATCGTGCTCCCACATGATCACGTGATGCGACTGGGAGAGGAATTTTGTAAACGCACTTGCGTAGTCCGCCTGCGTCGGATAGGTGTCTGGATGATCGTAATCAATGGAGGTCACAAGCGCCAAATATGGCGAAAAATGCAGGAAATTGCGATCAAACTCGTCACATTCATACACAAAATATTCGGCACTCGGATCGAGATAACCGCTCGGCGCAAAATTCGTCGTCGCCCCGATCGAAAAACTCACCGGAATCCCAAGCTGACGAAATGTCCACACGACCATCGCTGTTGTGGTTGTTTTGCCATGTGTACCGGCGACCGCGATCAGTTTCAGGCCTTTCTCTTTGATGATGAAATTGATCAGCTCATCGCGTTTTGCAGTATAAATCCCCAGCTCGCGCGCCTTCATAAGCTCCGGATGATCATCAGGCAGCGCCGACGTGTAGACAAACCAATCGATCTTGCTCTGGTGATGGCGATAGGCGAGATAGCCGCCCGTCTGGTCGAGACTCACCGGGATCCCGCGCTGTTCGAGCTCGCGCGTCGTCAGACTCTCGTGGCTATCGCTACCGTTGACTGTATGCCCCGCATCGCGCGCGATTTCCGCCAGCGGCCCAAGTCCAACCCCGCCGATCCCACAAAAGTAAATATTCATACTGTTAGTATATCGCATAAGCGATATCAGAGGCAATTATGCTATACTAAAAATACCTGTTTAGGGTGGGATTTTTACGTGGCCGACAAGAGAAAAGTACACAAAAGCATCAAACGACTCCAGGTTGTCAAAACCTGGCAGCTTGTGATTCTTTTGATTTTGATGGGTTTTGTCTCGGCGACGTTTTTGCGGCTCAATAACACCGGTATGATCGCCCGCCGCGCCGCTGTACTTTCTGCTGACAAAGCCGCAAATGACCAAGAAACCAGCGACCGTCTCGCCGACCTCCAGCGCTTCACCGCAGCTCACATGAATGCCGATACCGGTGTGTTTGACCTCAAAGAAAAATACGACCGCGACGTCAGCGCCATCATCAACGCCGACACCGGCACTAGCGGCGCTGATTCACCGCAGGCCCGCGCCGACGCTGTCTGTCGCCCGGCAAATGCCACGACAGTCGGCTACAGTGCCGCGTACCAAAATTGCGTGGTGAACGAGCTCCTCAAGCAAGGCCAGGTCGCCGATCCAGGTATGGCCAAAAAATTGCCAAACGCCGCGCTCTACCGCTACAGCTTCATCTCGCCGATCTGGTCGCCCGATTTTGCCGGCTGGTCGGTGTTGCTGACAGGGGTGATTTTGCTCATCATCATCCTACGGCTCATCATCCTCGTGGTCCTGCGCATCCTTCTCAAACGCCACTACCGCGCCGCCTGAGACTGACAAAATCACAATACAGAGGCGAAAAGTGTTGACACTGGTGTCTAGACACGATAAGCTATCTCTGTAAGACGCTAATAGGAGGTATAACTTTATGGCTTACAAG
>CAZYRC010000011.1:0-19644 GCA_964649505.1 uncultured Candidatus Saccharibacteria bacterium
CCCAGTAGTCGTCAAATTCGGCAGCGATGATGCGACCCTCGGCATTTGGATCGCCGTAGCTATCCCCCGTCAGCTCGAAATGCTCGATGATGTCCGCCGGGAAGCCGTCGAGGTAGCGAAGTGGCTTGATTTTGCTAAAAATCGCCGTGCCTGAGTAGCCTTTTTTGACCGCAGAGAAAAAATGCTCGTGATACTGTGGAAAATCAATGTTGACCTGCCCACGCTCGGCTTTTGTCTCCTGGAGGCACAAAATATCCGGATCGTGTTCGGTGACGAGGGCTTGCAGTGCGCCTTTGCTCAGTACAGCGCGGATGCCGTTGACGTTCCAGGAATACAATTTCATTTTCTCTAGTATAGCAAAAAACATATCATGCGCGGGACACGAACGGGCAAACACTGCTACACTAGAACTATGGAACAACTCCCAACACTGATCACATTTGACGGCGATGCTCGTAGCGGCAAGGGCACGATCGTCAGCCTGGTGAAAGATTATTTGCGTGATGAACGCGGACGGCGCGTGATGTTGATCGATGCGGGGCAGATTTTTCGCGTGCTGGTGGTGGTGTGTCGCGAGGCGGGAGTGGACCTCGATAGCCAGGATCAGATCGACGCATACCTCGCCGATGAGACGCGCCAAACCGAAGCGATTGCGCGCGTCAAACAAGTCTACCGCATGCCAAAAGCCGACCGCGAAACGTTACTATATTCGCCGACGATCGGCGTCGACAGTGCAAAAATCGGCGCGCGCCCCCTGAGCCAGGATTTCAAAGATGGCTTGCTGCGCAAATGGCTGCGTGATGCGCGAGCCGAAGGCTTCGACACGGTGCTACTCGACGGCCGCGCGCTTGGTGAGGTCGGCTCTCGCCTCGCGGACGAGGGGCTGTGTCGTTACGTACTTGAACTATTTTTCGTCTGCGATCCAGAGGTCAGCGCGCAGCGCACGCTCGGGCTAATGCCACGACCAATCGTAGAGCTCGACGAAGAGACGCGGGCGCGTGTTGACGAGCAAATCGAGCAAATTCGCACGCGTAACGCCGCCGATCGCGGGCGCACGGTCCAGCCGGTTGTGCCGCCACGCGATGCGCCGACATATCTGGTCAGCGAGCTGCCCGAGCGATTGCCGGAGCGTTCGCCTTGCCCCGCTGTCATCATCGACCGCAGCGTCGAGCTGCCGTTTGATACGATGGCCCTTCCGGTGATTCGTTTGATCGAAACGTATCTTTAGGATTTTTTCTTTGTTTTGCCACCCATCGCGTAGTCGTAGATCGGGCGCGTGATGCGTAGGCCGTGGGTGTAGCGATACCATTCGCCGTAGAGGCCGCGCCAGGCTTGCGATGGATTTTCGATGAAGCGGCGGTCAGAGCCAATGAATGGCGAGCTCACGACACCAACGCGAAATCCCGCACGGCGAGCGCGCAGTGCGAGGTCGTAATCTTCCATGATATAAATTTCTGGGTCAAAACCGCGAAGTTTCGCAAATGCCTGGCGCGTCGCAAAAAGACAGCTAAACGCGATCGGCCACGGCGTGTGGCTCATCAGACGCAAATAGCCATTCATCAGATGTGCGCCGACGCGGATGCTGAGTTTTTTGGAGTTCATTTTCTGAGTGAAGCCACCGACTTCGAACTGTTTGCGCGTGATTGTCTGTTCAAAATCTGCGAGAAATGACGGGGGCAGCGTCGCATCGGCATCAATAAATACAAACATGTCCCCGCTTGCTGCCGCCGCGCCGTCGTTGCGTGCGTGGGCGACGCCTTTTTCGCGTGCATCGACCGTGATGAGGGGCAATTCGTCAGCAAACCTGCGCGCATGAGCGACCGTGTCATCGGTGCTGTGCGAATTGACGACGACGATTTGGTCGGCGCCGCGCGTCTGGGCGACGAGCGATTTGAGCAATTTGTCGACGACGCCCGCTTCGTTTTTGCATGGAATGATGACGCTGATTTTCATTACCCTTTAGTATAGCAGATGATATACTGAGGAGAATGACACATTACACTCTCGCGGAGCTTCACCAGCAATTTTGTCGCGTCCAGCGAAATGGTTTTGGCTGGCTCGAAGCGCAGACTGACGCCCCGCGCGCAGTGGTGCTGATTCACGGTGTGACGGGTGGCAAAGACGACATGCTACCCCTCGCCGAGCGCTACCTTGCGCTTGGCTACGCGGTGTATTGTCCCGATCTCGTTGGTCACGGTGATTCGGCGATGATTGCGGTGCGAGATTTTGCAGATCTCGGTCGATGGTTTCGCGACGCGGTGAATGAAATCGGCGTGACGCCGGAGCTGATTGTGGCAAATTCGTATTCCTCGGCGGTTGTCTATAGCTACCTCCAGCAAGGTTTTTTGCCAGAGCAGACGAGCGTGATTCTCGGCTGCCCCACGCCGATCATTGCGTGGTTTTCGCGCGTACTCGACCGAATCGGCCAGGTATTGCCGCGACGGCTGATGTGGTTTGTCTACAACACTTCCCTCGTTCAAAAAATCCGCGTATTCTACCTCTACCGCGGCGAAACATCAGCTTCTCGGGCGTGGCTCGTCGAATCCGAAAAACGCAAATACCATTACATTGCGCCAGATGTTTCCGTGACGCTGACGGGCTTACTTTCATCAGACAATCCCTTTCAGGGCGCAATATTGCCCAGCGACATCCAGCGCCGTGTCACCGTCGTCCTCGGTCAGCGCGATAATGTCATCGCACCGGGCGCACGCGAATTTCTCCACAAAATCCTCCCCGACGCCACATTCGTCGATGCTGGTCCCGCGGGACATATTTTGCATTTCGAGGCGATCGACGCGCTGGTCGCCAAGCGCGGCGCATAAGCATGGTATAATAAAGGGCATACATTATGAAAATTGCATTTTTTACTGATGACTATTTGCCGCACATCCACGGCGTGACGACCTCTATAAAAACCTACCGCGAGGCGCTCGAAAAACTTGGCCACGAGGTGTTTATCATTGCGCCAAAAAAGCCCGGATACGACGACGAGGATGACCATATCATCCGCATGATGTCGATCAAAAATTACGTATTCGAGAAAAAACCGACCTCTGTGCTCTACCCGGGGCTTGCGAAAAAACTTGACGAATACGAGTTCGATATCGTGCATTCGCAGATGCAATTTTATCTCGGGGTGCTCGCGATGAACGTCGCCAAACGCCAGCAGATTCCGCATTTTACGACGATTCACTCGCTCTACACCGAGATGATCGATGATTATCCGCTGATGATTACGTCGGGGCTGATCGCGATGAGTTTTGGTTATCCGATCATGTTCCGCAGCCGGCCGATTTTGCCGTTCAAGAATCGCCACGAGATTCGCGAGTTGCGTCAGGAAGACGCCAAGTCTGTCATGAAACGACAGGGGTGGCGGCTGACGTCGGAGTTTGCAAATCGGTGTGATTATTGCATCGCTCCGTCGCGTCATCTTTCGGAGATCTTGCTCGAAGCGGGGCTCACGACGCCGTATTCGGTGTTTCCGAACTGCATTGACACGAGTCGCTATGCCGCGGCAACCACCGACGCTTCGCCGCTGACCAAAAAACGCGGCGAAAAATACATCGTCTGCGTAGCGCGCCTCAGTGCTGAGAAGCGCCAGCATGTGCTCGTCGAGGCGATGGAGCACCTCGAGGATCCGGCGGCGAAATTGATTTTTGTTGGTACCGGGCCGACCGAAAAAGAACTCCGCGCGATGGTTGCGGAGCGAGGCTTGGGGGAGCGGATCATTTTCACCGGTTCCCTGCCCGCGGATCATGTTGCGGCGGTGCTCAAACAAGCCGACCTTTTTGTGCTGGCGTCGTATCATTTTGATAACCAGCCGATGGTGTTTCTCGAGGCGGCAGCGTGTGGCGTGCCGGTGGTGTATTGTGATGAGCGTTTGACCGAGGCGCTGACCGAGGAAAACGCCGTTTTGACCGATGGGATCGAGGGCGAAGATTTTGCCAAAGTGTTTGATGAACTGCTCGCTGATCCGGCGCGACTGAAGAGACTTTCTCACGGCGCGCTCAAAGTCGCAAAACAATTCGACTCGATGGAAATGGCGAAAAAACTCGTCGCCCTCTACGAAAAAGTGATCAACGAAAAAACCCGCGAATAGCGAGCCGAGATATGATGCGAGGCCGCGCACAGAGAGATTTCTCTTCTCCGCGCGCAGCCTCTTGTCAAGGTGGTGTAGTGATTTGCGCCCTCAGGCCACAAACTCGCTATAAGGCGAAAAAAGCCTTCTTGCGCCCGGCGATTAGACGTGGAGCGAGATTGATTTTTTGTGCTCGCGCTCGATGTCACGACGCTTGATTGTTTCGCGTTTGTCCCAGCGTTTTTTGCCTTTGCCTAGAGCGATGATGAGTTTGATATATCTGCCTTTTGTAAGGAGCTTGGTCGGGACAATAGTCATGCCTTGTTTGCGCTGGGCGGCAAGCTGTTCGATCTGGCGACGACTGGCGAGGAGTTTGCGTGGCGCAGTGTCGACGGTACGATTTTCGGCGCGCCCGCGTTCATTGACTTTGAGGCTGAAGCTTGCGTTGTTGAGCCACAATTCGCGATTGCGGATTGTGACGTAGCTACCTTTGAGCTGGATGTGCCCATCGCGAGCGGCGCGAGCTTCGAGTCCTGTGAGCACCAGCCCGGCGACGAGTTCTTCGCCGAGTTCGTAGTCGTAGCGCGCGCGACGATTGACGATCGGCGCAGCGCTCGGTTTTTTGGTAGCTTTTTTCTTTGCCATACTACTGGTAAGTATACCAGAAAACCCCACCCTCACCTATGAAAGGGTTCGACCTTTTTCGTTTGTTTATCAAAAAAATCAGCCGGACGTCCGGGGTGGCTCGTGGTGAGCTCGTACCCCGGACATCCGGCGTGTCAGCGCCGCGCACGCTTGGCGCGCATCGCGACGTAGGTTTTGGTGAACCAATGGCTCACACGAATCCACGCTCCGAATATGTGGATGAGTGGCGATATGATGATCGCCAGGACGCCCAAGAGCGTAAACGTCGTCGCTTCGATGGCGTCCTTTGCTGCGCCGAAGCGCCGCGGTGGAGCCTCCATGCGACGACGTGCGAGCCGCTTGCGGGCGAGAGATTTCTCGCTCATGTCACCTCCTCGGTGGTATCCTCGTGCATCTTCGTGTGTGAGCCAGATAGGCACTGGCCAACAGACATATTATAGTAAAAAATATAGGAATAGTCAAAGGGCCCATCGGCGCGGAGGGGTTGCTTTTTTTGCTCATGCTCATGAAAAGCCGCCCCGGATGAAAAGCGGTTGCTCGACGGATGCGTCCGGAGCGGCTTTTCATTGGGACGGCGTTGGT
This sequence comes from uncultured Candidatus Saccharibacteria bacterium, assembly GCA_964649505.1. Classification (GTDB taxonomy): domain Bacteria; phylum Patescibacteriota; class Saccharimonadia; order Saccharimonadales; family Saccharimonadaceae; genus Saccharimonas. Next base: position 5,306 of record CAZYRC010000011.1, read on the forward strand.
TATGGCTGCGGGTTCAGTCTCACTTTTTTCGACTTGAGAGCGTACGCGACGAGGATGATCAAGTCATACATCACGTGCGCCACCATGGCCGTAAAGATTCCATGATTGAACGTGAGCCAAAAGAATATCATTCCCAGGAACCAGGCGTTTAGGTAGCCGAATAGCCCAAGGTGCTTGTGACCGCTCTGGAAGCTTGCCGAGGCGCTGAGAACAGCTGCGCCAAGTATCCAGTTTGCACTGAGCAGTTGTGGCGCGAGAGCACCGAACGTCAGCCAGTTTGCGACGGGAATGAACAGGGACACATAGAGCCAGTGTAGCAGGCCGAAGGTGACCCAATTGACAAACGTCAACGTAATCATCGCGGAGCCAAATACCAGCCAACGGAAAATCAGCTCCTCCCAGATGCCGGCATTGACAGAAAGCCAAATGGCGCGTCCGACGAGGGTCACCCTTTTCTCGAAATAGTCTTCCCCTTTACCGATGAGGACAAAGAGCCCCGCCCAGGCAAAGACCCAGGCAAAGACGAACCAGACTGCGCCGAGTCCGACAACGTTAAATCGCCAGATTGTGTCAAACGACATCGCGAGGTGTCTGCTCCAGATGGTGGTCAAAATCAGGAACACGGCGAACTTGCCCGCGAACATCATGGTGTATCTAACGAAAACTCCCCAAGCGGGGGCTTCGAGTACTCTGTGGTGAGCCTCACCATTCATGAGAATCCCTTCTGTCGAAAAGAACGTGCGAGTGCAGTGATATATATTATGGTGAAAAATACATAATTAGTCAATAGCGGCAGCTCAAAAAACCCCAAATAGTTCAACCTTTTTGTTTTTTGCGGTAACTATAGGTTGTCGAGTTCAACAGGGGTGATGGTATAATAAGAGGATGATTGCCGATATTTCGATTCGTGAGAAATCGTTTGGCCCCAAGGTGTTGATGACAGGGGTGAAGTTTGGCGTGGATGACGGCGAGAAGGTCGGCGTGGTCGGTCGAAATGGCGTTGGCAAAAGCACGCTTTTTGGGATTTTGGCTGGGACAGACCAGGATTATACTGGCGAAGTCATCTATCGCAAGGGTACGGTTGTGGTGGCAACGGCGCAGGAGCATCTCGGCCTCGGTGACATGACAGTGATGGAATACATCCTGCGCGGGCTGCCGGAGTATGCGGAGCTGCGACATATTTTGCACACCTACCCCGAGACGATGGGCGATGATATGGCAAAGATCGAGACATATTCGAATGCCCTTGACAGATTTGGTCAAAAAGGATTTTATCAAGTCGAAGAACTAGTCGCAGAGGAGCTCAAAACGTTTCAGATGGAAGGGTTTGGCGACAGAGGTATTTCGAGTCTTTCAGGAGGTCAAAAACGGCTTGTCGAAGTGGTCAAAATCATGCATGCGGATGCCGACCTCGCCCTCCTTGACGAGCCGACGAACCACATGGATTATGTGGCGAAACAGCAATTCGTGGATTGGCTCAAATCGACTCGCCAAGCGATGCTTGTAATCACCCACGACCGCGACGTGCTGGCGCAGGTGGACCGGATCGTAGAGCTCCGTGACGGCGAAGCGGTGAGCTACCGCGGGAACTATGATGCCTATCTGAAACAAAATGCCTTTTCGACGGGCAATGCGATGAATGAATACGAGACGGTCGAGCGGCGAATCGCTAATCTGCGCGACAAGGTGGTGCAATTTCGTCGGCTAAAAGAAAAAGCGCGCGATCCTGACACGATCAAACAGTTCAAGCGTCGCGAAACACAGGCGCAGGACGAGCTCGAAAAACTCGAGGCGATCGAAAAACCAACGTTTTGGATTGACCGCGATAGCGTGGCGCAGCTGGATTACCGAGTGGCGGATCGCTATCAGCGGTTCAAGGCGAAAAATATCCGTCTCGGCGTGCGCGATGGCGCTATGCGTTCGCAGCGCAAGCTTGTCGAAGCGCGTGATTTGGCACTGGGCTATGGCGATAATCTGCTTTTTGAAGGTGTGATGATTGATTTGCGTGAAGGCGAAGCGGTGGAGCTGCGTGGGCGTAACGGCGCGGGCAAAACGACGCTGATCAATGCCCTGCTCCGGCCAGTACGCGGCGCGGTGGGGCGCGAGATCACGGTGTTTGACGGCACACTGACGCTTGATTCGCAGGTGCGCGTCGGGGTGTACGAGCAAGAAATCGCAGATACCTATCTGACGCTTTCCTTGCACGACGCGATCGAACGAATGTACCTGGACCGCGGCCTGACGATAAGTGATCAAAAAATTCGGCAATTGATGAGCGATTATCTTTTTACAGAGAGTGACGGCGGCGTCGCACTCGAACGCCTGAGTGGCGGCCAAAAAGCGCGGTTTCAATTGATCTGTATGCTTGCGAACGATCCGCAGCTGTTGATTCTCGACGAGCCGACAAACCATCTCGACCTACCGAGCATCGAAGAGCTCGAGGCGGCACTCGAACGCTACACTGGCGCAGTGCTGTATGTCAGTCACGATACGTATTTTCGCGAAAAACTCGGCGGTAACGTCGTGCAAATCGGCGCAAAATAAGAAAAGGCACGCTACTGCTAGCGTGCCCATAGGTGGTGTCGGGGAGTTATTTCAGCAGGCCTTTGTCTTTGAGTGTGGCGTCGATTTTGCCGCGGTCGAATCCGCGGATGATCACGCCATCGATATCGGTGACAGGGACGCTCGAAGTTTCGCCGCCGACTTTTGCGAGCAATTCTTCCATGGCGCCCTCTTCCTCTTCGATGTCACGCACGGTGAAACCGACCCCAAGGTGCTCGAGGTATTGTTTTTCTGTTTTACAAAAAGCGCACCACGGCGCACTATAAATGATGACGTTGGTTGCGTTTGTCATGTTTGTCCCCTTTCGTTCAGATCTAGTGTCTATGATAGCACAAGCACCACTAGAAATGCAAAAAGCTTCTGGTTTTTTCGTCGCAAATGGTACTATGGATATATGAATATGCGCCGCCTAAATGAGGGATTTGCGCTACCTTCGGTAGTGATTGCTGCTGTAGTGATGTTTGCGATCCTCGTCGCTGCGGTCGGGACGGTGTCAAGCGCGACGACGGCGCTGGATTCACAATTTTTTGAAGGAGTAGTTGCCGATGCTGCCGAAAGTGGCGCGGCGCATGCAGCGAGCTGCCTGCGTGACAACAACCAGGTTGCGAAGTGGTCAAATGCGAGCCCTTTGCGCCCGAACACTAGCTGTAGCGGTGGAGGTGGGTGTACGAGTGGCGCGAACTGCTATGTGATCCAGACGAGCCAGTATCGTGCGACGTATGTCGTCGGAGACGTCACTGCCGGTCGCGAGGGTGTGAATACTGTGTCGATCACTGGGATAGTTGAGCGAGTACGCACGTCTGACAACACGAAGGTATGGCAGACACTCAAAAAAACAACAAAGCTCAAAACCGGCGGTGTGATCCCGACGACGCAGGTGATTTTTGGATATAGCGGGATTGACGGAGCGTTCTTTGCGACGATTGGTAGCGATGGAATCATGCGCGCGGCTGGATTCAACGACCAGGGGCAGCTCGGCAATGGCACGACAAATTCGACGTTGGTCCCAGCAAAATTCCTTGCACCTACAGCGAGTCCGATGGTGAAAGGTTATTCAAGCTTCCTCTCAGTGGGCTATGTACTCTTTGGAATCGATGATACCGGTATAGCGTATGGTGCGGGTCGGAATGATTTTGGCCAGGTAGGATCAGGGACGATATCGCCGACAGTGACGACGCCGAAAAAGGTGGTGTTGCCGGCTGGGAAAACGGTGAAGTCGATTGCGACACTCGGTATTACGTCATATTTTCTGACGACTGACAATAATATTTATGCGGCTGGAGCATGTAGATTTGGTCTCCTGGGGAGTAATTATACAATTAGCGGGTGCGCAGATCGTGCGACACCGGTACGTGTAGCGTTGCCGACACCAAATGCTGCGGATCCAAATACCATTCCCGCAGATGATACGCAGGGGCCGTTTGCCGCCGACCGCTATACGGTCTATGTGCGCATGAAGGGTGGCGCGGTGTATGGCTGGGGAACCAATGACCAAGGTCAGCTTGGTAGCACATCCCTATCTGATGGCAATGCTTCAAAGCCAGTGAGAATTGGTTCGTTCGGTGATGCCGGGCAGCCGAAAGCGAAGCAAATCGGCTATGACGGTGAATCGTTTTATGTCCTCACCGATGAAGGCAACCTTTCGACACTTGGTAATAACACCTACGGTAATCAAGGTACGAGGACTTCAAACTGGTACCGTGCGAGAAATGGAAATGTTAATTACTGTCTTGATAATAACGGCGTCAATGGCGATAATTTGGTACTTTGGCCATGTTATGACGGACCAAACCAGAAATTCGAACTGCGCGCTGACGGATCACTCTACAACGCCGCAAAAAACAAATGTGTTGACATTCGGGGCTCGGATGGCAAAAGTCTGATCCTCTATCCATGTTCAGGGGCGTCTAACCAGAAATTTGTCCGATTTACTACGCCGTATGGTGGCAATCTTCAGAATCCGGCTACCGGCAAGTGTATTGAGGCTGCAACAGAGGCGAGCAGCGTGCAGCTATTGATGGCAAATACGTGCCTCGGCTGGAACCAGCAGAGCTTCCTTCCCTTCAATGCTGGGTTGACGCCGTTTAATCAATCGCAGACTGGGAAGATTGATAAGTTTACTGTGGACCAGCTAACAGTAGCGGTGTTGAACTTTAACGGAGAGGTTTGGGGTGCTGGAGAGAACCTTAGCGGCGTGCTTGGTAACGGAACAACGAGTACCGCCGTGTATGAGCCGGTGAAATTTGACACAGCTTCTACTGGGAGCTTGGCTAAAATGAAAGATATTTATATCACTCAAGCAGGAATCTTCCCAGAATATCGGTTCATGAACTTGCTCGCGATCGGTGAGGACAGCCGTGTATACGGTGCGGGTGCGAATTCATTTGGTCAGCTCGGCCTCGGGTACAATTCAGACAAAGAGACAAAGCCAAAAATCATGCAAGTCATCGACGGTACCTCGGTGAAAGCGGCGCAGGTGCAGATCGGACTTGGGACGACGGTGATTTATACAACCGCGGGTAGTGTGTACACCGTGGGCAACAACTCAGACGGGCAGCTCGCCGACGGACTGAAGCAAAATCGCAATGTTCCGATCCGTGCGCGCTATGTCAACGATCTTCGGTCGATCGTGTACTAGTCAAATACCATCCCCCATCGACGGGAGACTGGTAGACGGTGAGCTTGGCATCGAGGTGGTATTTGCGGATTTCGCGGATAGCACGCTCGGCGGCGGCTTTTGAGGCGTAGCGAGTTTTTTCGGGCGCGTGCGCAGAATTCGGTTGGTAGCGGACGTGAGGTTGAGTGCGATTTTTGCGGGGCATAGTCCCAGTATAGCGCGTTGTAGTGTGATGCACATCACCTCTTTATCTTCAGAGAGAAAAGTGATACGATACATATATATGAGTAACACGCCTAAAGCGACCGACGACTCAGGTGCCGATCGACCGTCAGACATGACGGCGGTGGGACTTTCTCTTATCACCACTTTTGCGGATACGACGTGGCGTATGTTTGTACCGACGATTGGATTTACACTGCTCGGCGTCTGGGGTGATCGTGTCGCTTCGACGAAACCGTGGCTTATGTTTGCGGGGATTGTGGTGGGTGCGTTTTTTGCGGTTGTACTCGTGCGGCGGCAACTCATCCGCACACGAAAGGAGCAGCGCTAAATGTTTTTTGCTGCTGGAGCGACGCCGCATATTTCTGTCAAAGCCGAGACACTTTTTGAAGTATTCGGCGTTGGGATCACGAACTCTCACCTGCTCGGTGCGCTCGGTTTGATCGTGCTTGTGTGGATGTTTGCGCGCACGCGGTCTGCGGTGACCGGCAAAAAACGCCACAATTTCATGACGCGTCTCATGCTCTGGGCGTTTGAAGGTCTGTACGAAACGGTCAAACAAGTGATCCCTGACGAGAAATGGGCACGCCGTGTCGCGCCGCTGACGATCACGATGTTTTTCTTTGTGATATCGCAGTATTATCTCGGGATTTTGCCGATTGTCGGTCCGATCATTTGGCATGGCGCTGAGGAGAGCGCCCCCCTACTGCGTGGCGGCGTGGCAGATCTCAATATGACGTTTGCGATTGCGATCGTGACAATTGTCGCGGCGCAGGTGTATGCGATCAAATACCTCGGATTTCGCGGCAACGCTGGGCGATATTTTATCAATCCGCTGCGTGATCCACTCGGCACGTTTGTCGGGATTCTCGAGCTGATTGCGGAACTTTCGCGCCTGATGGGGTTGTCATTTCGTCTCTTCGGAAACGTCCTTGCGGGCGAAGTACTGCTCATCATGGTCGGCTACCTGACGCAATTTGTTGCGCCAGTCGCGCTGCAGCCATTTTATCTTTTCGAACTTTTCATCGGCGGCATACAGGCCTACATTTTCTTCATGCTCTCAACTGTTTTCATCTCTCTGGGGATGGAGCATCATGGCGATGATGGAGAGGCCACGCACCAAGAAGTGTTAACTAATAAATAAGGAGAATATCAACTATGGAAAGTATTGCATTTTCACTCGCCTACGCACTGCCAGCTGCATTTGCTGCACTCGGCGCCGGGCTTGTCGGTATGGCTGCGATGAACGCCGCTGGGCGCAATCCAGAAAAAATCAACGACCTGCGCACGCTGATGATTTTGGGTATTTCATTTATTGACGCTCTCGCGATCATCGGTTTCATCGTCGCGATCGTCGGCAAGGTGATGTAATCAGGAGCTATTGTGGAGCATTTTTTGACACAATTTGCAGCCGAACCAGCAAAAGCTGATCTGTTTTCTTCGATTGGGATTGATTGGAAATTGCTCGTTTTGCAGACAATTGCGTTTCTTTTGCTTTTGGTGATTTTGAAAAAATTTGTCTATCCACCGATTGTTGCGATGCTTGATCGTCGTGACGAGAAGATCAAAGAAGCATATGAAGCCGCAAAACAAGCGCAAAAAGCCGCTGACTCGACGCAACAGCAAGTCGACTCCCTGCTGACCAAAGCGCGCAGTGAGGCGACCGAGATTGTTTCGACTGCGAAAAAAGAGGCGGGCGCGATGATGAGCGAAGCCGAAGCAAAAAGCAAGGCGCAGGCCGAGCGAACGGTCCAGCTCGCGCAGGACGAAATCGCGCGGGATGTGGTCGCAGCGCGCAAGATGCTGTACAACGAAACGCTCGAACTCGTAGCATCTGCGACCGAAAAAGTCGTCGGCAAAACGATCAGCAAATCGGTTGATGAGCACGTCATCGAGGCGGCGCTCAAGGAGGCGCGCTAAACGATGCAGGAACGGATTTCTCGCCGCAAACTCGCGCAGTTCATCATTTCACAGATGGGCTCGAAGCATGCGCTTGCAAAAGCGCTGCAAGAGCTCGCCGCATATCTCATCACGACGAAGCGTGTGCGCGAGGTAAATCTTGTCGTACGCACGATCGAAGATGAGCTCGCCAAAGACGGTGTCGTCGTGGCGCGCGTGGTGAGTGCGCACGAATTGAGCGCTACGCTGAAACGCGACATCACGAAATTGATCGGCGCGCGCGAAGTCCATTTTTCTGAGACGATTGACCCTGATGTACTCGGCGGTGTTCGCATCGAAACACCCGGAAAACTTCTCGATGCCACAATACAACGTAAACTTCTGGCTCTTCGCCAGGCGAAACAATAGAAAGGTTTTTGATGGCTGATTTAGCAGTAACAGAACTATCAAAAGACCTACGCGACGCTATCGCCAAACTTGATTCGGGCAACAAACTCGAGTCCGTCGGCATCGTCACCCGCGTAGGCGACGGGGTGGCATGGGTGCACGGACTCTCAAATGCTGGCTACAGCGAAGTGCTCGAAATTGAGACTGACCAGGGCATTGTCGAGGCGTTTGCGCTCAACCTCATGGAGGACGAAATCGGTGCGGTGCTGCTCGGCAGCGACCAGGGTGTGGCGGCTGGCGACAAAGTGAAATTGCGCGGTGAAGTGCTCAGTGTGCCCGTCGGCGAGGAATTACTTGGTCGCGTCGTGAGCCCGCTTGGCGAACCACTCGATGGTGGTCCGGCGATCTCGACAAAAAAACGCCTCCCTGTCGAGCGCGAAGCGATTGGTGTGATGGGACGCAAGCACGTGCACGAACCATTGATGACGGGTATCATGTCGATCGACGCGATGTTCCCGATAGGCCGCGGGCAGCGTGAGCTTATCATTGGTGATCGTCAGACCGGCAAGACTGCTATTGCCGTCGACACGATGATCAACCAAGCGCGGCAAAAAACCGGCGTCGTCAACGTCTATGTTGCGGTCGGACAGAAACTTTCGAAAATCGCGCGACTCGTCGAAACGCTGAAGCGCGAGGGTGTGATGGATCAGACCATCATCGTTGCGACCGGTCCGAGTGATGCGGCGTCGCTGCTCTACCTTGCACCGTATGCAGGTACTGCGATGGGCGAATATTTCCGTGACAATGGCGGCCACGCGCTGATGATTTATGACGATCTCACCAAACACGCGGTAGCGTATCGCCAGATGTCGTTGCTGTTGCGCCGTCCACCGGGACGCGAGGCGTTTCCGGGTGACGTATTCTACCTGCACTCCCGCCTGCTCGAGCGTTCGAGCAAACTTTCGGACGATCTCGGTGCTGGATCGCTCACCGCACTGCCGATCATCGAGACGCAGGCTGGTGACATCTCGGCATATATTCCGACCAACGTGATTTCGATCACGGATGGCCAGATTTTCATGGAAACTGATCTGTTCTACCAGGGTATTCGCCCGGCAATTTCCGCGGGACTTTCGGTGAGTCGTGTCGGTGGTGATGCGCAGACAAAGGCCGTCAAATCGGTCTCGGGCAACTTGAAGCTTGGCCTCAGTCAGTTCCGAGAGCTCGCAAGTTTTGCGCAGTTTGGTTCGGATCTCGACGAAGCGACCAAACGTCAAATCGAGCGCGGACAGCGCCTGACCGAGCTGCTCAAGCAGCCACAATATCAGCCGATGAGCGTGTGGGAGCAGTGCGCAAGTATCTTTGCGGTGAATGAAGGTCACTTTGATGAAGTGCCTGCTGCACAGATCAAACAAGCCCAAAAAGCGTTGCTCACCCGCCTCTGGTCAGACCACAAAAAAGACATGCAGGAGCTCGCAAAAGGTGCAGATAAACTCACCGCCGATAGCGATCTTGGCAAGCTCATCGCAAAAGTCGCCGAGTCAGTTGCGAAAGGATTTGAGGGCTAATGGCCTCGACCCAGCAACTAAAATCGCGCATCCGCTCGGTCAAATCGACCAAGCAGATTACGAAGGCCATGCAAATGGTTGCGGCGAGCAAGATGCGCCGAGCACAGGACGCGACGAAAGGTTCGCAGCCCTACGCACGCTCCGCAAATGAACTGCTGACCCACCTCGCGGCACAGGGCGCGACTGACGAGCACAAATGGTTTGTGACGCGGCCGGTTCATGCGCGTTTGCTGATCGTTGTCGCCGCTGACAAAGGCCTTGCCGGTGCGTACAATACGAATATCATGAAAACATATCTCGACCATCTGCGCGAGGACGACCGCAAAAAAGTGAAAAATTACACCATCGCTGTGGGTCGCAAAGCGTCGCAATTCGTGACACGCCTCAAAGACACCGAGGTGATTGGTACATACGAGGATCTGCCAGATCATCCGCGTGGCGCCGAGTTTCATGCGATTTTGAACACAGCAAAAGATCTTTTCGAAAACAAAAAAGTCGATGCGGTGGATGTGATTTTTACACGATTTGTCAGTAGCATGCGGCAAGAAGCTGATACGATTCGGCTCTTCCCTGCTGGATTTACGCCGAGCGACATCAGCAATTCAGTGAGCGACGCGGTATTTGAGCCGAGCGTCGACAAAGTGATCGATGATATCGCATATCGATTGATCGGCTCGCGATTGTTCCAGACACTGCTCGACTCGCGTGCGAGCGAACACAGTATGCGCATGCTTGCAATGAAAAACGCGACAGACAATGCGAGTGACCTCGTCGATGCGCTGACGCTCGAAATGAACAAAGCCCGACAGGGCGCGATTACTCAAGAATTGAGCGAGATCAGTGCGGGCGTGGAGGCGATGGGATGAACGAACATTTGAAACAACATCGATCGATCGATCCAGAAGTGTTTACTTGGCAGCAGCGTCAGGAAAGTCTGCGAGTGAGGGCGCGGTATATTATCTTCATGTTGATGAATTCCGAGACTCCACCGCAGACATTCGCAGATTGCAGAGAAGCAGCGGCGCGTGGATATGGTGAGGACCTTCATCCCGACGACGAAGCGTATTTTGATGAATTGAAAAAGGAGGATCATGAGTAAGCAAGGAAAAATTATTCAAATCATGGGCGTGGTGGTAGACGTCGAGTTTGCGGGCGATGCACATTTGCCAGCGATTTATGATGCGCTCACTGTCGAGCAAGACAAAAAAACGATCACGCTCGAAGTTGCACAACACCTCGACGAAGAAACGGTGCGTGCGATTAGCCTGCAAAGTACCGATGGCTTGAAGCGCGGCCAAAGTGTCACAGCGACGGGTGCACCGATCAGTGTGCCGGTAGGCGCCGAGACGCAGGGGCGCATGTTCAATGTCGTCGGTGAGCCGATCGATGGTCGTGTGATCGCAAAAGACGTCAAAAAGGCGTCAATTCACCGCGAACCGCCTGCCCTCTCAGAGCAGACGAACAAAACTGAGATTCTCGAGACGGGTATCAAAGTCATCGACCTGATCGCGCCGATCGCAAAAGGTGGCAAGGTCGGGCTCTTTGGTGGCGCGGGTGTCGGCAAGACGGTGCTCATTCAGGAGTTGATCAACAACATCGCGAAATTTCACTCGGGAAACTCGGTGTTTGCCGGCGTCGGTGAGCGCACGCGCGAAGGCAATGACTTGTATTTTGAGATGAAAGAAGCGGGCGTCCTCGACAAAACGTCGCTCGTGTTTGGACAAATGAACGAGCCGCCTGGAGCGCGTTTGCGCGTGGCACTCGCGGGACTGGCGATGGCCGAGGCGTTTCGTGACGAAGGCAAAGACGTGCTGCTTTTCATTGATAACATCTTTCGGTTTACACAGGCCGGCGCCGAGGTGTCTGCCCTGCTCGGTCGTTTGCCAAGTGCGGTAGGCTATCAGCCGAACCTTCAGCAAGAGATGGGTGCGCTCCAAGAGCGTATCACCAGTACGAAAAAAGGCTCGATCACCTCTGTGCAGGCTGTCTATGTGCCGGCTGACGACTTGACCGATCCAGCGCCAGCAACGACGTTTGCGCACCTTGATTCAACGATCGTGTTGAACCGCGGTCTGACCGAAATTGGTATTTATCCAGCAGTTGATCCGCTCGATAGCAACTCGACGATTCTCGATCCAGAAGTCGTCGGTGAGGTGCACTACAATGTCGCACGTGAAGCGCAGCGCGTACTCCAGCAGTACAAAGAATTGCAGGACATCAGCGCGATTCTCGGTATGGAGGAGCTGTCCGATGATCAGAAACAGACCGTTCAGCGTGCACGTCGTTTGCAGCGATTCCTTGCGCAGCCATTCTTTGTGGCGACGCAGTTTACTGGAAACCCTGGCGCGTACATCAAAGTTGCTGACACAGTGAAAGACGTCCGGGATATTCTCGACGGCAAATATGACGATAAGCCAGAAAACTGGTTCTACATGGCGCCCGGACCGCTAAGTGAGAAAAAGGATTAGCGACCGATGCTGGATTTTCAACTCGTTACACTTTCAGGCGTCACGATTGATGAACCGGTTTATGAGGTGATTCTGCCGACAACCGAAGGCGAAATCTCGGTGTTCCCCGATCATGAGTCGTTGGTGACGATTGCAAAAGCGGGCGCGATTGCTGTGCGTCGTGACAAAAATCACGATGACGATCAGCTCGAATATTTTGCGATCACGGGTGGAATTATCGAGATCGGTGACAATAAAGTCAAAGTACTCGTCGATGAGGCCGAGCATGGGGCAGATATCGTTGAAGCGGAGTCACAGGCGGCGCTCGAGCGCGCGATGAAAATGCGCGATGAAGCGACGGATCAGGTCGAACTCGAAAAAGCGCACCAGCTGGTCGACCGTCACGCGGTGCGACTCAAAGTTGCCGATTTGCATCGTCGGCGTCGAAAATTATAAACGATGAATGATGCGATGAGTGCAGTGTCGGCTGATTATTTCGAGCTTGGAGCGATTGCGACAGGTGTGATTGGTGGCTCGCTTGCCACTCACCCGCGCCTGGATGAATTCACGAAGCGTGTGGGCTGTGGTGAGTTTCATATCGCGACGAACGAGCGGATTCCGAGTGGATGTATCGATGGTCGATGCGGTGGTAGTGTGCGTCCGGACACTGCGGGCGGGACGCTTTCGCTCGCGATTGCAGACGATCTCACAATGAGTCGCTATGCGACCGATACGGATACTGCGACGCTTGTTAGGTCGGTGTTTCATTCTCTACACGAACGCGGATTTGCTGTCGGCGACCATACTGACGAGCATGCGTCAGCGGACAAGAGTGGGTGTGGCGCAAATGATCGATTGCGCGATATTTATCAAAAATTAGTCATAGAGAATGTAGCAATTCGTGACGTTGCGGCGCAGCTCGGTGTGCAAGTGAGTGATACTGAGCACGCAACGATTGTGGCTCGGGCTGAGCAACGGCATGATTTTTCGAGTGGTCGCGACGTGCTGGAATGCATGCGTCGCGAGTCAAGTGCAAACGATATCGATATGCTGCGTGGGGAGCATCGTGAAGTGGTAGCGGTGATCAATTTCAGAGAGCATACGACGCTTGATCGTGATGCGGTCGACGAGGCATTTGGCGAGTCGTACGAAGCATTCAATGTTGACGCGTGGTCGTTTGGTGCTGCGGCTGAAGCCCTGTATCCTGGCGCGGATGAGTCAATTGCCGCGCGTGTCGTCGCGGCGATGGTGTACTATAATCTCGCGACGGCAGCGGTACTTTGTGCGCCGTCGATGCGTGTTGTTGTGCTACGGTGAGTTATTGTTCGGATAGAATTTCGCGGACTTCGTCTGTGTTTTTTGTGCGCATAAGTCGGTCGCGTAGGTCGCTTGCGCCGTCGAAATCGCGGATGTAGATTTTGAAGAAGCGTTTGAGGGTTTCGAACGGCCGGCCAGTGAGTGCGGCGTATTTGTCGTATTCGTTGAGATGAAAATTCAATAGTGAGAAATTACCGCTCACGTCGTTACTTTCTTCGGTCGCACGTAGGTCGCTGGACGCGGGTCCTGCCAGCGAGTCCGCCCCTTCTTCTGAAAAATCGTGAACGATTTCTTCAGAAGCGGGAGTTGCCCCGCTCGCTGTCACCCGCTTAGTGACGTCCGTAGCGAAGCAATACGGATTCGCGAAAATCCCGCGCCCGATCATGATGCCATCGACGCCGTAGTTTTCGTAGAGTTCTTCGCCGTGCGCACGGTCGCGGATGTCGCCATTGATGATGAGCAGCGTGTCCGGGGCGATGTCGTCACGGAGTTTTTTGATTTCGGGAATGAGTTCGAAATGTGCGGGGACTTTGCTCATTTCTTTTTTGGTGCGTAGGTGGATTGTCAGCGCAGCGACGTCTTGAGAGAGTATGAATTTGAGCCACTCTTTCCACTCATCGACGAAGCTGTAGCCGAGGCGCGTTTTGACACTGACAGGCAGCCCGGAGGTTTTGGCGGCAGCAATGATGGCCGCCGCACGATCGGGGTGACGGATCATGTCGGCTCCCCCGCCGCCTTTGATGGCGGATTGGTCGGGACAGCCCATGTTGATATCGATGCCATCATAGCCGAGTTCGGCGCAGTGAGCGCTGAGAGCAGCCATCGCTTCGGGGTCACTTCCCCAGAGCTGTGCAACGATGAGTGATTCTTCGTCGGTTTTGACGAGGCGGCCACCGATCGCTTTGTCGCCAGCGCGAAACCAGCCGGTAGCGTTGGTAAACTCCGTAAAATAGACGTCCGGGCGCGCCGCCCGAGAGACGACATGACGAAATACAACGTCGGTGACGGCTTCCATCGGCGCCAAAACAAAAAACGGTTTCGGGAGTTTTTGCCAAAATGATTTCATATATCTATTGTCTCATAAAAAGGATGAGGTCCCCGACCGCGAACTAACGCAGGCGAGGACCGATGGAGTGAGGACCGGTATCGCACCAGGCTCTCTGACTTTGCAGGTCAGCGACTTCTTTCATCCATCCCCACAGGGCGATAAATTCTCGGGGGCGAAAATCTACCGCTGTGCCAGCTCCCAGGGATCTTCCTGCTTGCGAGCTGGTGGCAGCGACGCACCAAACGGCCATTCCCGAATGACGCGCCGCGCTT
>CAZYRC010000012.1:0-1929 GCA_964649505.1 uncultured Candidatus Saccharibacteria bacterium
GATGGTATGCTAGTTTCCGTTGCTGTTGCAAATGTCTTCGCAAGATTATACCTGGCATTGCGGCTGCGACTATATAAATATGTTCGCTTCGGCGAACGTGATAAAACGTTACAGCGTGAAATCCTCGGCTACTCGACGCCGCTTGTGCCAAACGGTGTCTCGTGGTGGGCGATTAACGTGTCGGATCGTACGATTATTTCAATGATGATCAGTACTGCGGCCAATGGTATTTATGCGGTAGCGAGCAAATACTCTTCGATCCTGAATAGTTTCAATGGCATCTTCAGCATGTCGTGGACCGAAGCGGCATCGATGCATATTGATGCGCCAGATCGTGATAACTTCTTTTCGCGAGTGGCAAATGCGGCTGTGCGACTATTTGGGACAATGGGACTCGGACTCATCGCTATCATGCCGCTCGTTTTTCCACTGATGGTAAGCAAAGAGTTTAGCGATGCATATCTATATATTCCAATCATGGTGATTAGCGTATTTTTCAACGTCATCGTCAGCATCTATAGCGCGGTATATGTTGCGAAAAAGAAGACCAAGCAGGTGATGAATACATCGCGTGTTTCGGCAGTGATCAATATTGTACTAACGATTGCATTTACACCAATATTTGGGCTATATGCCGCTGCAGGAGCGACGGCTATATCATTCCTAGCAATGGCGATTTACCGTCACTATGATGCGAAGAAATATGTGATGATTACGTACGAAACGAATCTATTTGTCATTCTCGGCGCGCTATATACAGTGGTGATGTTGCTCTACTATATCAACACGCCGTTCACAAATATTGCTAACTTTATCATCGCTTGCATCGCAGCCATCACCCTGAACCGCTCAGTCGTAAGCGTCCTAAAAAGCACCTTCACCAAACGCCGCAAACTCACCACCGAACAGCAGGTTGTCGAGGAAATAGAAGAGCCGCTGTAAATCGGTTTACTTTGACAAATATCGCTCTCGCGGAATTCGCTATAATAGATAGACGTGAACCATAAACTCCTTCTCAAATATCTCTTTGTCATCATCTGGATGGTGCTGATTTTCGCATTCTCGAGCCAGGGGCATGATGTCTCGAGCGGACAGAGCGAAGGGGTTGTAGCGGCAATCCAGCAGACTACCGGGCTGACACTACCAGAGACAATCGTACGCAAAATGGCACACATCCTGCTCTACGCCACACTCGGCGTCCTCGTGGCGCTTCTCGTCCGCGAATATACCCGACCTGGCTGGCGGCTCGTTCTCTCAGCAGAAATTATCGTCATACTCTACGCGACAAGTGACGAAATCCATCAGATCTTCATCCCGGGCAGGAGCGGGGAGGTGCGCGACGTGCTGATCGACAGTACCGCCGGTCTCGTCGGCATTACCATCGCAACATTGCTATATCATCACTATATATTGCGTAAAAAGCAATAATACTGTATAATAACAAGATATGGTTTCGGAATCTGCTAAACGTATCTCGTTTTTCCCCTGGGCGCGCCGTATTGCGGCGATCGCTGTTTTTTTATCGTTCGGCGTTTTCGCCTATAGCGTCCTGGCTGCAGCCTTTATACCGGCAAAATACCTCTGGGAGGCTATGCCGCTCTATACCATCGTCACTCTTCTCATCGTTTGGCTGCTCATCGATATGCGCCGGCTCAAAAAACGCACCGTCATCACTACGATCCTCATCGTCGTAGCGGTCGTACTAACGGCCGCGAATATTTACGGTACCGTGGTGCTGCGCTCAGCCAACAATCTGCTCAGCAGTATTCAGGCTTCGTCATCAAACTATGTCGAATACGCCATCATTACCGTCAAAACCCGCAATGTCATCGTCGATGGCGCCAAAAGCGTCGCACTTATCTCGGATTCCGATCCACTCTACGATACAGCCAAAGTTGCGCTCAAAAACGAAACTTCTGCCGCTCAGCG
>CAZYRC010000012.1:1939-17926 GCA_964649505.1 uncultured Candidatus Saccharibacteria bacterium
TTCCCTTGAGCAGGGCGACGTCGAACTAGCCGCTGTGCGCCAGGAGAGCCTCGGCCTCATCGAGGATCAGGACGCAGATTTTTACGATACACTGACGACGCTGCGCACGTTCCGCGTCGAAGACACTGCTACTAGCACCAAAACCCTCGACGCCTCTAAGCCGTATGCCGTCTACATCAGCGGCATCGATACCTATGGCTCGGTTTCGACCGTTTCGCGCAGCGATGTCAATATGCTGCTCGTCGTCAATCCCGAGAAACACACCATGCTGCTCGTCAATACGCCGCGCGATTATTACGTTCAGCTCCACGGCACGACCGGCCGCAAAGACAAGCTGACGCACGCTGGTATTTACGGCATCGATACCTCGCGCCAAACACTCGAGGATCTCTACGGCATCGATATTCCGTACTATGTGCGCATTAATTTTACCTCGCTCGTCAATGTCATCAATGCTGTCGGTCCGATCAATGTCTACTCGGATTACGATTTCAAATCGTACCACACCGGCTACAATACGCTCGATAGCAAACATGCGCTGGAGTTTGCCCGCGAGCGCTATAGTTTCGAAGAAGGCGACCGCCAGCGTGGTCGCAACCAGCAGCACGTCATCGAGGCAATCGTCGACAAAATGGCCAAGCCAGAGAATTCCGTCCGCCTGCCACAGATCATGAATAGCATCAGCAGCTCGGTTGAAACTAATTTGTCGGAAGATTCGCTCAAAGCCGTCATCCACAACCAGCTCAACGATATTCGCGGCTGGAGCGTAACTTCGATCTCAGTTGACGGCACCGGCGCCATGCTGCCAACCTATAGCTACGGCGACACGCCGCTCTACGTCATGCAACCCGATCCAACCTCGCTCACCAATGCCGAGAAGACGATCAAAGCTTATTTGAAATAATAGTAACTGCGCGGCACTACCAGCCAACCGACCAGTTGTCGATCGATAACCTCGAAAGTTTTCCAGGTTTCTCCCCAAGAGTTCACCAAGAAAAACACCTCAGCTTGTCTGGGTATTTTTTTTGGTGGTTTGTCTCTAGGACGAGCGCAAGCACCTCTGTGATCTGAGGCTGCTGGATGATCCTGCAAGGCTAGTACAATGAGAGAATCGCCGCTTTTTGAGCGGTGATAGACACGAGTACCCCAGATGAGAGCGTTTCAATTTCTTCATCCATCTGCACGGCAGTATTCTCGACGGTCGTAAATTCGTACTGCGAATATTGAGGCGTATGGGCGTGTCCAAAGAGCACGAGCCTCAAGAGATGGAGTAATAACCGCAGCTTGCCCCGCCATACATCGCTGATGACCTCAAATTTGCCGTCATGCACGCTATTATCGGCAGTATCAAGTTTGATGACTTTTGACATGCTATCGACGTTGGCGAAAAGGAGGTTTGAGTACGCGGTGACTATACCGTCACGTTTGATACGGAACGGTGCAAATGAGGCGAGCGAATGGATGACAAGGCCGATTTCATTGAAACGATTTAGATCGTGTTTATTGAGCTGAATCCCTACTGTCGATGTAATACCAAGGCCAATGTAGCTATGAGCATAGCGATCAAGCTGTTTCGGTCTGCAGGCGCAAGAGATCGAGCGGGAGAGGGGCGGCTCTCACGATGAGCTCGAGAAGGGGTGTATCCCCGCGGGTTGTGCGTTTGTGGTCATTGGCGTTTCCCGCAGCGAGGATGGCGACGACAGGTGATTTGCGGGTGTTTTTTGTGGCGCGCATGACGCCGTTGATTAGTTCATTGTAGCCTCCATCACCACTGACAGAGATGAGGAGTGGCGCATCGTGTGCCGCGATGATATCCTGAGCGATCTCTGCGGCGTGCCCCGGATGATCGGTCTCAAAAAGTTCGACCTCCACTCCGCGCTCCGCTGCTGCACGTGCGAAATCTTGCGCTTTGGTCGCGGCGTCATTGGTGCTGTTTGGGTTGTAGATCGCGGTGATCGTGTCGAAATGACTCATGCGTCTATCATAACAAAAAGCCTTTTGACATAGGTGCATCGAGTGTGACTCTCGCGCGGTTCGAATAACTACCGTCGTCGTTTCGGACAGGGTGCGCCATTTTCCGAGGCTGCTTGTTTAGTTCGGTACAGTGAATGTCGCATGTGCCCGTGACGATGGGGATTTCGGCGACAATTTGTCCATCAATGGTCCACTGAAGCATATTTGTTTGACCTGGCAGAATATCAGAGTTGATCTGTACGTTCCACCACGCCTCAGCGGTGACATTTTGCTCACATTTTTTCTAACGCTTGCATTATATCAAAAAAATGAAGAAATGTCAATACTATTTCATAATACCCCTCATGCTTATGGCGAATGGGTGTGGGATGAGGTATACTAAATGCACTATGCCAGAATTTGATAATGAAACATACGATTTGCCATCTGATGAAATGAACAACAACAAGCTCAACAAGCTTCGCGCGGCGGTGCTGGGCGCAAATGACGGAATCGTCAGCACCTCGAGTGTGGTCATGGGCGTGGCTGGCGCGTCGAATGATTCGCGGGCGATTGCGATCGCTGGGCTCGCGGCACTGGTGGCGGGGGCGCTCAGCATGGCGGTGGGCGAATATGTCAGCGTGAGCAGCCAGAGTGACGCCGAAAAAGTCTACATCAAAGAAGAGAAAAAAGACCTCCATGAGATGCCAGACTACGAGCTCGACGAGCTGGCGCGAGAATATATGAAACACGGCGTGAGCGAGAAAACAGCGCGCAAAGTCGCGTTTGAACTCACCCAAAAAGACCCGCTACGCGCGCACTTGCGTATGCATTTCAACCTCGATCCGGACGATATTAATAGCCCGATTGCAGCGGCGATTGCCAGTATGGCGGCATTTACGGCCGGAGGGTTGATTCCATTTCTCACAATAGTGCTCGCACCGGCTCAGTGGCGGATCGCAGCGACATTGGCCGCGGTCGTGGCGGCGCTTTTCATCGTCGGATTTACCAGCGCTCACGCGGCGCGCGCTCATCGTGGTCGTGCGGTCGCCCGCGTTGTCATCGGCGGCGTGCTCGCGATGGTGATCACATACGGAATCGGTGTACTTTTTGGCACGAGTGTCGCATAATAAACGCAGATGAGGTGGGATGAATTCTAAAGAAGACCGGATCGAACTTGCAAGACGTTTCGTCGAGAATTTTGATGGCGACGTGGTGCGCGCTGGCAAAGCGTTGCACGAATTTGCGGTGCATCGCAATCGTCAGCCCGCACACCCAAAGCGCGAGCTTTCAGATGAAATCGTGATCCGCGTTGAAAATCTCAAAAAATCATACAAAGTCGGCCGGACACGCATCGCCGCGCTCAATGACGTCTCGCTCGAGGTCCACAAAGGCGAATTTCTCGTGCTTACCGGCGCAAGCGGCAGTGGCAAAAGCACATTGCTCCAGCTGATGGGCGGACTCGACAAACCAAGCGAGGGCAGCGTCTCGGTCCAGGGCACGCGGCTCGCGAAATTGCGTGACGCCAAACTTTCGCGATTTCGCAACCAAACGATCGGGTTTGTGTTTCAATTTTTCTACCTGCAGCCGTTTTTGCGCCTCCACCAAAACCTCGAAGTCCCGGGCATGCCACTGCGAACCAAACGCGCCAAGCGCCGCGCCCGCATCGAAGAACTCGCGGAGCTTGTCGGCCTCAGCGATCGGCTGAACCATTTTCCGAAAGAACTTTCTGGCGGGCAAATGCAACGCGCAGCGATCGCACGGGCACTGTTCAATCAGCCCGACATCATTCTCGCCGACGAGCCGACGGGCAATCTCGACAGCAGCAATGGCCGCGCTGTGATTGACCTCTTCGAAAAAATCCGCGACGAACTCGGCACGACCATCGTCGTCGTCACGCACGACAACGAAATCGCTGCGCGTGCTGACCGCGTGATCCGACTCAAAGATGGAGTGATCGTATGATTCGGCAGACCGACGCACTACGCCTTGCGCGCACCAAACTCAAAACGCATCGGATTCGTACGGCGATCACGATCATCATCGCGGCGCTGCTTTTTGGCGTGCTGTTTTTCATTTCGTTCGTTTCGACAGGCGCATTTCAGAGCCTCGCATCGTATTCGAAGCAAGGTCTGACGAGTCGCTACATCGCATCTGGCAGCCCGGGCAATGATACAAATTTCTTCCAAAATCAAAAAGTCATGGACATCGCGACGCGGCTGTACAATGAAGAACTCGTCGCGCGCAAAGCCGAAGCCAAGCGCCTCGGCCTCGATGAAAGTACTGCAGTAACCGGCGTGCAGAACCCTGTCAATGGTGCAGAGCAAGGTGGGTTTACGTATCTCGATATGTCAAACCCGATCAGCGCAAAAGCGATCAAAGAGTACCTCGCGACGCAGCAGCAATACACGACCGAAGATTTTTTGACGCTTGCGAAATCTTACCATCCGAAGGCGACCTACACTCTTACCGGTCTGACAGCAAACGATGGCGACGTCACCGAAATGAAGGGCGGCAAGGAAATCTTTGACGATCCAAACAAATCTTCGCCGTCCTATGACTACAAAAAAACGCCGATTTTTTCGGAGCCGCTCGCGACAATGCCGACGACACTGCTCGAATCGTATCTGCTCAAAGATCCGAAATGGAGCCCTACGAGCGGTACGATTCCACTGCTCATCCCGCAATTTCGTGCAGAGCAATTGCTTGATATGAAAGCGCCCGCGGACAGCGCGTCGAGCCAAGAAAAATTGAATTATTCGCAGACGCTACGCGAAAAAATCACCGGAAAAATCATCGCGGCATGCTATCGCAATGTGATGTCGAGCCAGCAGATCAAGCAAGCAGTCAGTGTCGCGGCCGAGATCGAACAGCACAAAAACGACAAAACGTATCAGCGCCCGTCGCTGCAATACGGTCTGCCGTCGGATGATAGCTGTGGACAAGCGACAGTGCTGCGCGATGTGCGTACTGCCGCCGAAAAAAAAGAGCAGCAAAAACTCGACGAATTCAACGCAAAATTCAACAATACCGACCAAACGCCACGTCAGGAAAAACTGCAATTCCAGGTCGTCGGAGTGCTGCCGGATTCGGTAATGGCGATGGGTGGCGCCGGCTCGGTCGATGTGCGCGGATTGCTGTCGATGATGCTGATGATCAATTTGCCGGGTCTCTCGATTCCGCAGAGCTATCTGGATCAAATGCCAAAAGACAGTGCGTTTTTCCGTGCGTACTCGGACCAGCCGCGCAATGTCATGTATAGTTTGTACAACAAAACCGCACTCGTCGAATTTTCGTCGGACGAACAGCTCAAAACATTCATCGACAAAGAAAATTGTAAACAGACCGATTCGGGCAGTTGTGATCCGAAAGCTTCGCCGTACAAACCATTTATCATCCAAAGCTACGGTTCAAACAGCGCGGCGATCGCCGATGCGCAAAAAGGATTTATGAATATTTTCAGCATCGCGATGCTCGTCATCATCGTGATTGCCATCATCATTTTGAGTTTTTCGATCAGCCGCGCGGTGGCGGACGGACGGCGCGAGACGGCGGTATTTCGCGCGATTGGCTTTAAACGATTCGACATTTCGCTGGTATATCTCACCTACACGCAGCTGCTGGCGCTGCGGATCATCTTGGTCGCGCTGCTGCTTGGCGCAGTCGGCGCGCTGATCGTGCACTCGATGTATTGGGTAGATCTGACGGTCGAGGCGCGGCTGGCCTTTGGCGCAAAAGACGCGGCGCAGCAGTTCACGCTCTTTGGGTTTGATTGGAAATATCTCGGCCTGACGGTGGCTGCGGTGCTGGTCGCGACGCTGCTCGCGAGTATCATCCCGCTCGTACGAAATGCGCGACGCAATCCGATTCGCGACATGCGCGACGAATAGTATACTAGAAATATGAAGACGTTGCGCGGGGTAAATCTCGGAGGATGGTTGGTGCTCGAGCGGTGGATGACACCGGGGCTTTTTGCTGGGACGGATGCGGTCGAAGAATATACGTTCATGCAGACGCCAGGCGCGCGCGAAAAAATTCGCGATCATCAAAAAAATTTCATCCGCGAAGAAGATTTTCGCTGGCTCAAAGAGCATGGTGTAGACGCGGTGCGGATCCCAGTAGGGTATTGGATTTTTGAGGGCGACGCGCCGTATGTGAGTGCGATCGGACGATTGGATTGGGCATTTCGGATGGCGGAAAAATACGACCTGCAGGTGCTCGTGTGCCTGCACGGCGCACCGGGAAGCCAAAATGGCCATGATCATTCGGGGCGAATCGGCCGCGCGGCCTGGTACGATGACGCACGCTACCGCGACGAGACGCGGGCGGTACTGGTGCGGCTCGCGCAGCGCTACCGCGATCATCCGCAGCTGTGGGGGATCGAGTTGCTGAACGAGCCGCGGACGAAATTGTGGCAGGGAATGCTCCGGAAATTTTATCGTGATAGTGCGCGTGAGCTGCGAACGATTCTACGCGATTCGACGCGGATTGTGTTTCACGACGCGTTCACACCGCGGCTCATGCGCTCGGCGCTCCGGCATGAAACGCTCGATATTCATTGGTATCATTTCGCGTTTTGGGCGCACGCGTGGGCACCGCTACGGATGTATTGGCGGCTCGTCGCGAGTCACGGGCGACTGCTCCGTCGCATCGCGCGCCGTCAGGGAGTGGTTGTGGGCGAATGGAGTGGGTCGTTTGCGCAGGCGCTTTTCGACCGCTATCCGGTGAGTGAGCATCCGCGGCTCGTGCGCGAGCATATCGAGCACCAGCTGCATGCGTATGAGTATGCCGACGCGTGGTTTTATTGGACGTACAAAACCGAGGCGCGCGGCGTCTGGCATTTTCGCTCGCTTGTCGAGGACGGTGATATTTACTTTTTGTGATTTTGTGCTATAATGAATATCAGCTACACAACCGTGCGGCTATTTGCTCCTGAACAAGAAAGTAGGTGAAGCATGTCAACCACGCCGAGTGATTGGCACCTGTCGAAGCCGCGCGCTGTGGCCGAGGCGGAGGACGAGCAGTCGCGCGCACTGAAGCGCGTGCAAGAGGCGGAGGAAGCAGTCGCTGCTGCGAAGGCAGCGTATGAAGCGGAGCTGCTGAAGATGAAGCGGGAACTTGCGGCTCTCGATAATCGGCTGGCGCTGGCTCTTCGAGACCGGGACAGTCGCGACATCCGCGACATCGTGGCCGGTTCCAACCTCCGGATCGCCCTAGCGAAGGATCGCTACGCCGATGAGAACAGTCCGCTGTCGCAAGCGAGCGCTCGTCTGTCCGAGGCAAAACTCCGTCGCGCCGAGGCACGAGACGACTACCGAGAGATCATCAGGTCTCTCAAGTCGTGAGACCCGAACTAGAAGGGAGCGAAACCCCCTGCCATCGCGGCAGGGGGCTTTCTCTTGGCAAAATTTCGCTAGACCGGGGAGAGAGCGGTGTTTGAGCAAACAGGGGTGATGTGCTATAATCAATACACGTAATGACTATATCTATTAAACGCACCAAGATTTTGGCGACTCTGGGGCCATCAACCTCAACACCAGAGAAAATCAAAGAATTAATGCAAGCAGGCGCAAATGGCTTTCGATTGAATTTCAGCCATGGTTCACACGAAGAGCGCCTCGATCAGATCAAATGGATCCGTGACGCGAGCGAAGAATTGAACCGCCCGGTAGCCGTTCTCCAGGACATCCAGGGGCCAAAAATCCGCCTCGGCGCCCTGAAAGACAACCATTTCGACGTCAAAAAAGGCGATGAAATCGTTCTCGACAACGCAGTTGAAGAGCACGACGGCAGCGCAACGCTTCCTGTCCAGTACAACCTCGCAGACAAAGTCAAGGTCGGCGAACCGGTCTACATCTTTGACGGCAAAATCCGTACGACGATGATCGAGCGTGTCAGCGACACCGCGATCAAACTCCGCGTCGAAAATGACGGATTTGTCATGAGCAAAAAAGGCCTCAACCTCCCAGATACGGACTTTGGCGGCGACATTCTCACCGAAAAAGACCTCAAAGACATCGAATTTGGCGCAACGCAAGATTACGATTATGTCGCGCTGAGTTTCATTCAGAGCGAAGAAGACATCAACAACCTCCGCCAGATCCTCGTTTCACACGGGTCGACTGCGCAAATCATCGCAAAAATCGAGACCAAGGCAGCGGTCGAGCCAGAAACACTCGAGCGCATCGTCAAAGCCAGCGATGGTATCATGGTCGCACGCGGTGACCTCGCGGTCGAAGCAGGCGCCGAAATCGTCCCTGTTGTCCAGCGCCAAATCGTCACACTTTGCCGCAAATACGGCAAAATTTGTATCGTTGCTACCCAGATGATGGCCAGCATGGTCGAGAGTCCAGAGCCAACGCGCGCTGAGGTCAGTGACGTTGCGACGGCGACGATCATGGGCGCCGACACGGTGATGCTTTCGGACGAGACCGCAAACGGTCAATATCCGATCGAAGCCGTACAAGCGATGCGCAAAACGATCGTGTATTGTCAGGACAACTGGCCCGTCGAACCAGTCGATAGCCGCGTCGTTGCGCCAGAACGCATGCGTCGCAATGCGATCGCCGCAGCGGCTGTCTCTGTTGCAGAATCACTTGACGTCAATGCGATCATCGCCGAAACCAAAACCGGTGGTACTGCGGCAAATATCGCGTCGCTTCGCCCTCATCTGCCAATCTTTGCAGTGACGAGTAGTGCACGTGCTGCCCAGCAGCTAGCGCTCACCTACGCAACACGCAGCTTCATTCGTCCAGACGGCGAAACTGCTGGTACTGAGCTCGGTCGTGAATTGCTCGAGTCGAAATATTTCGGCGACGATGTCACGTCACTCTCTGTTGTCATCGTCTCTGGTCGCCAGCCTGGTTTGACCGGTGGCACCGACACCGTACGCGTTCGTTTGTTCGAATAAATTTACGCGCGATGTTCACCAAAAGCCCGTTTCGTTTGAGACGGGATTTTGGTATGATAGAGGGAGTAATGCGTGGGCAATTTCCGAAACTCGTGATGCGTGATGTGCCGCTCCGTGGCAAAACGGTGCTTTTGCGCGTGGATTACAATGTGCCGCTGACGCGCAAGGGTGCGGTGGCTGATGATTTTCGGATCCGAATGAGTGTACCGACGGTGCGTGCGCTGCTTGATCAGGGGTGCAAGGTTGTGGTGATCAGTCATCTTGGGCGTCCCGAGGGCAAGGTCGTCCCGGCACTGTCGCTCGAGCCGGCGGCGTTGCGGCTGGCAGAATTGCTCGACGAACCGGTGCGATTTGTCGATCGATGCATCGGCCCGCGGGCGCGGATGGCGGTCAAACGCGCACCGCGGCGGAGCGTGATTGTGCTTGAAAATTTGCGATTTCATCCTGAAGAAACAGCGAATAGCCCGAAATTTGCGCGTGAGCTCGCCGCGGCGAGTGGCGCGTCGTTGTTTGTCCAAGACGGATTTGGCGTCGTGCACCGTGCACACGCCAGTACGAGCGCGATCACGATGGAGCTGCCGAGTGTGGCGGGGCTGCTGCTTGAGCGCGAATATCTGACGATTACGCGGGCGATGCAGCGTCCGGCGCGGCCGTTTGTCGCCGTGCTCGGCGGCGCAAAAGTCAGCGACAAAATCGGCGTGATCGAGGCACTGATCGACGTGGCTGATACGATTATTATCGGCGGCGCAATGGCAAATACCTTTCTCGCGACGCGTGGGACGTACATGGCGGCGAGCAAGGTCGAGGCGGATCAAAAGCCGATCGTCGATGCGATTTACGAAAAAGCGATCGCAAAGGTCGGACGCAAACACGTTGATGATTTTCTCGTGCTGCCGGTCGATGTCGGGGTCGGGCGTTCGCTCGAACCGCATGCGACACGCCAAGAATCCTCGGTGCGCGCCATTCCTGCCGGCACGATGGCGCTTGATCTTGGGCCGCGTTCCGTGAAAAAAATCACGCAAATCGTGAAAAAAGCCCATACAGTGATCTGGAACGGGCCACTTGGCTACAGCGAAATTCCGGCGTTTGCGACGGCGTCGGCGAACCTCGCGCAGCTGCTCGCGGATAGCCCGAAAGATTTTTCGATTGTGGGCGGCGGCGACACGGCGGATTTTGCGATCAACTGGGATCCGCGTCACGGCGACAGTTTCGACCACGTTTCTACTGGTGGAGGCGCCACACTCGAACTGATGAGCGGCAAATCATTGCCTGGAATTGACGCTTTGCTAGACGCGCGGTGAAGAGTGGTGTACACTAAGGGTAGTAATCATAAGCAGTTTCTATATCGTGGGCAAAAAACTTATTATCGCAAACTGGAAAATGAATCTCACTATCAATGAGGCGAGTTTATTTGTACATAAACTTGACGCGCTGATCGATGATCATAAAGGCGTCGAAGTCGTCCTCGCGCCGACGCTGCTCGCGCTGCAGCCGGTGCATCTTCAGGTCCAGCATCATCATTTCAACCTCGCGGCGCAGAATTTTTATTGGCGCGATCACGGTGCGTACACTGGTGAAGTTTCGGCGTCGCAACTTCGTGGTATTGTCAAATACGCACTCGTCGGCCACAGCGAACGTCGCCATATCTTCAGCGAACACGACCGCGACACTCGCCAAAAAGTCCAAGCGGCATTTCGCAACGACATCATCCCCGTACTTTGTGTCGGCGAGACGGCGATCGAACGCGCCGAGGGCGAAACGTCAGATGTCATCCACGACCAACTCTCGGGTGGCCTCGCAAATATCACCAGCGAAGAAGCCGAGCGCCTCGTCATCGCCTACGAGCCAGTGTGGGCGATCGGTACCGGCAAACACGCCCTGCCTGGTGACGTCGAACGTGCCGTGCGCGCGATTCGTAGCCAAGTCAAACACCTCTTTGGCGCAAAAACCGCTGAGAGCGTTCGCGTATTGTATGGCGGTAGTGTGACCTCTGATAGCGCTGGCAGTTATCTCGCGGTGCGCGGGGTCGACGGTCTGCTCGTGGGTTCGACGAGCCTCAATGTCCATGCGTTTGCCGACATCATCAAAAAAGCTCAGACACCAATTAATCACGGAGTAGCGAAAAAATAACCCATGGCCGATCTCGATTTTGACGAATTAGACAAAGCAGTAAACAATCTGATGGCAGGGGTTGATACGAGCAAACGCCAGCCAGGCCGTGATGATCCTGAGGAAAAAGTAGTTGATCTGGATGCAAATCCGCCAGAGGCGTCGGCAGAAGCGAATGTTTCGCCGTCATCTGCCGCTGATTCAGGCGCGGCTACGTCGCTGCCAGCTCCATCGACAGATGACGCTGCGTCTTCAACGACGACAGCTCCAGCGTCTTCGCCCGACGATTCGTTGCCAAAATCTGAAGATAGCTCCGCCGCAGCCCCAGCCCCCGCTGTGCCACCGATTGCGGCTCCATCGCCAAGCGCACCAGCGTCCGCAGCGACGCCAGAGCGTTCACCAGCGACCAAACGCCGCGGACAATTCATGGATATCGTTCATCCTTCATCGAGCATGAAACCACCGGTCAAAGCACCGCGCCGCGAGGGTGTCACGCTCGCGCCATCAGCGTCATTTACGCCACCAGCCGCAGCTACACCCACTCCCGTTGCTTCTGTTGCGTGGACTGAGCGCGAAGCAACAGGCGAGGCAGTACCAGAGCCAGTGACCCCGGCTCCAGAGCTGACGCCAGCGAGCGTCGCATCTACTGCACCAAAAATTGATCTCACGAATTCGACGGTTGGCTACGTTGCGCCAGAATCATCAGCTGAGGCAGAACCCATGCTAGAGCCAGAGACAACGGCACCTGGCCAGCCACCGGTCACCGATGGCACGACGACAAATGCCGGGTCAACCCTTAGCCCACCGATGACAACACCGTTCTTGCCTGATGCAAAAGTCGAAAAACGTCCACTTGGTGGCGTAGCACCAGATGAAACAAGCGACACGACTGAAGTGGATGAAGCTTCTGACGAAAAAGCGGGCGAATCGACTGAACCAGAAGAAACGCAGGTTTCCCCGATCACACAGCTCCCCGCGGAATTGCACTCGGATGTTGTCAGTGTCGAGTCAGATGAATTGCCTGAGACAGAATCCAGCGACGCGTCGCCATCTGTAGCGCTTGTCGCTGATACTCAGCCGGAAACCGAATCCCAAACGACAACAGAGCCAGAAAAAACTCCCGAACCAGCGGCGAATGCCGACGACGCGCCAGCGCAGGTGGCGTCCTATGAAGCTGAAAAACCAGCGTCTCCGGCGTCACAAGTTGTGCCGGGCGGCGGCTCGATTCCGCAGCAGTATACAGAGGCGGCGAGTACGGGCGATCAGACGAGCGGTTCGATTTATGATACGGCGAATTATCATCAGCCGATTGCCGATGAGGCGCCGGCGAAATCACGACATCACCCTGTCACGCTTGTGGTATGGCTGGTGATTTTGCTTGTTGTGGGAGCGGTAGCGGGCGCAGCAATCTTTTATTTCACACGCGGCGCCTGAGCAGCGACTGGCATAGGCGTGATTTTTCGCATATAATAGAGATAATGGATAGTTTAGCGGGGCTTAATGATGCGCAAAAATCGGCTGTGCTCACGACGAGTGGGCCGTTGTTGATTTTGGCGGGGGCGGGCAGCGGCAAAACGAAGACGCTGACGCATCGGATTGCGTATCTTTTGACGCACGAGCAGGTGTGGCCAAATGAAATTCTCGCGGTGACGTTTACGAACAAGGCTGCGCGCGAGATGCGCGAGCGGTTGTGGCGGCTGACGAGACACACTACAGCGGAAGCCGTAGGCAACAGTGCCTCACGCTGGATTCAGGGGAAGGGGCGTATGCCGGAATTTGCTTCTGGCATGCAAGCGGAGGGGCAAGCCCCTCCTCGATCGTTCATGCCGTGGATGGGGACGTTTCATGGGATTTGCGTACGGATTTTGCGGCAGGATGGGGACAAGATCGGGATTTTGCCGAATTATGTGATTTATGATGAGGATGATCGGCAGGGGCTGATCAAGCAGGCGATGAAGCAGCTTTCGATTGGTGTCGACAAGATCAAACCGCGCAGCGTCAGTGCAGCGATTAGCAATGCGAAAAATGAATTGATCGATCCGGAGGCGTATGCGGCGGATGCGGTGTATCCGAATCAAAAGGCGATTGCGAAAATATATGAATTGTACGAGCGGCTGCGTGACGCAGCGGGAGCGCTGGATTTTGATGATCTTTTGATAGAGACGGTGCGGCTGTTCCGCGATGTGCCGGAAGCGCGGGCGAAGTATCGGGCGCAGTTCAAACATATTTTGATCGACGAGTATCAGGACACGAATGCAGCGCAATATGCGATTGTCAAATATCTGGTAAATGAGCAAAAAAATATTTGCGTCGTGGGTGATGACTGGCAGTCGATTTATAGTTGGCGAGGGGCGGATTTCAAAAATATTTTGAATTTTGAGCGTGATTTCGCGGGCGCGACGGTGGTGAAGCTCGAGCAAAATTATCGTTCGACGGAATCGATTTTGCAAGCCGCGGACAACGTCATCAAAAAAAATATCGAGCGCACGGACAAAAAATTGTGGACGGACGTGGGCAAGGGCGCGCCGGTCGAGATTCAGGCGGTGTACGATGAGGCTGAGGAGGCGTATGTAGTCGCGGAACGGATCACGGCGCAGGTTTCGATTGGCGCGCGCGGATATGGTGATTTCGCGGTGTTGTATCGGACAAATGCGCAAAGTTTTGCCTTTGAGCGCGCGCTGTTGCAGCATCATATCCCGTACCAGCTCGTAGGTGGGACGCGGTTTTATGATCGCAAAGAGATCAAAGACATCGTCGCGTATTTGCGACTGCTCTATCAGCCAAATGACCGGATGAGTTTTAGTCGTATTGTCAATATTCCGACGCGCGGGATTGGCGCGACGAGCCTCGAAAAATTCCTATTTTGGCAAAATAATTCTGGTATGGACATCATCTCGGCGCTGGTAAATGCCGACCAGGCGAGCACGCTGACGCCACGAGCGCGTGGCGCGATGACGCAATTTGGCGAACTGCTGCGCACGCTACAACTAATGGTCGAGCGCGGCACGGCGCCGGGCGAAATCATCGAGCAGCTTGTCGAAAAGACCGGGTATCGGGATTATCTGCTCGATGGCACACCCCAAGCCGAAGATCGTGAGGCGAACCTCGGTGTGTTTGTGAGCGATGCAAAATCGTTTGCGACGCTGCCTGATTTTCTCGAGGAAATTGCGCTCATGAGCTCGGTGGACCTCGCGCGCGACGAGCCAAAAGTCACGCTGATGACGCTGCACGCGGCAAAAGGCCTCGAATTCCCAGTGGTGTTTATGACGGGTATGGAGGACGGGCTCTTTCCGAGTGCGCGCGCTCTGGAGGAAGGCCCGCGCCAGCTCGAAGAAGAGCGTCGCCTCTGTTATGTCGGTATGACGCGAGCACGCGAGGAGCTCTACCTGAGCTATACGCAGAGCCGCATGCAGTTTGGTCAGCGGGCGTACAATTCGCCGTCGCGATTTCTCGAAGACATGGGCCACGAGCTCGCGATGCGATCGTCAGTGTCGTCGCCGGCGGCACCGCGCTACAACGAATTTGATGAATTTGTGATGGAATTCGACGTCGGCGACCGAGTGCGTTCGGCGCAATTTGGCACGGGCGAAATTGTCGATATCGACGGACTCGCGGTGACGGTCGCGTTCGATCAAGGCCAGCGTAAAAAGCTCAATGTCGAGTACGCGCGCCTCGAGAAAATCGCCTGATACATTGCGTTTTGCACCGATTTTGGTACAATAGAAAAGACGTACTCGAGTGGGAGTATCGATAGGTATGGAACATATTTTCTATAAACCGCGCCACCACTATCGAATCTTTGTGACCGCGCTGATTGCCCTGGCTGTCTTCGGTGTGATTTTTGGAATGACGCGCCTCGCCGATGCGCAAGGCGCTGGCCCGAGCACTGAGGGTCGTATCATCACACTGCACGACGACGGTGTCGATAAAGGTTTCATGACCAAACAAACGACGCTGCGCGAAGCGTTAAAAGAAGCCGGTGTGCGCTTGGATGCGCGCGATCGCACCGAGCCGGGTCTCGATGAAAAACTCGTCGCGAGTTCGTACCAAGTGAATATTTACCGCGCCCGACCAGTGTTGATCCGCGATGGCAGTAGTGAAACCAAAATCGTGACCGCGTATCGCACGGCCAAACAAATTGCCAAACAAGCGGGAATCACCGTGCACGACGCTGACAAAACGACACTTTCGCCATCAAAAGACCCGATCGCCGACGGTACCGTCGAAGTGATGAATATCGAGCGCGCGACAGCATTTACCTTTGAATTTTATGGCAAAGTTACGCAGGACTACACGATGGCACGCACCATCGGCGACATGCTTAAAGAAAAACGCATCACCATGGGCAAAGATGACGGCATCAGCCCGAGTGTCTCGACTCCTATCACTGCTGGCATGACCGTGAAACTGTGGCGCAACGGCGTCCAGACAATCACCACCGAAGAAGACGTCGCCTTTACGACGCGCCAGGTCAAAGACGCCGATCACGAAGTCGGCTACAAACAAGTCCAGACCAAGGGCGAAAACGGCAAGCGCACCGTGACGTACGAGATCAACATGCAAAACGGCGTCGAAGTCTCGCGCAAAGAGGTGAATAGCAATGTCACCAAACAGCCAGTCGAGCAGGTGGAAGTGGTTGGGACGAAATTTAGCAATACGTTTAGCGGTAGTTTCGCGGAGGCGCTGGCGCGGCTACGAAGTTGCGAGGGCAGCTACACATCAAATACCGGGAACGGATATTACGGAGCATACCAGTACGATCTGAAAACTTCGGGAAATTATCAAGGCTACGCGAACGCATCGCTCGCACCGCCCGCCGTCCAAGATCAGAAAGTTTGGGAAACTTATCAACGCCGTGGCTGGTCGCCGTGGCCAAGTTGTAGCCGCAGTCAGGGCTTGCAGGACATCTACCGCTAGTGGCGCTCAAAAACAAGAAAGAACTTGGCCAGAATTGGCTGCGTGACCGCGACATGCTCGCAGCGATCGCGCTCGAGGCTGAGCTCACTCCCGATGAT
>CAZYRC010000013.1:0-7861 GCA_964649505.1 uncultured Candidatus Saccharibacteria bacterium
CGCTGCACACCGCTTTCACCACCACGCCGAAGGTTGGGCTCTTCGACCCACTCGGTGCTGTCCAGGAAGATCGGCGAGTAATGTCCGTCGTCATCCATGTTCTTCATGCCGACCTGAATCGGCCTCTTTACCTTGACGGCGACCGTGATGATGTCACCACGATCCAAGGTCGCGAGAGCCTCTTGTCGGGAGATTTCCTTCTGAGCCATAACAGCTCTCCTCTCAAGGTTCTCTACTGAGCTTTTCAGTAGATAATTACATAATAGCATAAGTTTAATAAAAAGTCAATATTTTCTACGCTTATCTCATTGTTCACATCTGTTGTATCTCCAGAAAAACAACTCTTTCCCAAATTCAAAAAAGAAATTCGGCGGGGGTAAAATTCAAACAATGCAAAGAATTGTTTTTCTGGCGGGGCGGGCGTTGCCCGCCACCTTGCAGCTTTCAGCAATTTTCCTCAAAATAGGTTCGAGCGGAGTTGTAAAATTCCACCAAAGTAAAAAGTCGAGCATTTGTCTCGGCTTTTTACTTTGTATAATATTCTATGCTTGAACCTCCAGCGACTTTTGTTTCACAAAAGGTGGAGGTGGTGGCTCGGTTTACGGCGTCTTGTACACCAACTCGTTTTCGACCGTCCAGTACTGGACATTTGCGTAGCGATCGACGCCAGTGACGAGGTGTCCGCCTTCACTGACAGAGCTCACATTTGGCGAAGTGACGTATTCGATGACGGGCTGATACAGCGCGATCGCCGGAGCATCATCGATCCATTGTTTGACGAACTGCTTGTATTTCGCATTGCGTAAATCTGGTTCGAGTCGAGCTCGCGCACTCGATAGACTCGCATCTGCAAGCGGGCTCGAATAGTTCGAGAGATTGCGCCCTGTCGCACTCGTCTGCGACGAATGCCAGTAGGCGAACACATCAGGATCAGCACCGATCACGAGTTTGTACAGCAGGATGTCGAAATTGCGGCCCTGAATCACGTTTTGCACAAACGAAGACGCCGCATTCGACGTATCGATGATGTCAACCTTCACGCGGACGCCGATTTTCTGCCACTGATCTGAAATGAGCTTCAGAACTTCTTCGAATTCTTTGTCCTTGGTCGTCGTGATGGTAAATTCGAGCGTCACACCGTCTTTCACGCGGCTACTTCCGGACAATTTCCAGCCGGCTTCGTCGAGCAATGTCGCTGATTTTTTGAGATCGATTTCTGGCACATGCGCGACATCGTCGCCCGAAACAAGATTCGAAAGCAGCGGACCATCGAGCGGGAGCACGCCGCCACCGAGTGCTTTGCGGATCGCACCCGTATCGGTCGCAGACTGCAGCGCGCGGCGGACTTTGACGTCGCTCAAAACCGGATTGCGCGTATTGAGCAAAAGGTACACACCGCTCGCCAATGCTTGTGGCGTCGCCTTCACTTGTTTGTTCGTAATGTCTCGCAACGCCTTGACCGAAACGTCGGTCGCCCCGCTCACCTCGCCGAGATTGATCGCCCGCAGCAATGACGCTTCGTCAGGATACGCATTCAATTCAAATCGTGAGAGTTTCGGCGCACCATCGTAGTATTTTTCGTACGCGCTCATGTGTGCAACACGGTAGCGACTGAGTGTATCAGCCTCCTGGAGACGGCGGAACTGGAACGGCCCACTACCGACGGGCGATAAACTATAGGCGCTTTCGCGAACATTCGTCGGCGCGACGTCTTTGAGCAGATGCTCTGGCACGATCGGAAATGTCAACGCATGAGGAAACGACGCATATACCGCAGGCAAACGAAACTCGACGTGCGTATCGTCAAGCGCGCGCACGGAGGTGTCGAGCCAAGTCAGTCGCAGCGACGCATTTGCGCGCGTCGCAGGATTTTTGATGAGATTGATCGTAAAGACGACGTCTTTTGCAGTGACAGGTTTGCCGTCGTGCCACGTTGCGTTTGGTTTGAGCGTGACCGTGTAGACGGTATTGTCTTCACTCACCGTCACGCCCCGTGCGAGATCCTGGTGAAGCTGACCCTGATGGTCATAATTGAAAAGCGACGAAAACATCAGTCGCGACAACGACGCTTCGGCACTCGTCGTCGCAAAAAGCGGATTGAGCGAATTGATCTGCCCGAGCGTCCCCTCGACGTATACGCCACCGGGTTTGCGCGCCATGATGGTGTAATTCGCCTGGTTCCAGGCGAGCTGGATACCGAGTCCGGCAATCAGAAGTCCGATCAAAAGCAACCATGTCACAATTTGGCGCGACGCCCGGCGGACATTGTCGATACGTTTGACGATAAAGCGCTGCGCATGGCGCTGCGTTGCACCCTCGGCACTACGAACACGACGAGAAAATTGCTTGCGGTCAAGCTTAATTTGTTTGAATTGGCGCCACCCTCTTTTGTCGTCGTCCACGCGTGCCTACCCTAGACTTGGCAAAATAATCGAAACAAGAATCGACAAAACAAAGGTCACGGCGAGAATAATCGTCACTTCGAAAAGGTTTTTGTCGAGACCGCGACGTGTCGTGTAGAGCTCGCTGCTACCGCCAAATCCCGCTCCGAGACTCGCGCCGCGCTGCTGAAGCAAAATCGCAGCAATCATCAATACTGCCGAAACGATCGTCACAATCTGTAAAATACTCGCAATTGTCATGATTTTTCCTCCCGAACGCGCAAATATTCTAGCTCGAGCGCGCTACTTACTATATAGTTTACCAGACTCAGCACCAAACCGGTAAGAACTGAGTTGAGAAATGTCATCTGGAGTCCTGGCGCGAGTTTGAGCGAGATATACACCATCAGGCCATTAACAACGATCGTGAAAAGACCGAGCGTCACGAGGATCGCCGGCAGCGACAAGATGATCACCGCAGGCTTGAGCACGGCGTTGATCAACGAAAAAATCAGTCCAGCAATCAAAAAAACATGGATGCTCGCATCGATCTGTTGGTCGCTGTACCCCGTCCCAAAGAGACGAACCGCCACCCAGAGTCCAAATGAATTGAGTATCCAGCGGACAATAAAGATAAGAAATTGACGTTTCATGCCTAAACACTATTGTAGCGAACTGTAGTAGAAAAAGCTAGTGTCAGAGTGTCGTCGGCAGCGACGCGCTGAGGTTGCGATGGCCCTCTGGCGTCACCAAAATATCATCCTCGATCCGTACGCCAATTCCCTCTTCAGCGATGTAAATTCCTGGCTCGACCGTCATTACCATCCCCGGCTCGAGCAGTCGCGGCGCACCGAGCGGATCATGGACGTCTACACCGAGCCCATGCCCGATGCTGTGCGGACAATACCGTCGATACGCTTTTTCGTCGGTCGAGTCTTCGAGCAGACCAAGACTAATGAGCGCTTTTTTCATAATATCATCGGCAGACTTCAGATATTCTCTCGTCGGCATATTTGGTTCGATCAGCGCGATGATTTCTTTTTGTGCTGACGCTACCGCTTCGTGCACCGCTCGTTGACGTTTCGTCGGCCGCACACAGTACGAACGTGTGATGTCCGCGCAATACCCATCGACGCGCGCACCAATGTCGATCAAGACGATATCACGCACATGCACGGGACCTGTGTTTTTATCGTAGTGAAGTGTGCAGGCATGTTCACCGGCTGCCACGATCGGCTCATACGCGTGCGTTGCCGCGGCCCGGCGAAAGCGATAGGTAAATTCTGCATCGATCACTTGCTCGGTCTTCAATGTTGGCAATTTCTCTCGAACCGCCGAAAACGCCTCGTTAGTCAGCGCGATTGCCTGCTCGATCCGCGCAATTTCCTCAGGCGACTTGACCGCACGGAGTCGCGCCAGATCGGGACGCGCGTCAACCACTCGCTCAAAAATCCGTTTCAATGTTTCTTCGAGATGCCGCGTTGCGGGATTGTGCACAAATTCGCCATCGCGGTGACGCGAAGAAAGTGCATACACCATCGGATGCGTACGACGGAGTTGACGAAGCCGTGGCTCAAAATCTTTTTCGTCGATGATTTCACTGATGCCGCTTGTTTCGCGATACGCGTCGTCTTCGTCAGCACCATTAAAAATAATATCGACGTCACTTCTTTTAGGGCGTACGAGAGTTGCGTGTTTGCGCGATCCTTCGATAATGACTTTCCAACCTGGCGCATCGATGCCAGTCGCCCACCAAAAATTCGCTTCCTGTACGAATGGCGCTGCCATATCGCTACTAAGTTGCATTGCATCATACGCCGTCAAAACGACAAGCCCGCCTTCGAGCGCCCTGGTCAATCTCGCGCGATGATCTGCATGCATCATAGTTCTAGTATACGCTACGAGCACGCCGTGTGTGAAGGTGCGCCGTCGGTAGCGGAGTCGAGATACCACGCGCTCAATGCCGGTATCGCTGTGCTCGTAGCCTTTATGCAATAGCTATTACCGTCAGCACGCAGGCGATATTCACTCACGACATTTTGACCTGCTGTGTAGCCAAGCCCCAACGTCGTCGGTGCCACCGTCGGTCCGCCCGCCGTACCCGGATACGTATTGTTGAAATTGCGATAATTTCTCAAACTCGTTGCAATTGTTGTGAGCTCGTTTTTCATCTCATTGTTTGCGACGCTTTCTCGCCAATTACCAAATGCAAATATCGTGATCGACGCGAGCACCGCCATTACCGCGAGCACCAGCATGATTTCAATCAGAGTGAATCCTCGTGACGTTTTCATATCATTATCTTAGCACAAGCATTTTTAGTCAGCTAGATGGGATTTGATCCGGCCAGCGAGTTTTGCGCCGACTACCGCACGGACCGCTGCTTCGTCTGCCGTCGTGACTCCACGCACGCTACCAAAGGCTTTGAGTAATTTTTTGCGCGTTGCGGGCCCGACGCCAGGGATATCGTCGAGCAGACTTCGCGTCGTATGTTTGCGCTGCAATGTCGAATGATAATTGATCGCGAATCGATGCGACTCATCACGAATCCGCTGAAATAGTTTCGTCAGCTCATCGTACGGACTCACACTATCGCCGCCGCGAAGATTGCGCGAATGCCCACCAGCGTTGATCCGCCCGACATGCAAATTGACGAAATAATACCCACTCGAATCAACCACCGACACGCCCGGGATCGGTTGTGCGATCAGCGTGCGAAGTTTCGCATCGTCGACGCGCGAACCACTTTTGCTCACGAGCAATTCTTCGTCGCGTTTTGCGATACTCACGACTGGTACATTCACGCCGCGCTCGTCCATCGCCGCAATCGCGGCTGCGAGCTGGCCTTTACCGCCATCAACGAGCACCAAATCCGGCATCCCCCACGATTGCTGATTTTTTTCACCAAATCTTCGATACAAAATCTCACGCATGTTCGCCGTGTCATCGTTGCGCTCATGGCTGAGTTTGAATTTGCGATACTGCGTACGATCACTCACGCCATTTGTAAATACAACCATGCTCGCTACGACGTCGCGCCCTCCCATGTGGCTGACGTCGAATCCTTCGATCCGCGCTGGCGCATTTGGCAGCGCCAAAAGTTCACTCAGCTGTGTCAGAGACTTGTCTTTTGCGATGTCCAAAAATTCGCGATCACCAAACATGATTCGTCGCTGCAATTCGCCGAGAAACGTCAGTTTGTTGCGAATGCTCGCGGCGACTTCAAACTCCTGGTTGCGCGCCGCTCGCTTCATGTCACGCTCAAGTTCTTTGACGATTTTCACTCGACCACCTTCGATGTAGTGGATCAATTTTTTTAGGTTTGATTTGTACTCAGCACTCGTTACATCGAGCCCCGGCGCAAGCCCAATTTGCATCTCAAGATCAGCTCGCTCTCGGCGCGGTTCTTTGATATAGTACGGGAAAATTTTTCGCAAATATCGCAGCGCTTTTTTCACCGCAAACCCACTATAAAACGGCCCAATATAGCGCGCGCCATCATCCGCAGGATTTCGCGTAAATGTCACCGTCGGCCATTCGCGTTTCATATCGATCCGCACATACGTTTGTGATTTGTCGTCGCGCAGTAATATATTAAAACGCGGCATGTAGCGTTTGACCATTTCGCTCTCGAGAAAAAGCGCGTCAATCTCACTCTCTGTCTCGACCCAGTCGGTATCGTCGATTTCGTTGACAAGCGCCCGAGTTTTTGCGTCAAAATCTTTGTTGCTTTGGAAATATTGCCGCACGCGGTTTTTGAGCACCGCTGCTTTGCCCACATAAATAATCTCACCGTTTGCAGATTTGTGAAAATATACGCCCGGCGTGCGCGGTAGGGTTTTGAGCTTTTCTTTGAGCGCGGTGTTCACATATATAGTATAGCGCACTGGGCGCCATCCCGCTCGTGGATAGGAATTTTGCTACGCTGATTTTTTCGCAATATGCGCGCGAAGCGTATCCTCAAGATGCGGCTTCGGCACCATGCCGATGATCGTGTCGACGACCTTGCCGTTTTTGTACATCTGCATATTTGGGATGCCCTGCACATGGTGCTGGCTCGCGAGCTGCGCATTGTCGGGGCTCGCCTCGACATCCACTTTCACAACATCGACGTCGCGGTCCATGTCGGTCGCAAGATCGTGCAAAATTGGTGCCATCGCACGGCACGGCGGGCACCACTCTGCCCAAAAATCCACGAGCACGACTTTGTTGCTTTTCAGTACTTTTTCGTCAAATTCCTGTTGTGTTGTTGTATTAAACAATGCCATGATTCTATTATACCAACTCTTCCCTCACTCTACCATAAGCGCTATACTAGAGCTATGAATGCATCGCAAAAACCTCTCACTGAACTGATCGATCTCAAAGGCAAAATTGTTCTCATCACGGGAGCGGGTCGTGGAATCGGTCGCGCGATTGCCGAGCGCTACGCCGAGGCCGGCGCAAATGTACAGCTCATCGATGTTATCAAATCCGATGTCGAAAAAGCCGCAAAAGAAATCGCAGACGCGCACCACGTCAATACAAAAGCTTTCGTCGTCGACCTGTCAGACAGCAGAGCGATCGAGACGTTTTGGAAACGCCTCTCCCCGATTCCCGACATTCTTGTCAACAACGCCGGGATTTTTTGGCCAAAAAAACTCGAACATATCGATGACGAATCCTTTGCAAAAATTATAAACATCAACACGCGCGCCGTCGTCTACATGTGCCGCGAGATGATCAAACGTCGTCACGATCGCCCCGGCACCATCATCAACATTTCATCGATTGAAGCCGTCCGCGGCATGACCGACGACATGCTCCTCTACGGCACAAGCAAAGCCGCAGTTGGTGCTATCACTCGCGCACTCGTCAAAGATTACGCAAAAAAAGGTTGGAAAATCAACACGATCATGCCCGGCGGTATCAACACACCCGGCGCGACCGCGATGGGCATCACCGCGATCAAGCATCTCGATTTTTCAGTATTTGAAACTGCACTGAAATTTAGCATGCGCATGCCGACCAAAGGCATAGGCAAGCCCGACGACATCGCCCGCGCCGCGCTGTGGCTCGGGGCACCCGCTAGCGACTACATGAACGGAGCCGAAGTCGCTGTTGACGGTGGCTTCTTGGCAGTTTAGCAATCGCCTGGCGTACCGTACTTGTAGGTGAGGCCAGAGTTGGTTGGTTTTTCCAACGAGAATTCAGTAGCAGGAACTTCAACCATCGAGTCAATATGTCTCAATAAGTACTCGTAAATGTAGTAGCAATCCATCATCGCTTCACCCCGTTTTGCCGCCACCTCAAGTTCAGTGAGTGATAGCCAGCGTAGGTCGGCAGACTCACCCTCCCCAGCCGGCTCTCGAGGCTCGGCATCAGCAACGAAAGCATAGCAAAGGTCGGAGTGATAGTGCTCATGGCCGACATTGTGAGTATCAGACAAAAAAGGCGTCGGATGAAAAATATTACCAGTGCCCAGCGGTTGATCTGCATAT
>CAZYRC010000013.1:7871-17877 GCA_964649505.1 uncultured Candidatus Saccharibacteria bacterium
AACACCCTCAGCTCATCAAGCTGATAGCCACTTTCCTCGGGCAACTCATGCGCCATCGATTGCCACGGTGTTTCATCGAGCTCAATATGTCCTCCGATTTGCATCAAAATCTCCACTTTTCGATGGAAATGAACAAGACATTTCGTCTCACGCTGATTGCGACGGACAATATACGCACTCACGGTCATATCGCGCTGCCCCGGTTCGGTGTGAATGTGTGGCATTTAGGCAGTTACCATAGCTTTCTCTCGGCATGCATCCGAGTGATATAGTTTGTTGTCGTGTTTTTTGCACTCCTCGCAGATCAATACGAGCTGATTACAACTTGGCTCAGCGCAATTCTCGTAATTACTTGTGGGGTTGCCGCAATGGACACATGTTCCGACGACCTTTGCGTGATCCGAAAAATTCATCCCCATACGCCCATCAAATACATAAAGATTTCCCTCCCATAGCTCGTCGTCACCGTAGGCTTCGCCGTATTTCACGATGCCGCCATCGATTTGGTAGACGTCTTTGAAACCGCGCTTTTTCATCATCGCACTAAGCAGCTCGCAGCGCACGCCGCCTGTGCAATACGTGATGACTTTTTTATTTTTGAGATCATCGTATTTACCACTCTCGAGCTCGGGGATGAAATCACGACTCGTACGTGTGTCTGGCACGACCGTATTTTTGAATCGCCCGACGGCTGCTTCGTATTTGTTGCGACCATCAAAAAACACGACATCGTCACCATATTTCTCAACCATCTCATTCACCTGCTCTGGCTTGAGATGCGGCCCGCCGCCCACGACGCCGTGTTCGTCCACGGTGATTTCGTCCGAGCTTTCAAACGCGACGAGTTCTTTTTTGACTTTGACGCTCATCCGTGGAAAATTGTCACGTGAGCCGTCCGACCATTTCCACAAAATGTCTTTGAATCCCGCGAACTGTTTCGTCGCTTTAATGTATTTTTTCAAATCCTCGACATCGCCGCCAACCGTACCATTGATGCCCTGCGGACTCACAAGAATTCGCCCCTTGAGATTGAGCCCGTCACATAGCGTTTTTTGCCACAGCCTCATGAGCTCCGGGTCACTGACGGGATAGAATTTATAGTAGAGCAGGATCTTTTGCATATCTTTTTATTATACCGTATACTAAAGAAACTATGAACCGCGCTGGTTCCTCTACTCGTCAGATGTCGGGACGTGACCGACCGCTCGCGATCACACCACATTATCATATAAACAGAAAGGACTGTGTATGAATTATCGTGCAACGCTGCGGCTGTTCTGGCAGCAGGTTCGCCATCACAAACCAAGCTTTTTTATTGCGCTCGCTCTCGTGCCGTGCGGTGTACTTTTGATCGATACGCTTTTGCCGTATTTTTCGTCGCTCGCAATAGGCGCACTGACAGCGCGAGATGCCGCGACGACGTTTCACAATATTACCCTCGCGGCAATCGTCGGAGCCTTAGGTTTTGTATGCAATATCGTCGGATTTCAAGCACTGACTCGGCACGAATCACGTGTACGCGCGCGGCTGATGAGCGAGTCATTTCGACAACTCATCGGCAAAGATCTTGGCTTTTTTGCCAATCAAAAAGTCGGCAGCCTAACAACCAATTTCATTGAATTTGTTCGCAGCGAAATCACACTCCAGGATCTCCTGATTATTCGAACGCTCGGTTTTGTGCTCGCAGTGAGCTCTGGTCTCGTGATCCTCGCATTTCAAATGTGGCCACTCGCACTTGTCGTTGCTGGGTTTATCATCGCACTGCTTCTCGAAGTCAAATGGAGCACACACCACCGCACCGAGTGGCGCGAATCACGGCGCACGCTTCGCAGCAAAATGTTTGGTGCGCTCGCGGATGCGATCAACAACAATTTGATCGTGAAAACATTTGCCGGCGAGAAACACGAGCAAACAATCGTCGACGGACACAGCCAAGCACACGAACACGCCTACATCAAAGATATTGGTTTCACCGCGTACGAGGGTAGTTCACGTGTCGGTATCATGACAGCACTCCAAATCGTCGCGATGGCACTGTGTGCGCACTTTGTGCTTCATGGACAAATGCAAATTGCCGTTGCCGTGTTTGTGCTCGCATATATGCAGCGCATCGGTTCGCAACTTTTCACACTTGGCGAGATGCTCAATGGCTATGACCAGGCGCTGCTCGACGCCGCGCCAATGACGAAAGTACTGCTGCATGAAAATGCTGTCAACGACACGCCTGATGCCCCGCCGCTCGTCATTCGAAATGCAACGATCAAATTCAAAAATATCTCATTTCACTATGACGAACAAAAAAGTGATGTATTGCACAATATCAATCTCACAATTCCGTCCGGTCAGCGCGTCGGACTCGTCGGACTTTCTGGTGCTGGCAAAACAACGCTCAGCCACCTGCTGCTGCGTTTTGCCGATACAACGGCGGGCGATATTTTGATCGACGATCAAGCGATTCGTTCCGTGACGCAAGCAAGTTTGCGTCAAGCGATTTCTTTTGTGCCGCAAGAACCGATGCTGTTTCACCGCAGTCTTCGCGATAATGTCGCGTACGGTCGACCAGATGCGAGTGACGCAGAAATCACGCGTGCAATCCGCGCAGCCAACGCAAGTGATTTTGTGAAAAAACTACCAAACGGAGCCGACACGCTCGTCGGTGAACGCGGCGTCAAACTCAGTGGCGGACAGCGGCAGCGCATCGCCATCGCGCGGGCAATTTTGAAAGACGCGCCGATTCTGCTACTCGACGAAGCCACCAGCGCGCTCGATAGCGAAAGCGAAAAGTTGATCCAAGATGCGCTTGCCGATCTCATGAAAGGTCGTACAAGTATCGTCATCGCGCACCGTTTGTCGACGATTGCAAAACTCGAC
Organism: uncultured Candidatus Saccharibacteria bacterium; assembly: GCA_964649505.1. GTDB lineage: Bacteria > Patescibacteriota > Saccharimonadia > Saccharimonadales > Saccharimonadaceae > Saccharimonas. The sequence goes on from CAZYRC010000013.1 coordinate 10,743, forward strand.
CGCATCATCGTGCTCGACCACGGACGCATCGTCGAGGATGGCACACACGCCGAGCTCCTCGCAAAAAAAGGCATCTACGCAAAGTTATGGAATCGCCAATCCGGCGGATTTATCGAAGAATAATTCACCCGACAAAAATACTTCGGCTTTTGCACCGAAGTATTTTTTGTTTCAAGCAATGACTACGATTCAGCTTTTGGTGCGTCGTGCGCTTCGTCATCTTTGTCGGTGTCTGGTTGGCTTTCGTCGTCGCCTTCTGCAGCAACTTCAGACTCATCCTCGGCATCGCCTGCGGCAGCGTCGTTTGCAGCCTCGAGTGCTGCTGGCTCGTAGACGTTTGCCACAACGAGATCGGTGATCGAAGGTTTTTCTTCTTCGTCATCATCATCTTCTTTGGCAGCTTCGACGCGTTCAACGAAACTCACGCCTTCTGGCAATGTCGCATCACCCAGGGTCACGCGGTCGCCGGCTTCAGCGAGAGCAGTGATATCGACCTCGACTGCATCTGGGAGGTCCATCGGCAGCGCTTTGACTTCAATGCGGTCAATCGCCTGAAGCACGACGAGTCCGGCTTTTTCAGCGACACTTTCGCCGACACCCACGAGCCGTACTGGCACTTCTGCGACGACGGGCTCATCAGCCTTCACTGCGTGAAATGATACGTGGCGAACGACACCGTGTTTTGTTGGGTTGAATTCGACATCTTTGATCATCGCGATACGTCGTTTTGCGCCCGTCAGGCTCACCGGAGTGTGTTTGCCGGCAGCCGACACGACACGGCGCATTTCTGCAGCGTCTGCCTGAATTGCAATTGGGTCCATGCCTGGACCATAGACGACGCCCGGCGTGAGACCTTGGCGGCGAAGCGCGCGAACTTTTTTGCCGCGAACATCACGTTCTTCAACTTTTAGTGAAATTTTATCTCCCATTTCTCTCTTCCTTTCGTTAGATACCCGTGCGGAGTAATTGTATTGTGCTTATTATTATAGCAAATTCGCGCCAGGAGGGTGTGAGATATGTTACAATCAGAGAGATGGAAGCATTTATTCATTTGATCACAAACGCCGGCGTCTGGATGATTTTGCTCGTCGTTTTCGCCGAATCTGGCCTGCTCATCGGGTTTGTTTTTCCGGGCGACAGCCTGCTCTTCACCGCTGGATATATGGTGCAGCAAAATCTCCTACACCTCGGCACCTCGCCAATCGATATCCACCTTTTTGCGCTGATGATTTTTGTCGCCGCAGTACTCGGTGATAGCGTCGGCTACAGTTTCGGACACAAGGTCGGCCGTTCTCTTTTCCAAAAAGAAAACTCGCGATTTTTCAAGAAAAAATACCTCGAGCAAGCTGAAGCCTTTTATCAAAAACACGGTTCGCTTGCGATTGTCCTCGCACGTTTTGTGCCGATCGTTCGCACATTTGCGCCGATCGTCGCAGGCGCCAGCAAAATGCATTACCAGACGTTTCTCGTATTCAACCTCATCGGTGGATTTTTGTGGTCATCGATATTCGTCTACCTCGGCTACTATGCGGGTGAAGCGCTGACCCGCGCCGGCGTCAACATCGAAGCCGCGGCACTGCTCATCATCTTCATCTCAGTACTGCCGATGATCATCCACGCGCTCAAACAAGCCGACACACGCACCAAACTCAAAGCGCAATTCCGCGTGCTGTTTCGTCGCAATAAATAACTAGCTCTAGAGCAAATCTTTGAGATAGCGCCCCGTGAAACTGGCGTCGTTTCGCGAGACTTGCTCGGGTGTGCCATGAGCGATCACAGTACCACCACCCTGACCGCCTTCAGGCCCCATATCGATGAGATAGTCAGCGCATTTGATGACCTGAAGGTTGTGCTCAATGATAATCATACTATTGCCACCTTCGACAAGCTTTTGCAAAATCTCGAGTAGTTTTTTGACATCAGCAGTGTGCAAACCCGTCGTTGGTTCGTCGAGAATATAGAGTGTTTTGCCCGTGCTGCGACGAGACAATTCACTTGCAAGTTTGATACGTTGTGCCTCACCACCACTAAATGTCGTCGCCGGCTGACCAAGCTTGATATAGCCCAGTCCTACTTCGTTGATCGTGTTGAGTTTGCGTGCAATCGCCGGCACGTTTTCGAAAAATTCGCATGCTTGCTCGACCGTCATTTCGAGCACGTCGCTGATTGTTTTGCCTTTGTATTTGATTTCAAGTGCTTCACGGTTGTAGCGTTTGCCGTGGCACTCCGGACATTGGATGTACACGTCTGGCAAAAAATGCATTTCGATTTTTATTACGCCGTCGCCCTGGCAATTTTCGCAGCGACCACCTTTCACATTGAAGCTGAACCGCCCGGCTTTGTAGCCGCGAACATTTGCTTCTGGCGTGCCTGCAAATAGCTCACGAATTTGCGTAAACACCCCTGTGTAGGTTGCAGGGTTTGAACGCGGCGTGCGTCCGATCGCCGACTGGTCGATAATGATCGCTTTGTCGAGATGTTCGATACCTTCGATATTTTCGTGCGCACCCGGCACTTCATGTGCGCGATGCAATCGCGCTGACAATTCCTTCGCCAGGATATCATTCACAAGCGTCGACTTGCCGCTTCCACTCACGCCGGTTACGAGCGTCATCACGCCGAGCGGAAACGCAACATCGATATGTTTCAAATTATTTTCACTTGCACCGCGAATGATAAGCTGCCGATCCTTTTCGACGGCGCGACGTTTTTTCGGAAGCGGGATTGTTTCTGCACCGGAGAGGTATCGACCCGTGATACTGTCAGGGTTTTTTGCAACATCTGCCGGCGTACCCGCCGCGACGATTCGCCCACCATGCACGCCTGCACCAGGCCCAACATCCACGAGATAATCCGCCTGCGAAATCGTATCTTCATCGTGCTCGACCACCAGTACGGAATTACCCAGATCGCGAAGATGCTTGAGCGTTGCGATCAATCGATCATTGTCGCGCTGGTGGAGCCCAATCGATGGCTCGTCGAGCACATAGAGCACACCCTGCAACCCAGAACCAATCTGTGTCGCTAGACGAATGCGCTGTGCCTCACCACCACTCAGCGTATTTGCCGCACGTGAAAGTTCGAGATAACTCAACCCGACGTTGCTCATGAATCCAAGTCGCGCCATGATTTCTTTGAGCACAAGCTTTGCGATCGTCATTTCTTCGTCAGAAAATTTCAATTGTCCGAATAGATCGATTGCATCGTCAACGCCGAGATTACAAATATCCATGATCGAAAGACCATGTACCGTGACCGCGAGCACGACGGGTTTGAGCCGTTGGCCCTGACACGCCGTACATTTTCGCTCCCGCATGAAACGCTCGATGTCTTTGCGCATAAACTCGCTATCGGTTTCCTTATGGCGACGTTCGAGATTTGGAATCACGCCCTCGTACGTCGAATCGTAGAAACGGTTGCCGCTCAGCGCGACGCGATATTTTTGACTGCCCGTCCCGTAGAGTACTTTTTCGAGATCCGCGGGCTTCAATTTTTTGACAGGAACATGCAAGCTGAATCCGTGCGCCTCGGCGACAACGGCCAGCCGTTTCATGTACCACGCATCAGAATTGACGCGGTTGTACGGGCGAATCGCGCCCTCGGCGATTGTAAGATTTGGGTTAAAAACCAAACTCGGATCGACTTCGAGTCGCGTCCCGAGACCAGTACAAACCGGGCATGCACCTTGCGGCGCATTAAAACTAAAGAGCCGCGGCTCGAGTTCGGGAATGTCCTCCCCCGGATGGTCAACGCACGCATAGCGCTGGCTATATGTGAGCAACTCGTCTGTGTCAGCATTGAGCAGCTGAACGACACCACTCGCAATCTCAAGCGATTGCTCAACCGACTGACTGACACGACTGATCACCTCCGGTTTCATCACGATACGATCAACGACAATTTCAATATCGTGTTTGTATGATTTTTGAAGCTCTGGAAATTCATCCAGCGCATACACCACGCCGTCGACGCGCGCACGCGAAAATCCGTTGCGCATGTACTGTTCTGGCACGTGTTGGAACTCGCCTTTTTTCTGGCTGACTATCGGTGCGAGGATCATGAGCTTGCTACCTTCTGGCAATTTCATAATTTCATCAATGATCGCTTGCGCCGTACGGCGATACACCGGTTTGCCACAACGCGTACCATCGGGCAACAACGCCGGACAATGCGGCACGCCGACACGCGCAAAAAGTAAACGCAGATAATCATAAATCTCCGTGACCGTCGCGACCGTCGATCGTGGGTTGCGACTCGTGGACTTTTGGTCAATACTGATCGCCGGGCTCAGACCTTCGATGCTATCGACATCCGGTTTGTCCATGATTCCGAGAAACTGCCGCGCATAGCTCGACAGTGATTCGACGTATCGGCGCTGACCCTCGGCATAAATGGTATCAAACACCAGACTACTTTTGCCACTCCCACTCAAACCCGTCACCACGACCAATTTGTCGCGCGGGATTTCGATATCGACGTCTTTGAGATTGTGCTCGCGAGCGCCTTTGACTTTTATCATCTCTGACATGGCTCTCTATTATACGCGAGTTTTGCGTATTTTTCTAGTCCCGTAGACCCAGTCCTCTATTGAGCTACTGGTTAAATCCAGGATTTGTGTTAAAAGTATTGATTTTAATGCAGAAACGTGCTATAATCCTGACACACCTATTGAGGAAAAAGAATATATGGGCAAAAAAATCTGGATCAGTCTGGGAATTGTCGGCGCTGTGGGGCTTTTGAGCAACAGCACGATTAGCAATGCCGTCCTCAATTTTTTCCTCGCCGGCACACTGCCCGGTTTATCCGTACGTCTTCCATTCTGGCTCATGCTCGTCGTCTATATCGCGCTCATCACCGTCGTCTCGGTCGCCTATATCGAATCGACCGATTCGTACAAAAACGCGCAGCTCAATGCCGCACGCAAAAAACAGCTTCCGAAACGCCGTTTCAGCTCCCTGCCGTCTTAGTCTTCGGCAGGCAACACTGACTCAGCCCACAGCTGCATCTCTTGGAGCATGAATTGGTCGCTCTCGCTTGCCGATGTTGCAAGTCGCGACAACGCTTTCATAAATCCAGGAAGCTGACGTTGGAGCCTCATCGCACGCCATTCCTCCCACGTTGCTTGTTCGCTTTCCGAAAGCGATTTCGGAAAATTCCGTGCTTTGTAGTGAAGCAACAGCGGTGACAATCGCTCGTCACTGAATTCTGGGTGGAAATCTGCAAGTTCACGTTCTGTCGCATTGCGTACCGTTTCGACACGGAGCTTGTCGCGATCTGACAAAAACCCGTCGTAGAGTTGTGCTTCCGGGTCGGGCATTTTTTTGTACTCCGGTTTTGTTTCATATAGACCACGCAGATTTTCTGCAAAATGTGGCGCCCCGAGGAGCAATTTTTGGTGGTGCACAATTGCCTCGCGGTCGAGACCAAGTCGCGTCCACGCGTCGGATTTTTCGAGTACGCCGAGTGGTGCCACGGCCGGTGCGCGGTTGTATTGCAATTCTTTTGTCGGCAGGGCGACAAATTCGGGATCGCGACGCTCCTCCCAGCTGGCATACAATTTCTTCGCAAGTTCTTTGCTATCCATATCAATAAACGGAGTCGGATCAACGCGCAAATCATACACCACGACCGCGCCGTTTTTGCCGCTCGTGAGAGGAAACGCAACCGTCGTGAAATCATGATCGCCGCCATATCGTCCGCTCGTATACACAAACGGTTGTTTGTTATCGAGATTCACCAGTTCTTGCACTGCACGTTTGTCTTTCATTGAAAAAAGATACTCAAACAATTGCGGCTGATGCGTTTTGATCAGTCCCGCCACCGCAATTAGCGCATCGACGTCTGCCAGCGCATCATGCGCGTTTTCGTGTTCGATGCCATTGCATTTTGTGAGCAATTCAAGGCGATTCGTCGAGCGGCCTTCCTCGGTCAACGGCCACGTGATTCCATCGGGCCGCAGCGCGCGAGTCATGCGCACGACATCGAGAAAATCCCAGCGCGCCCGGCCGTCTTTCCAAGACCATTCGTATGGATCATAAAAATTCCGCCACAATATATGGCGAATAAATTCGTCATCAAAACGGATGTTGTTGAACCCAACCGCAATCGTGTCTGGCGTGAACACTTCGTCCTGCAGCAGCTTTGCGAATTGCGCTTCTGTGTAGCCTTCGTCGACTGTTTTTTGCGGACTGATGCCCGTCACCATCAACGCATCAGGACTCGGCAATGTGTCGTCGTTCAGCGCAATGAGGATGTTGTATGGCTCACCAACTGGCTCGAGATCCAGTGTCGTGCGTCGCCCGGCAAATTGCATGATACGATCATCGCGAGCCGAAAGCCCACTCGTCTCCAAATCATAAAAGAAATATGTTTTGCTCATAGCTCTATCATATCAAAAAATCAACGAACTTCCTCGCCGTACACGCTACGAATATAGCGGTGGAAACTCGTTCGGATCGACGTAGAGAAACATGTCGTCGAGCAGTGCGGCAGTTTCTTCGATGCTCATCCCGTGTCGTTCGGAGACGTGCGCAACCGCATCCGCAATCGCAACGGTCAGTTCCGGCCCGTCAGGAGTCGACTCGACGATTCGTCCAACCGTATTTTTCAGCTCCATTTCGACCCAAACTTTGTCAGTATTGTTTTCGAAGTTTTTGCTGAATCGATCCATAATGACCCCTTTCGTTATTGTTCGACTAACGGAAATGGCTCACTCTCGCCGATCTGCACCAAGCTTTCGCCAGTCGCGCCCATACGGCTGAGTTCGTGGCTGATGCCGTAGCGCTTCATGATGTCGCGCAGGCGATTGACTGCTTCGAATTGGTCAAAGTTTGTGCGGCGCGCAAACTTTTCGATTTTTTCGCCACTCACATGATACCACTGCTCATCCTCATCAAACGTCACTTCCCAATGGTCAGACAGCTGCTCGTCGCCAAGTGTGATCACCGGCGCATCACCCTCGTCAGTCACTTCATCCGCCGTCACTTTTTGCTCGGCACGGACACGATCGACGATCGTCCGCAGTGCGCGCAGAACATCTTTTATCCCGGTGTGCGCGGTCGAGGAAATCGTGAATAGTTGTGCGTCGGGAGCTACAGCCGCGAGCGCATCGCGTTGCATCGCGACGATATCCTCA
>CAZYRC010000014.1:0-1300 GCA_964649505.1 uncultured Candidatus Saccharibacteria bacterium
ACTAGGGACACAAGGCTCTTCAGGCCTCTGCTCTACCGGGCTGAGCTATAGCGCCAACTCTGATCATTCTACTAGAGTTAGACGAAATTCGCAAGCTTGGGTATAATAGGAGCAACGCGGGTATCGTATAATGGCTATTATGTGACCTTCCCAAGGTCGAGACGAGGGTTCGATTCCCTCTACCCGCACCAACGAAAAAATCCACCAGATCGGCGGATTTTTTCGTTGCAAAGAGCGATTATTTGACGAGCAAATCTTTGAGGTTGGTCAGCTCGCTCGGCAGCACAACCAGCGTCTTCTGGCTCGGCTCGACAGAAATTTTCTCGAGTGTTTGGAGCGTACGGATGTTGATACCGCCTGGTGTTTTGCTGAGAAGCGCAGCCGCATCAGCGACCGCCTGCGCGGCCTGTTTTTCACCGTCCGCCGAAATCACAACCGCACGGCGCTCACGCTCTGCCTCGGCTTGTTTGGCCATCGCGCGTTTCATATCACCTGGCAATTCGATGTTCTGAACTTTGACATTTTCGACGTCGATACCCCATTTGTCCGTTTCGGCGTCAACGATTTCTTTGATCTGCTGTGAGATTTCTTCACGTTTTGCGAGTAAATCATCGAGATCAACATTTCCCGTCACGTCACGGAGCGCCGCCTGCGCGAATTGGCTCGTCGCGTAAATATAATTCGTCGTTTCGAGCACCGCTTTTGGCGCATCGATCACACGGAAATACACGACAGCATCGACACCGACAGTGACGTTGTCTTTTGTAATGACTTCTTGTTTTGGCACGTCGATCGGCGTCGAACGCACGTCCACGCGGATGAGTTTTTGGATGATCGGAAACACATAGCGCAGTCCCGGCGTACGCGTCCCGCTAAATTTTCCGAGCGTCAGCACGACGCCACGCTCATATTGATTGATGACTTTCAACCCACCGAGCAAAAAAATTACTGCGACAATCACAATCGGAAATGCGAGCCCAAACATTGCGATCAAAATCTCCATAGTACCTCCTTTTTTCTAACTCTAGTATACTATAGATATGCATCGTGTACCATTGGCAGAGGAAATGCGCCCAACGACGCTCGACGAAGTGATTGGACAATCACAGCTACTCGCCGATGGTGAAATTTTGCGACAAATCGTACGCAAAACAGAGCCGGTAAACTTGATTTTATGGGGCCCTCCTGGTGTGGGCAAAACCTCGTTGGGGCAATCCATCGCGAAAGCGACAGGGCGCAAGTACGTGCGCATGGCCTTGGGCGGCATGCGTGATGAGGCTGAGATTCGTGGCCATCGTCG
>CAZYRC010000014.1:1310-17597 GCA_964649505.1 uncultured Candidatus Saccharibacteria bacterium
AAACAAAACTGGAATTTGCAAATTCGTACGATTCTTTTTGTCGACGAAATTCACCGCTTCAACAAAGCACAACAAGACGCATTTTTGCCGCACGTCGAATCGGGGCTCATCACGCTGATTGGCGCCACAACCGAAAATCCAAGTTTTGAAATCATCACACCGCTACTGAGCCGCAGCCGCGTGCTCGTACTCGAACCACTGACGAAAGATGAAATCGTCGCTGTCCTCAAACGCGCCCTCACCAAACTCAAAAAATCAAAATCTGTCACACCCAAAGCGCTCGACTATCTCGCCGAATTGTCTGGTGGCGACGCGCGAGTAGCGCTCGGAAATCTTGAACTTGCACTCAGCATTGACGACAAAAAAATCACGCCCGAAATCGTCAAAACCGCCGCCCAAACCAAAGTCCCCGGCTACGACAAAAACGGAGAAATGCACTACAACGTCATCTCCGCGTTCATCAAAAGTCTGCGTGGCAGTGACGTCACCGCAACGCTCTACTATCTCTCACGGATGCTCGACGCTGGTGAAGATCCAAAATTTATCGCACGGCGCATGGTGATTTTTGCGAGCGAAGATATCGGTCTTGCTGGCAACGGCGCACTCAGTCTCGCCGTCGCAACATTTCAGGCTGTAGAACGTGTCGGTTTGCCCGAAGCAAATTATAATTTATATCACTGCGCCATCGCCCTCGCCCGCAGTGAAAAATCGCGCGAAGTTTCCGAGCTGATGACCAACGCAAAATCTCTCGCAAAACAATACCCCGACTCGCCCGTCCCTGTCCACGTCCGCAACGCGCCGACAAAGCTCATGAAAGATCTCGGCTACGGCAAAGATTACAAATGGCAGGCTGGGTTCACTCCCGAAAAAGGCTTACTCCCTGACGACGTCGCGGGCCACTTGCACCCCTAGCGCCAGCGCACTATAATAGAGATATAATGCGTATCGCAATGATGCTTCGGGGGTTTATCACGACCCCACCCCAAAATGACATCGCGTACTCTCCTGCCAGTATCGCAAAAGCAGTCGCGGAGGGTCTCGCAGCGCGCGGCCACACCGTGACGTATTTTGGTCCTGAGGGTACACATTTTCGTAGCGAGAGTATCACCATCGAAACATGCGGCCTGCGCCCAAGCGCGCGCACGATGGTCGAACTTGATGAACAAATCGCGGCAAAGGACCTATTTTCTGATTATCGATTCGGCCTCAGCGACGCAGTGCTTGCCCGCGAGATGCTGACGCGAGCCCAAAACGGCGAATTTGATCTTGTTGTGTTTCATCATTTCGAATCGGTGCTGCCGCTCGCACCACTTTTTCCTGATGTGCCGATCGTTTACGTGCTACACGACAACATGGACGATGCGCGGCGCCAAGCGATCGAACATCACAGCTCACCGAATCAATTCTTCATCTCGATTTCAAACAGCCAGCGCCGCAATGTCCCGGACCTCAATTACGCCGCAACGATATATAACGGCGTCGATACGGAAACGTTTAGCCCGTGCGACGAGCACGAAGACTATCTGATGATCGCAGGACGTGTCACGCCGGAAAAAGGTGTCAAAGAAGCCGTGCAAATCGCGCAACAAACCAAGCGCCGACTGTTGATCGCAGGAAGCCTGTCGCAACAAAATTATTGGTACTTTGACGAACACATCAAACCTTTTCTCGATGACAAAATCCTATTTCTGGGCATGCTCGGTCAGGATCAGCTCGTAAAATATTACCGCAAAGCCGCCGCCGTTCTCGCACCGATTCAGTGGGACGAACCATTTGGCCTCATGATGGCAGAAGCCGGCGCGTGCGGTACACCTGTGATTGCATTTCGTCGCGGCTCGGTGCCCGAAGTCGTCGCCGATGGTAAATCAGGGTTCGTCGTCGACAATTCCGCCGAGATGATCATGGCGATCGAAAAACTCGACCGCATCAAACACAAAGATTGTGCCCATCACGTGCGTACGCATTTTTCTGAAGCCATCATGGTCGACAATTACGAAAAAGTATTTGAAAAAATCATTCGCGACTGGTGCAAACCAACATCAACGCCAAAAACCAGCCGTCGTATCTCGCGTAAACTCGCCCACGGTGTCGGCGAAATCACAAAACTCATCGCTGGCAAAAACGAAACGCGCTAGTCGCCGACAATCGGATGCTCGCAGCACTCGACAAGGACGCCTTCATACGCACGAAGATCGATCGACCCGTCTGTCGCAACCTCTGGATAGTCGACTGGGTGCGTCGTACACAGCACACGGCCCGAATGCGGCAGTTTCACCGTGCGCGGCTTGCTCCCAAAATTGAGCGCAATGAAAATATGCTGCTTTTCGAGCCAGCGTTCATACATGAAAATATCCACGTCGAGCTCACCCGATGGTTTGTATGTGCCGTGGCGCAAAATCTCATACTGCGAGCGCAATCGCAGTAGTCGTCGATACAACGACAAAAACGAATCCGGCTCGTGTAATTCAGTCTGGACGTTGTGTGTCGCGACTGTCGCGCCGATCGGCAGCCACGGATCGGCGTCAGTAAATCCCGCGCCCGGGCCATTGTGCCACTGCATCGGCGTGCGTTCTGGATCACGCCCCACGCTCAGATCATTGCTCGAAAACACCGACAAATCGCGCACCTGATCCCACGAAATTTCTGTATTTGGCATCCCCAGTTCATCACCATAATACACCACCGGCAGTCCTGGCAGTGTCATCTGCATCAGCGCAATCAACCGCGCCGGCTCCTCGCCGCCATAGCGCGTCACAATGCGGTGCTGGTCGTGATTGCTAAAACAATACACCGGTGTATGTTTGTCCGGATCGATCATGCCCTGAAATTCGTTGACAAGCGTACGAAATGCGTCCGCGTAAAACTGCGCGCCGAGGCCCTCAAAATTAAACGGCATACTCACTTCTGGATTTACGCCATAAAACCCGAGATACTGCTCCTCGGTCGAGTACAAACTATCCGGATAATCCTCAAACACCATAATCGCATCAGGAAATTCTGCGACGACATCCGTCAGCTCGCGCAAATAGTCAAATAATTTCGGACCGAACCGGCTATACCGGTGTTGCAAATCGTCAAATTCCACAGGCTTCTCGCCATGAAAAAATGGCGAAACTGGATCGTCACGAAGCCCTGGATCCTTGCTCATCCAACGCACCGCATCCGCGCGAAACCCATCGACGCCAAGCTCCAACCAAAAACGAATGACGTTTTGCATTTCCTTGCGCACCGCAGGATTGTCCCAATTCAGATCTGGCTGTTCCTTCAAAAACGTGTGCAAATAGTACTGCTTGCGCTCCTCGTTCCATTCCCACGCTGGCCCGCCAAAAATACTAATCCAATTGTTCGGCGGCGAGCCGTCAGGTTTTGGGTCGCGCCACACATAATACTCCGCCTTCGCATTGTCGCGCGACGTTCGTGACTCAGCAAACCATGGATGTTGATTTGATGTGTGATTCGGCACAAAATCCACCATGACTTTGATGCCGCGATGATGCGCCTCGGCAAGCAAATTTCGAAAATCGTCGAGCGTGCCATACTGCGGATCGATGTCACAATAATCACTGACATCGTAGCCCATGTCGGCTTGTGGCGACTTGTAAAAAGGCGAAAACCACACCGCACCGATGCCGAGCGAATCGTCACGTCCACGGATGTAGTCGAGCTGCTCGATCACCCCGCGCAAATCACCCACACCATCGCCGTCACTATCGCGAAACGACCGTGGATAAATCTGATAAATTGCATTGACGTCTTTCCAGCGCTGACGAGCCACTACGACGTTTTCCTTTCATCGTAGAGCGCGGCATAGACGCCGTTTGTCCAGCCAAATCCATCCTGCAACGGGTATTCGCCGCCGCCGCCCGCATCGGCTTTGATCACATCGTATTTTTCGACCATTTTGCGTTTGCGCGCAAACACGCCATCGCAAGTCGCAAGCCATCGATCGCGAATTTCATTTGCCAGAGTATGATAGCCGTACTCGCGCAGCCCCTGAATCGCCACCCATTGCAGCGGCGCCCAGCCATTTGGCGAATCCCACTGCTGGCCGTTGTCGACAAGTGTCGTGATGAGTCCGCCTTTTTTCAAAAAATCGCGCTCGATTCGCTCAGCGACCCACTGTGCCTGCTCAGGCGTCGCGATTTTTGCGTAGAGCGGAAACACGCCTGCCAATGTCACCTGCGGCGACAATCGGCCGGTTCGGAAATTGTAATCGAGGAAAAATTTCTCGCGCGGATCCCACATGTAGCGACGAATGGTGTCGGCGCGTTTTTCGGCGAGACGACGATATTTTTTCGCGAGAATCGGCTGTTTGATAAGTGTGTACGCCTCGGCAATCGTCTGCTCAAGCTGGTACAGCAAACAATTCAAATCGACCGCAACCATATCAGTCGTCATGATACTTTCGATGTCTTCTGGATCACGAAACCACCGCGAACTAAAATCCCAACCGCTCTCTGCGCCAGCGCGCAAATCGAGAAAAATCTTTTCTTTGTTGGCATTTCGCGCTTGTGCTGCGGTCTCGAGATCTTCGCGACGCGATTCGGGACGTGGCGTGGTTTTGTTGTCATAGTAGCGATTTAGCGCGATGCCATTTGGCATATTGACTACGCGCGCAAACGCTGGCAGATCGGGACGTTCGCTCGCGAGCCGACGACCCTTCATCCAGAATCGATATTCAGCGAGTAGCGACGGCAAAAACTCCGCATACGTGCGCGTTCGTCCGCGGTGGCGCGCAAGCAGTCGCACCATATGCGCAAAAAATGGCGGCTGCGAACGACTCAAAAAATACGTCCGGTTCGCCGTCGGAATCATGCCAAATTTACGCAGCATGTAGACGTAATTTCGCAAAATCCCGCGAATCAGCGACCATTCACCGTCCGCCGCAAGCCCGAGCATAATAAAATACGTATCCCAATAAAACAGCTCACTAAACCGCCCGCCCGGCACCACATACTCGTACGGAATCGCGACCAGCGACCCACGATTGATGCGATTGCGGCGCTTCAGCCCGCGCCATAGCTGCGCGACATGTTCACGTGTCGTCGTCTCGTCGGTCGGCTCGTACTCGTTGCGTTTGTGCGGACGAAATTCATAAAAATGCCGATTTACAAATTCATTCAAATCAAAATCCGGGTCCTTGCTCTCGATCTTATACTCCTTTACGAGCGCCCGGGCGCGTTTGCGCGGAATCATATCAACGAATTTTTTGCCGTCGTCATAAACCTGACGATTTTGTACATCATCAAAAAACCCGCCCATCATTTCATCTGGGCTTTTACTCACGCGACTCAGCGTCCCGGCGGTCTGGACGAGGGCCGATTTCACTTTGTCGGAGCTTTTTGAAACGATTTTTGGTTTTTTTGGGATGAGCCGTTTCATATCTTACAGTATAGTGGTTTTGCTTATGTTATACAAGACATTTTTGTGTCGTAGCTATTGACTTTTTATCGTGTTTATGCTATTATGAAATAGTAGTTTGATCAAACACAAAAATCATTCAAAAAACTATTGTGATCCGCCCGTTCACGCCGTATACTAGTAGTGAATAGGTGGTCAAATAAAAAGGAAAATCGCATGAAAACGAAAAAAATCTTTGTTCAATATATCGCGTAATACGCGCATCCCCTCGGTCGGTCCGAGGGGATTTTAGTTTGCTATTTTGCGGCGCGTTTGCGTTCGTTGGCGTCGAGATATCGTTTGCGCAGGCGCAACGCTTTTGGTGTGACTTCGAGAAGCTCGTCGTCCTCGATGAAATCAATACACTGCTCGAGACTGAGGTCGGTAAATGGCGTCAGCTGCACGGTGCCGTCAGATGATTTCGAGCGCATGTTCGTCAGGTGTTTTGCTTTGCAGACGTTGATTTCCATGTCCTCTTGGCGTGTATTGAGTCCAACGATTTGACCGGCGTAAACTTCGACGGCTGGACCGACAAAAAGCTCACCGCGGCTCTCGGCATTTTCGAGTGCGTATGGAGTTGTTGTGCCGGCTTCAAATGCGAGCAGTACGCCATTTCGCGTTTGCTGGAGTTGCGTGCCGAGTGCTTCGTAGCCATGCGGCAATGAGTTCATGATGACCGTGCCTTTTGTTGCCGTGAGCAGCTGGTTGCGCAGGCCAATCATCGCCCGCGTTGGCAACACGTAGGTCATTCGCGCAGTCGCGCTCGACGTTTGTTCCTGGCGCAGCATCGTCGCGCGGCGCACACCCAGCTCTTGGCTGACGGCACCGACAAATTCTGGCCCGACTTCGATTTGCAATTCTTCGACTGGCTCTTTTTCGACGCCATCTTCGGTGATGGTGACAACTTGCGGTCGCCCGACTTCAAATTCGTAACCTTCGCGACGCATCGCTTCGATCAAAACGCTCAAATGCAGCTCGCCGCGACCGGAAATTTTGAACCCAATTCCCTGCTCTTCGACGCGCAGTGCGACGTTCGTTTCGAGCTCTTTGTTCAGACGGTCACCGATCTGGCGACTCGTCGTAAATTCGCCTTCTTTGCCTTTGAATGGGCTGGTGTTTGGCCCAAGATACATGCTGAGCGTCGGTGCTTCGATGGCGATTGTCGGGAGCGCTTCAGGCGCGTCTTTGTCGGCAACCGTGTCGCCGATGTGCGCGTCGGTAATGCCCGTCAGTGCCACAATATCACCAGCGATTGCTTGGTCGGCTTCTTCGCGCTGCAACCCGCGGTAGGTAAAAATCTTGTCAATGCGTGCAGATTTTGGCTCGCCGTTTTTGATCAATGAGACAAGCTGAGCGCGTCGTGCAACACCGCGTGCAATGCGTCCGATCGCATATTTTCCGAGAAATGAATCATATTGCAATGCCGTCACGAGCATTTGTAATCCACCTTCGGCCTGCACGGCTGGCGCCGGAATGTCATTGATAATTGCATCGAAAATCGGCGTCAAATCTGCTGCCTCAGACGGATCGTCTGGCAATGATTTCCATGCTTTGCCATCACGCCCTACGGCGTAGTAGACCGGATAGTGCAACTGACTTTCGTCAGTTGCAAGCTCCAAAAACAAATCCGCGAGTTCGTCCTCGACTTCTGCGACACGACGCGCTGGCTTGTCAATTTTGTTGATCACGACGACAGGTTTGAGCCCGACTTCGAGCGCTTTTGATAGCACAAATTTCGTCTGCGGCATCGGGCCTTCCTGTGCGTCAACAATCAACAGCACGCCGTCCGCCATATTGAGCGTGCGTTCGACTTCACCAGAAAAATCCGCATGTCCCGGGGTATCAATGATGTTGATTTTGTAGTCGCCGTGAAAAATACTCGTTTGTTTCGCCGTGATCGTAATCCCGCGCTCGTGCTCCTGATCACCAGAGTCCATAATGAGATCCTGGCTCATTTCAGCTTGGTTGTCGCGAAATGTTTTTGATTGCTTCAGCAGCCCGTCAACCAATGTTGTTTTGCCATGGTCGACGTGGGCGATGATCGCGATATCTCGAATGTATTTTGGGTCTTTCATAAAATAACGGTCTGTTTTTCTCAGACCTTCCTTTAGATTCATTATACCATATCGCATGAAAAATTCATAGTCGTACGCATCTACGCTACAATAGTAGTATGCACGTTCGCGATTTTTTTGAAATTGTCCGTCGAAATATTTTGCAACCAGTTGTCGTGGCAATTTATACGCTCGCCGTAATTTTGTTGTATTTCAATGAAACACGCGACGCACTTTTTCTTTCCGGCGTCATCACGCTCAACACGCTTTTTGCGATCGTCCAGGAAATTCGCGCCAAACGATCGCTACACAAACTTGAGCTCATGAACCAGCCGCGCGCCCGCGTGCCGCTCCCCGACGGAACATACCGCGAAATTCTATTCACCGACGTCAAAGTTGGCGACACGCTCGTGCTACTACCGGGCGATGAAGTGCCAGCCGATGGCACGATCACTGAATCGCTTGGACTCGAAGTTGACGAGAGCATTCTCACCGGCGAATCGCGCTCCGTCCCCAAAGAAAACGGCGACACTGTCCTGTCCTCTACCGTCATCGCAGCGGGATCCGCGCACTTTACCGTCATCGCCGTCGGCGTTGACACACGTGCCGGGCAAATGACTGCAAAGCTCAAAACGTATCGCCCGGAGCTCACGCCGCTGCAAATTTTGATCAACAAACTTATTTTTTATCTCACGTTTGTCGCACTCGGTTTGATCGCGCTCATCCTCGTGACATACTGGTACTACGGCTACGACATCCGCACCACAATGAAAGTCATTGCAAGTGCGGGAATCGCCGTGATTCCAGAAGGCCTCCTGCTCGCCAGCACCGTACTGCTCGCATTTGGTTCGCTCAAACTCGCCCAGCAACGCGTCTTGCCGCAAAAGCTCTCGGCAATCGAAGGCATGGCGCTGCTCGACGTGCTCTGCACAGACAAAACCGGTACGTTGACAAAAGACGAGATCACGTTCGATCGCGTCGAACCGCTCGGTAGGACGACGCTTCTCAACGCTCAACAACTCACCGGCACCGCTGCAGCACTGATCGGTGGCGGCGGTTCGACGGCTGATGCAATTTTGCGAGGGCTGAGCGGACAAAAAGGCGCCGTGACGGACGAAATTCTCGCCTTTTCATCGACGAGAAAATTGAGCGGCGCACGGTTCCATATCCGTAACAAACATCACAGCCTCATCATGGGCGCACCAGAATACGTCGCCCGCTATGCACCGATTAGCAAAAAAATCCAAGCCGAAATCGAGGATTATGCCAAAAGTGGCCTACGCGTACTCCTCGTCGCGACGATGCCTGCCGACGAATCGCTCAAAAAACTTCGCGTCGATGCCGGCAAGCCATTGTGTTTAATTTTACTCCGAAACGAACTCCGCGACGGCGTCATCGACACGGTGCAATTTCTCCAACGCCGCGGCGTCAGCCTGCGCGTCATCAGCGGCGACAATCCAAGCACCGTCAGCTACATCGCCGAACAAGCTGGCATCAAAAACCCTCATCGTGTCATCACAGGCAACGCGCTCGCAAAATTGAGCCGCGCAGCGCGCACTAAAGCTATCAAAAAAACGACAATTTTTGCGCGCGTGCTACCTGAACAAAAAGAAGATATCATCAAGACCTTACAGTGCCAGGGCAGCTATACCGGCATGGTTGGCGACGGCGTCAACGATGCGCTCGCGCTCAAGCAATCAAATCTCGGAGTGGCGATGTACGCCGGCGCGGCAGCCTCACGACGCGTTGCGGACATCGTACTACTCAACAATTCATTCAACTCACTTCCCGTCGGCATGCGTCTCGGCAACCGCATCATGCAGGCAATCGAGATTGTGACCGTCCTTTCATTTCACAAGATTATTTACGGTATCACGCTACTCCTACTGACTATCGCGCTCGGTTATCAATATCCGTTTTTGCCGCGCCACAATACCTTCATCAATATCTTTGCGATGACGCTGCCGACGCTCATGTGGACGCTCTTTCCGCCGCTTCCACGCCACCGCGTCGACCCAAAGCACTTCTGGCGTGACACGCTCTTTGCCATCCTCCCAACAAGCCTCATGACGGGCGTTGCGATCTTTCTCTGTCAAATTGTCAGTATCAATTATTTCAATTTCTCACAGGAAGCCGCCAGCACGCTCACTGTCGTCGTGACAATGATTTTTGCGATGAGCGTCGTGCTGCAATCAGGTCGTCTCTTCGCGGTGAAATACACAAAAAGCATGCGGCTCGCCCGAATCTTTTACCTGACCGCGGCAATCGTCGTTGCGTCGGGTGGATTTGGCCTCGCGTTCCTGCGTAATTTCTTCGATTTTTGGTATCCTCAGGGCGAAAACTTCCTCATGCCATGGCCGCTCGCACTTATCGTCGTCGCGACGATCATACTGCAATTTTTCCTCATCGGACGCGCCCGCCAGCGCGTCATCAAACGCTCGATTTCGGTCAATTCCTGATACAAAATAAAAAGACCAGCGTGCTTGCTCGTCTTCTTATCCTGGTGGGATTTATAGGGCTCGAACCTATGACCTCAGCAATGTGAATGCTGCGCTCTAGCCAGCTGAGCTAAAATCCCATGCACCCTCTCCCCCAATTATACCCCATATCCGACAAAAACACTTCTCTTTCGAGAAGTGTTTTTTGCTGCTACGCGCCCACCCGGGGCACGTGGTGATGGTGGATGTTTGTTTTGCTGCATCAGGGAATGCCCCAATGCGTACCAGCATGTGTTCATTATTGCGCATATGCTAAAAAAACGCAAGCAGATTGCACTAGCTATTTTTGAATAAGTGTGTTTAACTAGTAAGCGTTCAGAACAAGTACACCTACGCGAAATGAAAAAGAATGTGATATTTCTTTCGTCAGATCCGTGAAACTTTGGTCGATCTGACGAAACTAACTAAATGAGGAACCAATACATGGCAAATCTTTTTATCGGAAGTCTTGCATACGCAACAACTGATGACAGCCTCAAAGCTTTTTTTGAGACAGTCGGCCCAGTCAAAAGCGCACGCGTGATCACCGACCGTGAGAGTGGTCGTTCGAAAGGTTTTGGGTTTGTTGAATTCGAAGACGAAGCAAACAACCAAAAAGCAATCGACGAGCTCAACGGCAAAGAACTCGATGGCCGCGCAATTGCAGTCAGCGAAGCACGCCCACGCGAAGACCGTCCACGCGGCAACTTCGGCGGCAACGGCGGCGGACACAACGGCGGTGGCAACACCTTCCGTCAGCGCAGCTGGTAATCGCTTTCTGAGCGATACCCAAAATAACCCGTTTCTTTACAGAGCGGGTTATTTTATTTGGCCCTCCAATACCCAAATCTCATCCAAAAGTACCGCGATATCCCAGCGACATTGTGTCACGAAAGATAGCGCGGTACTCTTGGTGCAATTCATCGCATCGTTGCTTCTGCGAGAACCATCGGCCAATAACCTGGTGGGCGGGTGGTGAGCAAGCACTGATGCTCCTTGCTCTTTCAGTATGCGACGAAATCGATATTCGTTTCTGTGAATAACATTACAGTTTTGGGATAATATCCAGGCCGCAATCGTTGGATCGCCACTCTAGTCTTTGATCTCAGGGTAGCGCGCCGGATCGGCTTCGAAATATTCTATCCATGGACTATCCTCGTGGAGCGTCACGCTATCGACAAAAAACCCTTCGGAGAACGTGCCTTTTTTCGCCTTTCGCTTCTGGCGGTGATCGCGAAAGGATTCTTCGTCAATATCATAACGACGCTTGATCTCGTCGAGAACGACCTGTGCATCAACAATTTCGTCAAGCACGTCATCGGTGACTTTGTCGGTGACCGGAATCTCACGCGCTTCCTCGATGAGTTTGCGGCGCAGCTCACGCAGCAGTGGTGCGCCGGTCAAACGACGATAGGTGATCTCGAGCGTGTGCTCTTCGGCAAGCGAATTCTCGACAACACGGTCAGTCACGAGTTTGTCAAATCGAAATTTTCGACTCACGCAATGAGCTCCAGAAATTCTTGTTCGGTGATGATGGTCGTTCCGTATGATTCAGCCTTTTTGAGTTTGCTTGCGCCGACTTTGCCGCCTGCAACGAGATAGTCGGTATCTTTTGCGACGGCGGTCTGGAAGGCGCCGCCGAGCGCACGGATTTTGTCTGCAGCTTCGTCGCGGCTCATCGATTCGAGCGTGCCAGTCACGACGAAATGCTTGCCCGAAAGTTTTCCTGATCGAACGACGTATGACGGCGAAACATTCGCTTCTCGAAACTTGGCGAGCAGTGCGATATTATCTTCATCCGCAAACCACGCAACGATACTTTCCGCCACAACGGTACCGATGCCATCAATCGTTGCAAGCATCTCAATTGTGGCGACTGAAAGAGCGTCGATACTCTGAAAATGCGCCGCGAGATCGATCGCCGTCTGTGCGCCGACGTGACGAATACCGAGTCCGAGAATGAATCGCTCGAGCGGCGGTTGTTTTTTCGCATCGATTGCATCGATCAGTTTTTGCGCAGAAATTTCGGCGAAACGGTCTAATTTCAGAAGCTGGTTTTTCGTCAAGAAATAAATATCCGCGAGATCATGAACGAGCCCACCGTCGACGAGTGCTTCGACATTTTTTTCACCAAGCGTATCGATATCGAGTGCGGTGCGGCTCGCAAAATGCGCCAGTGCGCGTTTGAGGATGAGTGGGCCGGTCAGACCTTTGACGCGGTACACAACTTCGCCATCTGGACGCTCAAATGTCAGCTCTGGATATTGGCGAGCGAGCTCGGCGCGGTAATCGAACGGTGATGACGCTGCGGGACGCAGCTCAGGAAGTACCTGCAATACCTGAGGGATGATGTCGCCGGCTTTGTAGATGATGACGGTGTCTCCGATGCGTACGTCGAGTCGCGCAATCTCATCGGCATTATGCAGACTCGCGTGCTGCACTGTCGTGCCCGCAACTTGCACCGGATCAAACACCGCAACCGGCGTCGCCGCACCAGTGCGTCCGATTGAAATCACGATATCTTTCACGACCGTGGTCGCTTCCTCGGCGGCGAATTTGAACGCAACAGCAGCGCGCGGCGTCTTGCCGACTGTACCAAGTGCAGCGTATTGCGCGCGGTCGTTGACCTTGATGACAGCGCCGTCAGTATTGAATTTTAGTCCTGCACGGATTTCGCCTAGATGATCGATATACGACATGATTTCGTCGAGACCTTTGACGACTTTTGTGAGCCGACTCGTCGTGAGACCGAGCTCACTCATCATCGCATAGCCAAACGCCACCGTCGGCGTGTCCTCGGGATCGTCCCGCAAAATATCATAGCCGACAAAATGCAGCGGTCGCGCTGCCACGAGTGATGGATCGAGTTGGCGAATCGTTCCAGCAGCAAGATTTCGCGGGTTTTTGAAGAGTGGCTCGCCATTTTTTTCACGCGCGGCATTGAGCGCCTCGAAATCACGTCGATACATTACGATTTCACCACGAATTTCGGTTCGTCCACGCAAAAAATGTGCAAATTTTTGATTAGCGCGAAGTCGTAGCGGGACGTTTTGGATCGTGCGGACATTCATTGTCACGTCCTCGCCCACACGACTATCGCCGCGCGTCACCGCCTGGACGAGCACGCCGTCCTCGTAGATCAGCGAACACGCCAGTCCGTCCATTTTGATGTCGCACAAAAATTCGTCGCCAAGATCCGGCAAGATTTTGCGTGCGCGGTCGATCCATGCAGCAATTTCGTCGCGGTCAAACACATCCGCGAGACTAATCATCGGCGTCTGATGTCGCACTTTTGTGAATTTGTCGAGTGCTTTTCCGGCGACGCGTTGTGTCGGGCTGTCCGGCGTTATCAGCTCAGGAAACTCAGTTTCAATTTGCGTCAGCTCGTGCTTCAAGCTATCCGCCGCCGCCTCGCTCATTGTCGATTCGTCGAGCACGTGATAATGATAGCGATACTCATTGATCAATTCGCGAAGTTTTAGGGCGCGCTCCCGTGCCGTGGCGAGATCATGCTGGTTTTGCGTCATCGTCAACGATCCTTCGGTACAAAAGATAGACATACGCCGAAAACCACACAACCGTAAAGGCGCTCATCACCGCCGCAACAAGCGGGACAAATGGGGCGTCAGCAACGGCAGTCCATGCAGATTTCACGAGTGTATCGAGCAGAATCACCGGCACCATCACGCAGAGCCACGCCAGCAGCATCGTCATCAAGCCCCAGAGCAAACGGTACAAAATCCGAAGCCTGCGGCCAATCACAATATCACTCGAAAGTTTGAGCGCGTGCAGCGGATACATGCCGGGCAACGTGACGATCACGAGCGCGATAAATGTACTCGTGATCCAATACAGCACCATGAGCGACACAACTCCAGCGAATATCCAAAACAACATACTTGCAAACCCACCGTCAAGGATTCCGACCGAGACAAGCCCCGCGTACGCTAGGGCGACGAGACCGATCGGCAAAAGCTGCACGATCATGACAAACAGGACGACCATCGTCGAGAGCACCGGCGCACCAGACGTATACAGCGCATCACGAAGTTTTGGTTTGCGATTGAGCAGGTACTCGCGCAGCAGCCACACCGACGCTAGCCACACAAAAAGCAGCGTCAAGCCGAGGTAGATTTGCTGGTCGCTCGTGAGATTTCCTGGGCCCGTCAAAAAAGCCGAAACGGCGAGCAAACTCGCCTGCCCGACTTTACCCATGCCGTCACCGAAAATATCCTTTGAGGATTGTTTGAGGAGGTCGTTGATTTTCGTGTAGGTTTCTTGGCTGGTCACGCCGCCCACGATGATCATAATGAGCGCGTAGGTCAGTGTCAAAAAAATGAATGTTTTTTTGTGCGAAATGAGCATGCGCCAAACTTGCAGAGTGAACGCATGATAGCCAGGCAACCGCAAACTTCGCGCATAATCGCGTCGTCGCGTTCGTCGAAGCGAGCGATGCGGGCGGCGTTTCATAAATGCGGCGTGGCGCGTTTTGAGTGAGGTGAGGATTTTTTTTGGTGTTGCGCGCAATGCAGCCGCGCGTTTTGACGGCGCTTGTTTTTTTGGACGAGCCGTCGTTTTTTTCGCTCTCGTCGTGCGTTCCCCCTTTGTAGACATGTCCTCAGTATAGCATTTTTGCGAAAAAAAACCGAGGTCTTGCCTCGGAAATTTTCATTGGTGCGCAAGGCGGGAGTCGAACCCGCACGGCTTTTGGCCCCCAGATTTTAAGTCTAGTATGTCTACCAGTTCCATCACTTGCGCGTCAGATATATTATACTAGAAATATGAAACAAATTGTCATAATTCACGGAGGAGACAGCTTTTCTACTCATGCCGCGTATATAGATTCTCTCAAAAATCGACCGCTCGACTATGAAAGATTAAAGCCGCGCAAAGGCTGGAAGGACCAGGTGATCGAGACATTTTCTGGACACGCCGATGTGCTGACGCCCTCAATGCCAAATAGCGCAAATGCGCAGTTCAATGAATGGTCGATTTGGTTTGAGCGGATCTTGCCGTTTCTTGGTGATGATGTGCGGCTGGTCGGCCACAGCCTGGGTGCGATGTTTCTCGCGAAATACCTTCAGGGTCATCCTCTCAAGACGCCCGTTCGCCAGCTCGTGCTCGTCGCGGCTGGGTATGACGACGATGCCGAAGAGTACGGGAGTTTTGCTATTCATTCCGCTGCGGGACTCGAAAAAAGCGCACGCGAGATCCATCTTTTTCATAGCGAAGATGATTTCGTCGTGCCCTACCACGAGCTCGACAAATTTGCGCAGGATCTGCCAACCGCGCACGTCCACCGTATGAAGACTCGCAATCATTTCCTCGATGCGACCTTTCCCGAGCTGATAGAGCTACTGAAACAAAAATAGCGCGAGTAGCAAAAATAGGATTCTCTGCGGTCTACAAATTCTTCGTATGATTCGATACAATCTAACTATGAAAGTTTGCTCCAAGTGTAGCGAGCTAAAACAAGAATCAGAGTGCTACACTAAAGATGCTAAATCTGGTAGACTCCATGCGCAAAGTAAACTCTGCTACGCACGCCTGCGAAAGAAAATTTACACTGAGCACTACAAAAAGTATGGAGATCAGTATCGCGAACGTGCAAAAGCTCGTCGGCATAAATTACGAACAATATACCGCGACAACATGTTGGCCTATCTCAACAAGCATCACTGTGCAATTTGTGGCGAACATGACATCAGGACGCTCGAACTAGACCATATTGATCCAAAAACCAAAAAATTTTCGATATCACAAGCGGTTCGATTGGGGTATAGCTGGGAACAAATCGAGCAAGAAATTGAAAAATGTAGAGTGCTCTGTGCAAACTGCCACAAAAAGCACGCAGCCGAACAAGCCGGCTGGTACAAACAATAAAATTGGAGGCACGTACCAGAGTCGAACTGGTCTACGAGCTTTTGCAGAGCTCTGCGTAACCGCTCCGCCAACGCGCCGTCCCACCCAGTATAACACGCTTGCAACTCTCTGGTAAATTTGCTATAGTCTGATAGTACCTTTGCACTGGTGGCGGCTGCGTGAAACGTAAATAATCGTAGACGCGAGCGTCCTTGCAAGGTAGTGTCCGAGACGACGAAAAACTAGATTTGTCTACTATGCACTGGTGGCGGCTGCGTGAAACGTAAATAATCGTAGACGCGAGCGTCCTTGCAAGGTAGTGTCCGAGACGACGAAAAACTAGATTTGTCTACTATGCACTGGTGGCGGAATTGGTAGACGCGCTAGCTTGAGGGGCTAGTGGCCATTGCGGCCGTGGAGGTTCAAGTCCTCTTCAGTGCACCAAAGTAAAAAGTCGAGCATTTGTCTCGGCTTTTTACTTTGTATAATATTCT
>CAZYRC010000015.1:0-16017 GCA_964649505.1 uncultured Candidatus Saccharibacteria bacterium
CATTTGTCCTGTTTTGTGTCCCGCCATCCCTGTAATTGTTCCGTGACCTGTATGGTGAGCCAAGATTATCAAACTACAAAGTTGAAGAAGTATCCAGTAAGCATTCGCGCTACTAGATACTTCTTTTTGTTATAATCATAAATATGAAACTTATATTCCTTTGTGGCCCTCCTGCTTCTGGGAAGTTAACTATTGCCGAAAAGTTATCTCAACTTGCCAATATTCCGCTATTTCATAATCATCTTTCACGAGATTTGGTAAAAGATATCTATGGAGATAAGCTACGAGAGAACTATGCGATTTATGTCGAGGTTATTTGACAAGGATAGAAAGGAGATTAAGTTGTAGCCATGGAAGTATATATTATAGCTGGAGTGATAGTATTGGCTATCTTTTACCTAGCTTCCAAGACTGGTGTTAATGATAGAGAAGACGCGCATCCTAGAAAGTTTTTGTATAGTCGCAAAGAAGCACTAATGACAGATGCTGAGACTCGGTTCTTTCATAGGTTGCAAAGAGTATCAGAAGATAAGTATTATGTTTTTCCGCAAATTCACCTGTCTGCGTTATTGAAAAATGAGACAAAAGGTAGGTACTGGAAGGCAGCTTTCCAGCGAATAAACAGGACTTCGGTAGATTACGTATTAGCGCACAAAGATTCGCTTCAGGTGGCTTATGTGGTTGAACTTGATGATTGGTCGCACGACACCGCAAAGCGTCGAAGCCGCGACATGGGCGTAGAAGAGATGCTAAAAAGTGCTGGAATCAAACTTGTGCGCTTTCGTGACGTAGCTAATATGAGTGACGAAGATATTATAAATATATTTAAGAGTACTCAGCGCGTAAAAGATGAAATGACTGCGCTCTGATGATTTCCAAATCGGCCCATATGCTTTTCCTCCGCCAGCCCGCCTGGTTGTGGCTGAAAAAGAACGACCCCGGCAAACTTCCACCTGTCGACGCAGCGACACAAGCGATGTTCGATGCAGGTCACGCCTTTGAGCCGTATGTTGAATCATTGTTCCCAGAGGAGCGATCCACGGACCCGCGAAATTTTGTTGCAAGGTCTAGCAGAACGTGGATTTGAAGAGACAAAACTACAAGCACTGAAGGCGCTGTGTGATGCAGAAGATAGTGATATTTATGACGTACTTCGATATATCGCCTATGCTCGTGATACGATGACGCGAACGGAACGGGCGGGAATTTTGCGAGAATATTACCTAGAGCAGCTCGACGAGAATGAACGGGAATTCGTGAGTTTTATCCTCGATCTTTATGAACAGCGCGGAGAGGGCGAGCTAAAGATGAAAAATTTGACGGGGCTGGTGAAACTGCACTACCGAACAATGCGCGATGCTACTGGTGTGCTTGGCTCTGCAAAAGAGATCGCCGAAGACTATCTGGACATGCAACGTGAGTTGTACGCGGCGGTTTCATAGGATATGCAAGTTTAGTCAAAATACCTCGTAGTTACATCCCTAACTCCCCAGTAGCGCCGAATGAATTTTCCTGCTACAATCAAAACACTATGGAACAAACTCACACCCCAACCCAACCCGCACCGGACGTAGCAACATTGCAAAAAGCTGAAAGTGATCGCACGCTCCGTTTGATCGCTTTTATTTTGAATATTGTGTCGACGGTGAGTGTCGGCTGGCTGCTGATTCCGCTGGCGTGGATGATTCCGATGACGGTGATTTCGTATGGCATCTACAAAGGCACGAAGAAAAACACGACGGCGTTTGGCGTTTGTACGTTGATTTTTGTGAATCTCGTTTCGGGGATTTTGCTGCTCGTTTCGACGCGTGACGACTAATTTTTGAAAAACACAGTGATACTGTGAGTTGCGAATCACTCATGGTATCGCTGTGATATAGTAAATAGGTAGGACAGCGGCTCTAGATGGAGCGTTCATTGCGGCTACGGATTAACAAATAATAGTTAGTTCGGGCCCATTTTTTTGTGCCGGAGCAGTTGAAAGGAAATAGTATGATCAATTACACTCCACGACTCGATGCAGCACTCAAACGTGCAGCGTGCGACAAAATTCATAATTTGCTTTCGACACTTGCTGATTACGATGTTGTGAGTGATGAGTTGTGGCGGCGATTTACTACAAAAATGCTACTCACCAGGTGTGGTGGTATAGCGAGGTGCTCCAAGCGCTGGATCGATGCAATGCGCCCGCGGCCCTGCTCGATCGGCTCGGCGAATTGGTCGACGAATTGCGGCAAAAAGTACCGACGAAGGCCTAAAATCCCCCGCGCAAATCTCAAAACCATATCGCTCATGGTAAAATGAGTGGAGATGGATTTTTACACAAAAACGGTCAAAAAAAGTCTCGAAACGCTCAACTCTGACCCGGGTGGATTGTCAAAAAGTGAGGTCGCGGCGCGAGCGCTCGAGTACGGTCCCAACGCCATCTCGGTGAAGGGCGAACCGCTCTGGCGCAAGCTCGTCGAGCCATTTCGCAACGTGTTCATGGCGGTGCTTTTCGTCGCAGTGGCGGTGAGTGTGTGGCACCACGAATATATCGACGCGGCGATCATCGGCGCGATCATGGGGACGAACGCGTTGATTTATTATGTGCAGCGATTTTCGACGGAGCGAATCTTGCGGGCATTGCAAAAAACCAACCAACACATCGTCGACGTTATTCGCGACGGTACGGCGCAGCAAATCGACGCGGTGGAGCTCGTGCCGGGCGATATTGTCGTGCTGGAGGAGGGCGAAAAGATCCCGGCGGACTGTCGGCTGGTGAAGACGGCGTCGCTGCGCGTCGACGAATCGCAGCTCACTGGCGAATCGCTGCCAGTCGAAAAATCGACCGATGAATTGCCGAGCGAGAAGGAGCTCTATGAGCGCACAAACATGATTTATCAGGGGTCGTTCGTCGTTGGCGGCGAGGCAACGGCGCTCGTCGTGGCGACGGGAAATGCGACAGAATTTGGCAAACTTGCGGCGCTTTCGATGAATGTTCGCGAGCGCTCGCCGGTTCAGGAGCGGATCGACGCGCTGATCTCGATGCTCGTGCGGGTGATTGCGGCGATTGCAGCGGTGGCATTTGCACTTGCACTCTGGCGCGGGATGGAGATGACGGATGCGATTCGCTACGTGCTCGCGCTGTCGGTGAGCGCGGTGCCAGAGAGCCTGCCGGTCGCGATCACGGTGGTGCTGGTGCTCGGGATGCGACGTATGGCGCGCCAAAAAGCGCTCGTGAAAAGTCCAGCGGCGATCGAAACGGTCGGGATCGTTACGACAATCGCCACGGACAAAACAGGGACGCTGACGAAAAATAAACTGACGGTTCAGGAACTTTGGAGCGATGTGCTGAGTGACAAAGAAATGTATTCGGCGCTGGCGCACGCGGTCTTGCCGCAGATTTCCAAAACACGTGACCCGCTCGACCAGGCGATGGACGACTATCTCGACGAGCATCACGGGCGCCGGCCGCACCCGAAGCTGACGTTGCCGTTCGACCAATTGAGCGCGATGAGTGGCAATGTGTTTGAAACGCGCGATGGCACTGTGTTGTGGGTCAAAGGTGCGCCTGAAAAAGTCATCGAGCGCTGCCACATGAGCAAATCCGAGCGTGAGCAAGCGCACAACACGGTCCGTTCGATGGCGGCGAGCGGACTGCGCGTGTTGGCGATTGCATCATTTCGCCTCGAGGAAACCGTCGATTCTTTTGACGCAATCGAAAACAAAAAAGGTGAGCTTGCTGGTCTCATCGGTGTGGCGGATGTGCTGCGCGCCGAAGCCCCAGCGGCAATTCAGCAAGCGCGCGCAGCCGGTATTCGCGTGGCGATGGTGACGGGTGATCATTTCGAGACGGCATTTCACATCGGCAAACAGCTCGGTATCGTCGAGTCGAGCGATGAAGTATTCGACAGCCGCGGGATGCACGAGCTCACCGACGATGAGCTCGAAAAGGTCGTCGAAAAAACGCGTGTCTTTGCCCGCGTCATCCCAGAAAACAAGCACCGCCTCCTCGAAATCCTGAAACGCAATCACGTCACGGCAATGACGGGCGACGGGGTGAACGACGTGCCAGCGCTGACCGGCGCGCATGTCGGCGTGGCGATGGGAAGCGGCACGACGATCGCAAAAGACGCGGGCGATATCATCCTGCTCGACAACAATTTCCGCTCGATCGTGCGCGCGGTCGCTGAGGGGCGGACGATTTATACAAATATCAAACGCATGGTCGCGTATCTGCTCTCGACCAACGCCGGCGAAGTGCTCGTTGCGATCGGCTCGCTCGTGATCGGCGTGCCGGTGCCGCTAGTCGCGGTGCAGATTCTCTGGGTCAACCTCGTGACCGATACGTGTATGGTGATTCCGATCGGGCTCGAGCCGGGCGAGGCGCGTACGATGACGCGGCCACCGATCAAGCCGCGCTCGCCGCTTTTTAGCAAATTTATGCTGACGCGAATTGTGCTCACCGCTTCGGTCATGGCGGCGCTTGCGCTCTCGCTCTATCTCGTGTTTATCAATTCTCATGGTGTTGAATATGCGCGCACGATCGTCTTCAACGCGCTCGTCGTGATGCAGTGGGCAAATGCGTTCAATATGCGCAGCGACTACGAGACGCTGTGGTATCGTATTCGTCGGATGAGTTGGCCGTTTTATGCGGGGCTGGCGCTCGCGATCGTGAGCCAATTCGTCGCGCTATCGAGCAACATGCATTCGGCGCTGCACATTTATGCGATGCCATCGGCGCAAGATCTGCTGTGGACGACGGCGTGTGCGTTTGTGGTGCCGATTGTGATGACCGAGATTCACAAATGGATTGGGCGCAGATTCTACGGCAAAGGCCTTCGCCAAAAAAATACCCCTCGAGTCGCGGAGTAGCTAATCCCAATTGCCGTCACGTAGCCAGGACGTATCTTCAGGTGGTGTGACGTGCGGCGCGGCGAGACTGGCGCGCAGTGCAGCGATTTCTTTTTCACGCGTCCGTGCAGCCAGCAAATATCCGAGCGATTTCATCTCTTCGCTATCACGCGCCGGACCAGTCAGAGATCTTGCGGCCAGCTCGTGCGAGAGCGCCAGATCGTACAGCTCGCTCGCCGTTCGTCCGGTTTCATGGCGCACTTCAGGCGAAGCAGAAATCGCTTCGTGGTGCGAATCATTTGTATCGAGCGACGGGGTGAGGTGATCAATCGACATAGTGAAGCTTTCTTGTGATTTGATTCTAGCATAAATAGTATAAAAAATCAAGGAGTGAAACCGCTATTCCTTAAAGCTACCTGTGTTATAATGAACAAATATGAAACTACCTCAGATTCGCAAAAAACCGTTTAATAAACTCGCGCTTGTTTTTGCCGTTTTGGCCGTCATCGCGATCGGTGCGGCGAGCTACCTCTATCTCCAGAACCAAAAACTCCAAAACCCAGAAGCAATGCGCCAGGCGCAGGCGAGTCGCGTCCTCGAGGTAAAGGACAAAATCTCACGACTCATGACGCTGCCAAGTGACGAAACCCCGACGCTCATGACCGTCACCGACAAAGACAAGCTCAAAAGTCAGGCGTTTTTCAAAGACGCCGAAAACGGCGATCTCTTGCTCATCTTCCCTCAGGCAAAAAAAGCGATCATCTACCGCGAATCAGCAAACAAAATCATCAACGCCGGTCCGATCGCCATCAGTACAGACGCCCAATCCAGCACGAAAAACAATAACTAAAGGAGTCTCATGGAACCCTCGCGGCAAGCCGCACCTCGGCCTCGATCAGTCGGAAATATTGCGCTCGTCTCTGGGATTGTGACACTTCTTGTCGTTTTGGTCGGGTTCGGTCTGTGGTATCTTTTTTCACCGCGTCAGATTGAGGTGCAGGTGCCGGCGCGCGGGCAGCAGGACGGCAAGGTTTCGGCGACAGTGGTCGCGACAAAACTTGGCTCGACCGATACGCTTTTCTCGAAAAAAATTGATGCCACGATCGCCAAAGAAACGTTTTTCGCGACTGTCGCGCTGCCGAGTGACGTCCAAAAGTCCGCCTACACACTGCAGCTCTGTCTCAACGATTCGACCGATGATTGCGCAAGCGTTGCATCAGCGCCGCGCTCATGTTCGTACTACGTCGCGCCGTCAAAATCCGACAAACTTGCGACAATGTTTGGTCGCAATACGATCAGCTACGACAACCGTCTCGGCTGCGACGAATCGTCAAAAGATTTCGTTGCCGGTCGTCCAGTAAGTGATGTAAAAAGTACAACAAATACCGGCCTCGCCGTGACAGGCAATGGCATTGTCGTGGCGAAGAACGGTACGCTTGCCACGATGACAAGCGATGAACTTGCATCAAAAGTTGGTGAAAAACTGACGGGTCTTATTCCGACGACAAATACGATTTCATCACCGACGACAAATGTGCATCAGACGACAAACAACACGACAAACACCACAAATACCACTGCGCTGACGCAGGTGACGAACAATTATACGACGGTGGGTGCTGATGCACAGACGCTGTCGCTGAGCGGAACGGTGCTGAGCATCACGGGCGGCAATAGCGTCGATCTGTCGGCGCTGCAAAATGGCAGCACGCCGGTGGGCTACGCAGATGCGACGCACGATGGGATGTTGCGCGCGAGCGATTGGCAAGCATTCAATGCGAAGCAGGATGTACTGACGTTTGACAGTAGTTTTGTCGTCGTAGGCACGAATGTTGGGCTGATGTCGTGTGCGGTGGGCGAAGTGATGAAAAGTAGCGGCACGGGCTGGGTGTGTGCGCAGGATCTCGTCGGCTCGGCGGGCTCGACCTACTCTGCCGGCCCTGGCCTCTCCCTGACTGGCACCACCTTCGCAAACACCGGCGTCCTCTCGGTGACGGCGAGCGGTGCACTGACGTCGAGTGGCGGCCAGAATCCGGCGCTTGCTCTGCAGACCACGAGCGATTTTGAACAACTCGCCGGCGCCCTGGCGCTGAGTGCAACTGGTGTGACACCAGGCACATACAATTCTCTCACCGTGGATGCCAATGGCCGCGTGACAGCTGGTACAAATATCGCCTACCTCACGTCTGAAAGTGACGGCGTGGTGGGCAACGAAGTCTCCGGCGTAGTGCCAAATGGCGGTCTCCTCCTCGCGGGTGCTGGCACCGCTGCAGACCCATACCGTGTGGGTATGATTACCTCCTGCACCGACAACCAACTCCTGAAATACACCAGCGCCAATGGCTGGGCCTGCGCCAACGACAACGATACCGTGACCACGAATACGGATAACCAGACGTTGACGTGGAATCCCGCTACAAATGCACTGAGCATCGCGGGCGGCAATAGCGTCGACCTCAGCGCGCTGCGCGACAACACGGACAGCCAAACACTCACCGTGAATGGCAGCGGAGCGGCGCGCACGGTCTCGATCTCGGGCGGCAACACTGTCGCATTGCCCGACACGGATGCGCAGCAACTGAGCCTCAGCGGCAATACCGTTTCGCTGACAAATGGCGGCTCGATCGACCTCTCGAAATATCTCGATAATACTGATGCGCAGACGCTGACCTTTGATCAGGCGACACGTACCCTGACGATCTCTGGGAGTGGCAGCAGTGTCGTGATTCCGGATACAAGCACAGGTGGTACGGTGACGCAGATCGATACGGGCGCGGGGCTTGCCGGCGGGCCGATAACGACCAGCGGGACGATCAGTCTCGCGACGAGTGGCGCTACCGCCGGAACGTATGGCAGCGGATTGAATGTTCCTGTTCTCACTGTCGATCAATACGGCCGCGTGACAAGCGCGACGACGACACCGATCCCGACGGCAAATGCCACTACGACTGGTGTGCTTTCAGGGACAGATTGGCAGACATTTGCGGGCAAAGAAAACGTGCTGACGTTTTCTGACGGACTACTGCGTAGTGGCAATGCTGTGAGCTTGATGGACTGCGCCGCATCACAAATCTTGCAGCGAAATGGCGGTGACACTGCGTGGGTATGTGCAAACCAAGTGAGTGACACGAATACGACCTACTCTGCCGGCCCTGGCCTCTCCCTGACCGGCACCACCTTCGCAAACACCGGCGTCCTCTCGGTGACGGCGAGCGGTGCACTGACGTCGAGTGGCGGCCAGAATCCGGCGCTTGCTCTGCAGACCACGAGCGATTTTGAACAACTCGCCGGCGCCCTGGCGCTGAGTGCAACTGGTGTGACACCAGGCACATACAATTCTCTCACCGTGGATGCCAATGGCCGCGTGACAGCTGGTACAAATATCGCCTACCTCACGTCTGAAAGTGACGGCGTGGTGGGCAACGAAGTCTCCGGCGTAGTGCCAAATGGCGGTCTCCTCCTCGCGGGTGCTGGCACCGCTGCAGACCCATACCGTGTGGGTATGATTACCTCCTGCACCGACAACCAACTCCTGAAATACACCAGCGCCAATGGCTGGGCCTGCGCCAACGACAACGATACCGTGACCACGAATACGGATAACCAGACGTTGACGTGGGATACGACGACGAACCAACTCAGTATTGCCGGCGGCAACACGGTGGATCTGAGCTCGCTAAAGGACAATACCGATGCGCAGACACTGACGCTGACCAATCCAAGTGCTGGCTCGCACCAGCTGACGATATCTGGTGGCAATACGGTGTCGTGGACGGAATCCCAGGCACTCAGCTACGATGCTGCAACGCGCACAATCAGTCTGACAAATGGCGGGAGCATCACGCTGCCAGCAGACGCAAACACGACGTACTCGGCGGGTTCTGGTTTGACGATGACCGGCACGACGCTGAGCGTGAACTGCGGGACGGGAAGTGTGGCGTTTTGCAATGGTGGCAATACGTTTGGTGCACCCGCAACGCTCGGCACGAATGGCGCGAACCCACTGAGCTTCAAGACGAACAATAGTGTCGCAGTGACACTATCTGCAACAGGTGAGCTACTCGTCAAAGATCCGTCGAATAGTACCGTCTCGTTCCAGGTGCAAGATCAGGCGGCGCTCCCACACCTCACGATCGATACGGTGAACAAGCAAGTGCTCGTCGGCTCGAGCACGAGTGATGCGACGGCGGTCAGCCTGGTTCTCGATAGTTACAATAACGCGACAGACCCAACAGGTGTTAATGGCAGCATGTATTACAATTCGTCGCTTGGGAAATTCCGATGCTACGAGGGCGGGGCGTGGAAGGATTGTGTGAGTCGAGGCGCGCAGGTGCTCGTCGATGGATACAACACTACCGGTGGAAATTATCCGCAGGCCTATGCAAACTTTGTTTATAACACGATGAATATCAATGTGGGGAATGCGTACAATACGACCACGGGGGTGTTTACGGCGCCAGAGGCTGGTTATTATCGAATCCATGGCACAGTTACAGTCGGTATGCCAGTGCCCAACAATAGTGGAAACAACTACATGACATTTGGCTTTAAAAAATCTAACGGAGGAAATGTTGAGAATCAACTTTATGGAGCGTCCGCCTCAACTAATAACACTACTGGATACTATCTTTCTGGGGCAGTGAATAGGCTTTCATACTTGCAGGCTGGAGAACAAGTCTCATTTATTGGCTCTTGGTCGGGGCCGGCCGCACCAAATATATATACTGCACTCGGCGCATCAAATATCCAGATCACACGAGAATATACCGTTTACTAGCGACTTTTTGTCGAAATTATCACTCTTTTTGTGCAAAAAATTAGGTATAGTAAAGATATGAAACGCCCGCATTCAGCAGAGCGCACGCTTCGTTGGCTTCGATGGTCGCCGTATCGTATGGGGCTGCTTTTTGCGTTGATTGTTTTTCTCATCACGTTTAGTGCGGCGAGTTTTTTTGCGAAATCGACGCAGGATCAAAACAAAGCCGACTACCAGGCGCGGCTCGATCAACAAGCGTCGTCACTGGCGTCATTCACGCGTTCGTCGGTCGACGGTGTGAATCGTCTGTTGCTTTCATCGTCGGCGGTTTTTGCGGTGAAGCCCGACGTGACAAATGACGAATGGCAGCGGATTTATCAAATGTCGCAGGATGACGAGGCATTTTCGGAAGTCGTGGGGATCGGATTTGCAAGCGTGATCGCGCCAGAATCACGCGAAGATTTCCAGCAGGCGCAGCGCGACAATGGCCGCGAGAACTTCACTGTGAACAGTCCATCGCCACAAGATCGCTTGAGTGTGATCACGTATCTCGCACCAAATTCACCAGAAAACGACCGCGCGATCGGCTACGATATGTATTCGGAATCGGCTCGCCGCACGGCACAGCAACAAGCGCGCGATACGGCGGAAACGGTGATGACCGCGCCGGTAAATCTCGTGCAGGATGGCGGCTCCGCTGACAAAAAAGGCATCCTCGCGTACTATCCTGTCTATTCGACGCCGGACATACCGACGACCGTCGAGGCGCGCCGCGCGAATCTCCGTGGATTTGTCTACGCGATCGTGCGTCCAGCGGACATGTTGAGCAAATATCTGAGTGACCATCGTGACGAATACGAAAATATCGCGGTGACTGTCCGCGACGAAACGGACTCGGCGAACCCGTCGCTCCTGTATCAAAATGGAACTGCGACAAGCTCGACAGGTATAGCAACATCGCAAATCAACGTCGACAACCGTACGTGGGGCGTCGCGGTAAATGGCGGTGCGTCGTACACGAGCCTGGCGAGTCCGATCGTGCTTTTCGTACTCGGTGGAATTGTGAGTTTGCTGCTGTCGATTTTGACGTATTGGATTTTTATTGGGCGCATCAAACGTCTGGCAAATGTCTACGAAGGAGAGGTCAAACGCACGAAAGAAGAATTGCTTGCGCTTGCATCGCACCAGCTGCGCACACCGGCGAGCGGGGTGAAGCAATATCTCGGACTTTTGAATTCGGGCATGCTCGGGGAGCTGTCGTCGGAGCAAAAATCCGTCGCACAAAAAGCCTACGACGCAAACGAGCGCCAGCTCGAAATCATCAACGAAATGCTCTATGTTTCGAAAGCTGACGCCGGTCAGCTCGTGATCGAGCCAAAAACGTTCAATCTCACCGCGCTGACGCAAACTGTGATCGACGGCTTCGCGGAGCAGGCATCGCAAAAAGATATCAGGATCGCATTTCGAACGAAGCGCGACTACCAAGTGACGGCGGATGATCGTTACGTCACGATGGCAGTTGAAAATCTCATCAGCAATGCGATCAAATATTCCTACCCATCGTCGACCGTGCGCGTTGGCATCGCGAGCCGGGGCAAAATGGTCTCGCTCTACGTGAAAGATCGCGGTGTTGGCATCGCCAAACACAATATCGAAATGGTCTTTGGGAAATTCAATCGCGTCGACAACCCGCTCTCGCACAGCGAAGGCGGCAGCGGTCTCGGGCTCTTCCTCGCGCGCCAGCTCGCGCGGGCACACGGCGGCGACGTGACGGTCGAGTCGGCGCTCGAAAAAGGCAGCACGTTTTCGATGACACTACCAAAAAAATTGACAGTAAACCAAACGATCGTGCATCTCAACCGCATCACAAAAATCGAAGATGAATAAAAGTCTTTACATATTGATTCCGATGTGGTTAGATAGCGACATGACTTACTGTCACTACCAACAAATGATTCTCAAAACGCCTCCGGCGATTTGTTGATATTTGTTGGGATAGACAAAACACAAATCGCTGAGAGATCGGCGATTTTTCGTTTTTAAAAGTCAGTATTCGGGGATAGACAAAGTGGTAACGTCGCTTGCCTTTGAAGCAAGAAATGGAAGTTCGAATCTTTCTCCCCGAGCCACAATAAACGCCGCGTGTGCGGCAGAAAGGATGACCATGGAATCACGAACAACAAGAGGAATCGGTGAGGATCTCACCCGAGCAGTCGAGCTCGACAAAACGACACTTTCGGGATACTACGGGGAACTGACGAAGCGTTTCGAGGCTGCGACAAATCCTCGCCAGGTGGGGGAGATTGCGGTACTGCTCGGGCGGGTGAATTTTGAACTCGACCAAAGAAAGCTCGAAGAACTCGATGACAAAGCGTCCGTCGAAGCTGGTTTTGACGAATTGCTCGCAGAACGTGCCTCGGCGTAGGTGATATACTTACAGATATGATCACCGACCAATTACTCGCACGATTTCCGCTGATTTCGGATCAAGTGGACGAAAAAGAATTGCGTGCGCTTCTCACAGAACTCGAGCTACTGCTCAAATCTGGAGCGCGTGGAGCGGTCGTCGAATTCGGGTGTTATATCGGCACGACGTCACTTTTCATCAAGCGGCTTCTCGACGTATACGGGTCGAAAGCTGAGTTTCATGTATATGATTCGTTTGCGGGCTTGCCGCCAAAAACATCCGAAGATGAGAGCCCGCTCGGTGTGCAGTTCGTCGAGGGAGAACTATTCGCCGCAAAAAAGCAGTTTTACGAAAATTTCAAAAAAGCTGGTCTCGCTGCGCCTATCGTTCATAAAGCATGGTTTTCGGACCTCACTCCCGCTGACGTTCCCGACGACGTGTTTTTTGCTTTTCTCGACGGAGACTACTATGAGTCGATAAAAGACTCATTACGCGTCATTGAGCCTCATCTCGTGGCTAGCGCAACGATTGTTGTCGACGATTATGGCAACGAAGCGCTTCCTGGCGCATCGCGAGCAACCGACGAGTGGCTCGCGGCTCATCCGATGACGATGCGTATACAATCAAGCCTTGCTGTGCTACGATAGGGCCATGAAACGCACTATTACCGCACTCGCAATCATCCTGCTTGGAGTTGTCGTATTCCTCGCAAATACCAATCTTTTTGGCATGCAGTCGCTTCTCGCGACGTGGTGGCCACTCGGGCTCATCGCTGTTGCCGGACTCGTTCTCATGAATAACCCCAAACAGTACGTCTGGCCACTTTTTCTTGTCGCCGCCGGTGTTGCAATCCAGCTCAATAACCTCAAAGTAACGACGATCAATATCGGTGACGTGATCTTTCCAGCGATTGTGATTACTTTTGGCGTCAGTATGTTGGTAAATGGCCGGCCAAATCGAAATGTATCTGCTGATTCAAGTGAGGAAGTTTCGGCGTTTTTGTCAGGTACATCGACAAAAAACAGTGCAAAAGATTATACCGGCGCGCGGATGACTGCGGTGATGGGTGGCATCGAGATGGATCTCTCGCATGCGGAAATCAAGAATGAAGCGGTACTCAATGTATTTGTCGTGATGGGTGGTATCGAGCTACGCGTCCCGGAGAATGTTATCGTCAAGAATCGTGCCTCAGTCGTACTCGGCGGTATCGAAGACAAAACACGACCAACGGATAGCAAACACAACCCAGTTCTCTTTATCGACGGCTCGATTCTCATGGGTGGTGTCGAGGTCAAACGCTAGAGGGTAGATTTGTTCATGACAAATGAGGCGCATCAGGTATAATAATCTGATGCGCCATTTCTATCGACTCCTCGTGAACACGCTCATCGCAAACATAACGACGAGCTTCTTGTGGTTTGCGCTGACTTTTTGGGTGTACCTCGAAACACAGAATGTCATGGCGACGGCGATTCTCGGCGGAAGCTATATGTTGATGATGGCAGTGACGGGAATATTCTTTGGAACACTTGTTGACCGGCACCACAAAAAACGAGTCATGGAAGTCGCCTCGGCGATCACTGCAGCTACGTATCTCGCAGGCGGAATCATTTTTGTCCTTGTCGATCACGAAAAACTCCTGACGATTGGCGGGCCGTGGTTTTGGCTCTTCACGACGATTATCCTCATCGGATGTATTGTCGAGAACATCCGTAACATTGCGCTCTCGACCTGTGTGACGATTATGGTTCCGAAAGACAGGCGGGCTGGCGCGAACGGGATGGTTGGCATGGTGCAGGGGCTGGCATTTATGCTGACCTCGATTTTCAGTGGTCTCGCTATCGGGTACTTGGGAATGGGGTGGACACTTGCGATTGCAATCACACTTATTTTCGTCGCATTGATTGACCTGTTCTTTGTGACGATTGATGAGAAAAAAATCGCCCACGATCCGAATCTTCAAAAGTTAGTTGATATTCGTGGTGCATGGCAGGCGATTCGCGCGATTCCAGGACTCTTTTCACTCATTCTATTTGCAACCTTCAACAACCTCATCGGCGGTGTATTCATGGCACTGCTCGACCCATATGGACTCAGTCTGACCAACGTTCAAACGTGGGGATTTGTTTATGCACTCTCGAGCATCGGATTCATCATCGGTGGCGGACTCGTGGCAAAGCTCGGTCTCGGCAGGCGCCCACTCAAAATACTTCTCGTCGGAAATATCATCATGGCAATGGTTGGGATGATCATGGGAATCCGCGAGTCCCTCTGGTTGCTCGCGGGTAGCATGCTGACCTATATGTCGATTGTGCCGATTATCGAGGCCGCCGAACAAACGACACTACAAGCAATCGTTCCTGTTCAAAAACAGGGAAGGGTATTTGGATTTGGACAGAGCGTCGAAGCGGCGGCATCACCAATCACGGCATACCTCATCGGTCCACTCGCGCAACTCTGGCTGATTCCGTACATGAATTCGCCTGCCGGACAGCAATCGTGGGGATGGCTCCTTGGGAGCGGTCATGCGCGCGGGATGGCGTTGGCGTTTGTCGCGGCAAGTCTGCTGATGCTGGTCCTCGCCGTCGGAGCAAGATTTAGTCCTGCGTACCGATTGCTCTCTGATCGCTACACGAGCGAGACTACCAAGGTAGATGCTTAGCGGTTCGCGCTGGTGACAAACGTAATTGCGTTGCCGGTCTTGCCAGCGCGTCCGGTTCGTCCGATACGGTGAACGTAGTCCTCATATTGTTTCGGTGCGTCAAAATTGATGACGTGACTGACGTCGGGGATATCAAGTCCACGAGCAGCGACATCGGTTGCAACCATGATATCGACGGCGTCGGTTTTGAACGCTTTGAGTGCTCGTTCACGCTGACCTTGAGACTTGTTGCCGTGGATTGCGACTGATGGAAGACCGTCTTTTGACAAACGGTCGCTAAGGCGCTGGGCGCCAAACTTTGTTTCGCAGAAGATGATCGTTTTTTCGAGAGCATCTTGCCGGAGTAGTTCTTCGAGAAGCTCGATCTTGTGTGCTTTGTCACGGGCGTCGACAACGTCTTGGTCGATATGATCACCTGTTTCTCCACGGCGCACTGATATGACGACCGGGTCATTCATTAATTCGTTCATAATTGCTTGTACCTCCGGAGTCATAGTTGCGCTGAAACAATGAGTCTGACGCGGTGTCGGGATCTGTTCAGCAATCGCACGGATGTCACGGACAAAGCCCATGTCGAGCATGCGATCTGCTTCGTCAAGGACGAACGTGCTGATTTCTCCGAGGACAACGGCGCGGCGGTCGATGAGATCTTTCAGACGACCTGGTGTCGCGATGATGACGTGGGGGTTGCGCTGCAATTCACGGATTTGTTTCATGATGTTGACGCCACCAACACAGACAGCGCTATAGAGTTTTTGTCCGGCCGCAAACCGTTTGAACTCATCATCAATTTGCTGCGACAGCTCGCGGGTAGGTGAGAGGATAAGGACGGTGTTGCGAATCGGTTTCTTCGAGAGCTTCTCGATGATTGGCAGGAGAAACGCAGCGGTTTTGCCGGTGCCGGTATTTGCGAGACCGATGACATCTCGTCCAGCAAGTGCTGCTTCGATGGCTTGATCCTGGATTGCACTCGGGGCTGTAAACCCTAAATGAGCGAGGGTTGCTTTGGTTTTTGCGTTGAGCGCGAAGTCATCAAAAGTATGAGACGGGACATAGGGAGCCTCTTCGACGCGTTCGACAGCACGGTTGATAAATTTGCTCGCATGGAGTTCTTTTGGACCGCGTTTTTGCTGTGGTTTGCGGTTGTAATTTGGACGGCCGCCGAAACGAGACGGGCGAGCTGATTGTGATGACGCACGTGAACGGCGTGGGCGCGACGAAGCGCGCTCAGAAGAATATGACATGTTGTATGAACCTTTCGTTGTTCAATAATTTGCGATGAACAGCGAGGTTAATTAAGCATTCATCCAGTAGATCTGGCTACTAAATTTCATTATAGCAAAAATAAGCATAAAT
>CAZYRC010000016.1:0-5187 GCA_964649505.1 uncultured Candidatus Saccharibacteria bacterium
ATTGATACATTGAATATTCGACATAAAAATACACCAATTTACATCACTGCAATAGATGCGCCAAAGCCAAGAAAAATACACTTGAGTCTGAGGCTAGACGATAAATTCGTCGATAGCCGTCGCGACATACTCCCGCTATTTAATATAGTGGGACACTGGCTTAATAGAACTATGGCAGACCAAGCGGCTCTGCACTTTGGGGCGTACGTAGGCGACGCGAGTGGGCGTAGGCGACCGAGGAGTGCTAGCATTGAGCTA
Organism: uncultured Candidatus Saccharibacteria bacterium; assembly: GCA_964649505.1. Classification (GTDB taxonomy): domain Bacteria; phylum Patescibacteriota; class Saccharimonadia; order Saccharimonadales; family Saccharimonadaceae; genus Saccharimonas. Next base: position 259 of record CAZYRC010000016.1, read on the forward strand.
TTTGCTAGCAAAGCCCTTGCTTCGAAGATGAGTGCAGGTGATGTGGTGAAATATGTTCACAATGTTGCACAGCACATGGTAACGCAGGCCACTTTGGACAGGATGGTTGTCTCGTTAACATCTTCAATCAAAAGCGAAAACAACGATACGATGCCAGATATGGGGCGCATACTGATGGAAACTGGCATATATATGAGTTATGAAGATCTGCTAGCAGGCGTATGCAGCGATGCTATTAGAGATATTCTGCAACATTGCACGCTTGTGGTTCAGTCCGGACGCAAAAAGATCATGCAGCAGCTTGCCGTCAACTAAAAACCCGTGGATAACCACGGGTTTTTATAACTTGACCGGTAGTATTACCAGCTGCGCTGACGGAAGCTACCGCCATTGCCGCAGCGGTCGTTGCCGCCGCGGAAGCCGCCTTCGCGAGGTTTGTCTTCGCGAGGGCGAGCTATGGTCACGTTGATCGCAAATGTAGACTGGTCATAAAGAGAGGATGAATTTAACCTAAACATTTTTGCCTCCTAAAATAGCGTTTTCGCTAACAGAGTAAAAAGTTCTATCTTCATCCATGTACCCCTGCCAAGTAAATAGACCAGGCTTTAGCTTGGTCTATTTACTTGGCAAAGTATTAAGCATCGAACCATCGGCGCCGAAGGCGTCAGGTTCGGCGGAGCGAAAAAGGAAACGCATGCTTGCACGTGTCCCTTTTGAGCGGAAGTGGCTTTAGTCGATTTCCTAGTGCGGTTTGAGGAAGCTTGCCCCCTCACAGCTGGCGATGTCATACCTTCAAATCACGGCTCGAAAAGGTCAAGACTGAGAATCAGAAGCATCGAAGCGACAAAAGGGCAATTGCCGAAAAAGCTGTGTGCCGCGTCAGCGCATCGACAACGTCTGGGTTTCGAAGCAGCCGACGGCGCCGTCAGCATCTACTTCGGTGGTGCGAGCAAGCCGGACGGCTGGTTACGGGCACTGCGTCATGGACCGCAACGGCAAGGTCACGTACAAGCGTGATCCTTTTGACGAGTACGGTGCACAGAACTTCGAAGAGAATCGTCGCGAAAGTGCAACTCGCGAAATGGCTCAAATGGCCATGAACCAGTGGGCAAAAAACCAAAGAACTCCCCGTATGACTCAATACGAAAATTTCGAGTTCAAGGTCGATGTCAGGTCTGGTTACGACAGAGACCGCGATTGTATTGTCACGGACATGTTGATCTATGACAAGCACAATAAGCGCGAGCATTACCATCTCGTCATCGATGAGCGCGGCCACGAGCTTTTCTCAGAATGGCGTATGAATCACTAGATCAGAAAGGAGTGAAGTGCCCCCAGGAATGGGGGGCACTCTTCATGATATAACTCAACTATGCGCGACATGCACAGAATAGTCGATAGAATTGATCAAATCCTCAAAAATGAACGAAACCAGCCGCTCGATATGCTCGGGAGCTATATTGTCGGTGAAACGATCATCTAGGACGACTACGGGGAAATTCAGAAAAAATATCCTCTTCTCGAGAAAATCGCCGAACTCAGCTCAGATCTAGAGACGCTCGGTGGCTCAAAGTATGCAACAAGAGTTCACCAAGAAATCATCGAAACGCTGAGCCAGCTCAAGAGAGAGCTATCATAATAAACAGAGGCAAGCGGCCCCATAGCCGCCAAGGAAAACACCCCGCCCACCGCAGAGCAGGAAACAAACGGAATCATCGCCGTCATTTTACCAACGATCAATCAATAACAAAATAACAAACGCAAAACCCCCGCTCATTCGAACGGGGGGTTTGTCTCGTATCCGCTAGGGATTAGAGTGTGTTGCGGCGGCTTGCGATGTAGGCGTATCCTGCACCAACGAGGCTACCGACACCGAGGACACTTGTGATGCTTTCTGCCATACCGGTCTTTGGAAGCTCCGTAGGAGTGACTGGTGTAGCTGGAGTCTCAGGCGTAACTGGTGTTTCAGGTACTACTGGGGTCTCATCACATTTACTGTAGTCTTTGGTGTAGTTAGGATTGTCTACTTCATCCTCTTCTACGGTGATGATTTTCTTGTTTGGAATATCACAGACTTCAGTTGGTTTTGGCGTCTCAGTGGTTGCGTCGTCACAGTCATCTGGGCTACCAGGAACAGTTGGTGTGTCAACACAGACGGTGTTTTTGTGGATACCTTCAGCGTACTTCGGGTATTTAGCTTTGATCGTGAAGGTTTTGCTTTCACCGACTTTCAGCTCAGGAATCGTGTAGGTCCAGACGTTGTTGCTGATTGAACCTGCGTCTGCTGAGAGGAGTGTCACCTCTGCTGGCGCTTTGTCAGTAACGACTGCGTCCTTGAGCGCGACGTTACCAGTGTTGCGGACAGTGATTTCGTAGGTGAACTCAGTCTCTGCTGCGACACGAATGTGTTTTTTGCCGTTGACGGTCTTTACGATGTCGATCGAAGGTTTGTCAACAACTGGTGGTTTCTCAACCGTGACCGAAACCTTACAGGTTGCGCTCGTTGCCTGACCTTTGTCAGTGACAACTGTTACCGTTGCGGTGTACGTACCTTCTTTGGCATAGTTGTGGTTGATCGAAGCGGCTTTAGCGCTCGTCGTCACAGTTTGGCTCTGGCCATCGCCGAAGGCAAATGCGTAACTTTTGATCGTTGCGTTTTCTGCAGTTGCAGTTGCGTCGAATTTGTATTCGGTGCGGCTGATCTTTGTTGCCGTCAATTTCTCACAAGCGTATTTCACGACTGGAGTTGGTTTTGGCGGTGTTGGTGGTTTGACAGGAACCGCAGGAACTGGGTTACCACAAACCTTGATGATGGCAGCTTTGAAGGTACCGTCAGCGTTCGTGAACACGTATGCTGACAAGGTTGACTTCAGGCGACCTGAACCTTGGTAGACGGTCGAACCGCCGGCGTTGACTTTTGATCCGCCGAGGCTGGCTTTGCGACCAACGGTCTGCGCACCTGTAGCGACGACTTTGCCATCAACAGTGACTTTGCCGTCTCGTGAGACGTACCCAGTCTTAACGTTTGTACTATTTGCGATATCGCTAGCCGTAATTCCATAGTGGCTGTAGATACCTTTCACGTTGCCTTTGTTGGCAGCGTATTTACTTTTGAGCTCGCTAGAACTCATTGCACCACATGTGATAATTGAGTTGGCGCTACACTCACGTGTTTCGCCAGCGGCGTCGACTGCGTCACCCTGCGTCAGGTTGTACCCGATCAGCGCGGCACCAGTCAGCAAAAGACCGACAGCGATAGCTTTAAATTTATTCATCTATATTGCCTCCTCACAGCTCTATTGATGTTATGTTCACCATTATAGCAAGCTTTTTACACTTTGTCAATATGCATTAGTAATATATTTCACTAATGCTTGCAAATTGTGTTTTAGCATGTTGTACCTCTGTTATTTTGCGGATTTTTGCCTGAAAATTGACGAAAATTCGAATAAAAGTCAAAAAAAATGCTATAATTTTTTTATGAAATCGTTACAGTTGAGTCGTCCGCACGCGATTATGATGGTAGGTGTCCCGGGGAGTGGCAAGAGTTTCTTCGCACGGCAGTTCGCCGATATGTTTGGATCGCCCTTCATCGACACGCTCGAGATCGAGAAACGTACCAGTAGTGCCGAGGCTGCGAGCGAGCTGATCGGGATGATGATCGGGGAGATCGCCAAACTCAACCACACCTTTGTTTTTGAGGGTAATAGCGACTCGCGCGTCCGCCGCACCGAATTTGCCCAGTGGGCACGCCAGCACGGCTACCAGCCACTTTTTGTCTGGGTACAGGTCGACAAAGCCACAGCGCTAAAGCGCACGCTGAAGAGCAAATCGCTCAGTCGCGATGAGTTCGAATCTGTTTCAAAGCAATTCAGCGCGCCACATCCGAGTGAAAAAGCAATCGTTATCAGCGGCAAACACACCTATAGTTCTCAGATGAAAGTTGTTCTCGCGCACCTCGCAAAAGACGCGCGCCCCGAGACACAGCGTGTCACCGCGCCGTCGCGCCCACAAAACGGCCGTATCACCGTCCGCTAGGAGCCAGCCGATGTTTAGCGATCCAATTCTCGGCGAAATCGTCGTTCACAAACGCCGCGGTGCTCGAAATATTCGAATCCGCATCGGTACCGATGGGCGATTTCTCGTGAGCGCACCTCTGTACACGCCACTCATTTTTATCAAAAAAACCGTCGCGGACTCGCGCGATGAGCTCCTCGCCATGCGCGAGAAAACACCCGCACACCAGATCTACCGCGACGGCGACACGATCAGTCAACACCACACCCTGCGAACCGTGCCGACGAGTATGGTCGCGCGCGCCACGGTCAAAACAGAGCGAAACACCTTGCTCGTGTACCTACCTCCTGGCGAAACAATCGAACATCGTTCCGCACAGCGCCTCATCAGAGATGAAGTGATCAAAATCCTTCGTCGCGAGGCGAAAGCGTATCTGCCGCAGCGTCTGCGCTCGTTTGCCACAGAACACGGGTTTTCCTACGACCGCGTGCGCTTTAGCCATGCCAGCGGACGCTGGGGAAGCTGTAGTACCTCTGGAACGATCAGCCTCAACATCGCGCTAATGAAGCTCCCTCTTGAGCTCATCGACTATGTGCTCATTCACGAGCTCTGTCATACGCGCCAAATGAACCATTCAAAGGCATTTTGGACAGAGGTAGAGCGCTACGATCCGCATTTTCGCCTGCATCGGCGCCAGATCGCGAAACATTCGCCGACGGTTTAGGCTTTTTTTTCGTGCCACTTATGGCTATAATAAAAAGTAATGGAAAAGGGTTTGGGCACGCCAACAGGGGTCAACTCGCGCATCGAACAGGTCATTCGCCTGGGCGGTTTTTTGGTGCCAGTCCTGCTGATCATTTACGGCGTATGTATACTGCTCGGTGTCGTCCCGACGCCAGCGCGGTTTAGCCA